>JBEBGH010000031.1:0-24563 GCA_040081565.1 Pirellulaceae bacterium
CGAATTCTGGAAGTCAAACGCGATCGACGCGCGGCTTTCAATGAGCTGAAAGACGTGCGGAAGGCACTTGTCCAGCTGCAAAACGAACTTGCCGCGGCCCGCGACCGGATCGATTCGGCAGAAAAGTTGGCCGCGGAGGCAAAACAACAGGAGGAACTCAGCAAACGAGAACTTGCTGAACGCGAAAAGGACTGGTCGTTTAAATTGGAGGAAATGCAGGAGATCGCGGACGAAAAAAATTCTCTGCTTTCGTTGACTTCAATCCATGAAAAGACGATCGCGGAGCAAGCGGAAAGCCTCGCCAAACAAACCGATTTGCTCGAAATTTCCAGACGAAAGCTATTGGAGTATCAGCGGAATCGTGATGAACTATCGGCCTATCGTGAAAAGATCCAGCAGCAGAATCAGGAACTCGAGCGGTTGCGAGCGGCCAACGAAGCCCTTATCAACGAGTCGAAAGAACTGACATCGCGGATTGAAAGTGGCCGAGAAGAACGCGAGGAGTTGCTGAAATTGATGCGAAGCGCGATGGAACGTCTGGAACGCCGGCGTGGTGATTCTCAGATCAAGAAGAAACCGACTGCGGCAAACTAGTCGCATTGAATTTTGCGTCATAAAACAAAAACACCTTCGCAATTCGTGTCGCGAAGGTGTTGCGGATTAAGACGATCAAAGCTTAATCAATTCTGTTTTTTTCGCATGTCGACTCGTTCCGTTGGCGATTGCGGCGGACCCGGCAAGTTGGCGATTTCTTTATGCTGCAGCAAGTACTTGCGGCGAGCCGCAAAGAACTCACGAATGGATTCGACCCGCTTTATTGGAGGACCACCGGCAGCCTTGGGAACTTCGCCGTTTTCAGGATTTGCCTTTTCAGGGGCTTCCTCCATGGCCTTGTCCGTAGCGCCATCTTGTTCGGATTTTTTCGCAACCGCTTTTTCAAACGCTTCGACGGTTGATAATTTTTTCGTGTCGGCCTGAACCTCGTCTTTGATTAGTCCGACGAATTCATCAATCATTGGCTCAATGAATTCTGGAGCCATTCCGAATTCAGCAATGCTGCGAATATGTTGCAAGTACTGTTCACGGTATTTGGGAACAGCCAGAAGTTTACTTCGCAGCGGTTTACTTTGGTCATCAAGGCCAATCAGCGGGTCGAGTTCAGGTCCGCCCCCTCCTGGTCCGCGCGGTCCTCCTGGTCCACCGGGACCACCTGGTCCAAACGGACGTCGAAATTCCTGGGCTGGCTCGCCACCTGGTGGACGGTCACCACGGGGAGCGTCATCGCCACGTTTACCGTCACCGGGAGCCGGTTGACCAGGCGGTGGGCCTTCGCCAGGCGGGCCTCGACGACCACCACGTCCCCCCCCTGGCGGACCGTGACCGGCGATGAAGGCTTCATTCATGTCATACGGATAGAGATGAAACTTACCGTTGGGGTCGAGATAAATGTTGTAATCGCTGGCGCGAGTCCAATAACCATCACTGTTTACTGTGGCGATATCGTTTGCCAGAAACCAAAGTGTACCGTCGACATCGAGAAGCGGCTCAATTGCAGTCGGCAATTCATCCGTCGGAGTCTCGTTGAGGACTTTGCACAAGTTAATCAAGGCGGCCCACGATTCCTCTTTGTCAGCGGTCTTGATCTCAAAGGTCGTTTTGTATGCGGAAACTTCATCGCCTTTGTATCGTAGACCTCCGTCGCCATTTGGTCGACCCGGGACTTTCCAGCGGGCACCTTTGGAGATCCCTAAATTCTCATCAAGGAAATCCTTGTTGAATTGCTGTACGTTGGCAAAAATGCCCCATGACTCACCGTTAATAACGACCTTCACAAGGTTTGCTTTCGGTGCCGGCGTGAATCTCAACGCGATTGCCGCATAAACCGGCGCGCTCATGAACGATGGATCGCCTGCGGCGTTGAGTAGGTTAAGCGTCTTGCAACCGTACAACCTTTGGTCTGCATTAACCAAGTCCATTGAAAGATTAAGCGAACGTTTGTAGGTTGCAGGAGTCATTTGGTAAGAAGAGTTACCACGGAATTTCAACCCAACGTTGGGATACGTTTGACCGTCGACAATAATTTCTGCGGGGACTTCCACATCCGTGTTCTTGAAGTCCGCCAATTCAGCCTCCCAGTTTTCTTTATCTTCAAAATTAATGAAGACCGTTCGCAGGATTTTCGGATCGTACAAGTCGCGATCCGAATAGGTCGTTACAGAATTAACCGTAACCGTTGGGCCCTTCTTCGAAGGTTCCCGATTGCGCCCCATTCCGCCAGGCCCGCCTGGCGGTCCGAATCCCGGTGGTCCATCTGGAGGCCCAAAACCTGGCGGTCCATCGGGTGGACCAAAACCGCGCGGGCCGTCCGGTCGACCCGGAGGTTGGCCGTCGCGCGGTCGTTCCTTTTCGTCGCCCTTTGCGTTGTCGTTCAACGGACGGTTTTTATCGCGATCAGAATTTGCTTCGCGAGGTAAACCGCCGGGCAAATCGCCGGGAGGAGGTTCACCAAACCGCGGTCGTTCCGATGCCATCTTTTCACGTGCGGCCTTTTGAAGTTCTGGAAGTGCTTTTCTGGCCGCCGCTCGTTCTTCGGTATTCAACCAACCGTCATTATTAGCGTCGAATTTTTTGACCAATTTCAGCTCGGGTGCTCCCGGTCCGGGGCCAAAGCCCATTCGCCGTTGACCTTCTTGTTGAGAGAAAATGGTCATCGCCATGGCGACAATCCCAACGACGAAGCTGGTTGAGACTACGATTCGTTTCATAGATTCCTGACTTTCTGCGTTTTCGACGAAAGATAATTTTTGCTCATTTCACGAGCATTAATTTCCAAAGTAGCCGCGTTACGTATCACAAATAGCGTTTCTTATGCTCTCATCAGATCGAGGGTCTGGCACCCTGCTACATATTTGCTGCAGCTACCGATCCTCAATTTCAAGGGTGAAAACAAGGTCTCCGTTCGGACAGAAAAACCTGAGGGAACTTTGCACTCAATTAAGGCAAAATCCAGCATCCGTCGACCGAAGTCCAAATTCAGACCAGACCGCCCCGTCTGATCATAAAATTTCAGATCGTAATCGAGCGTCAGGCGAACGTCGGTCGCACGTGTTGATTCAATGGCCACGAAATGTTCTCGGCGATATTCAACAATGAGTACCGGTTCAATATTCCGCAAAAAGCGGGATTGAAATTTCTCTGGCAAGACAGTGTTGAGTTGTTGTTGGAGTTGGCGAAAGGTCCATTGATGGAGCGGACGTTCCGCATTCATTCTCAAGCGGTGCTTGCCCGTCAACTTGTTCTCGCGCCATTTGACTTCAAAAAAGAATTCGTGTTGCGGTTTCGGCGAATCGTACCAGCGAATCCGCACTTTGCGTCGGCCGTCAAGCCCTTCCAGATTGGCGCGGCAGGCTGACAATCGGGGGTCGTCAAAATACAGGCTGCGAACCGTTGAGAATTTGTGGCCATGTGTTTGTGGCTCAAAACGTTGCTTGAGAATCTGACGGATTGATTCGATGTCCGCCCCAGGAATCAGGAATTTCGACTCCGTTCGTTTTCTCAAGTCGCTTCGCTTCTCGCCCTGATCTTCCACAATCCGCAGACCATATCCCGACGCGTCAGAATACCCAGCTGAACGTGAAGCGAACTCATGGCCAGTGTGCCGAATAGAAGCCAGAGATTTTGTGTTGGGAAATTCCACCGTGGTTGTCCTTTAGATTGTGGAATTCAAATTGATCATCGATATTTCGCAGTCAGGCAAGGCCGTCTGCAAACGAGCCAGAACCGTTGGCAGCTCGCCGGCTTTTTTCCCCTTGAAGACCACTCGAATTTGGCCACGTCCATTCTCAGCGTCAAATCGTTGCAATTGAAAGTTGCCAACAATTTTAGTCAACGTTTCCGATATTGAATCACTACCATTCGAAAACTGTCGGACGGAGTCGCCAGTGATCGTAAGCATGATTGTTTCTTGATCGCGGCCCCGTTCCACCCACGAGGTACCAATGATAAAAACGGTAGCGACAAGGACGAGCACGCCGGCAATCGCAGGCTGTTCCGCACCGAGCGCGAGCCCCACGCCAATACACAAGAACAAATAGACCAGCTCTTCTGGTTCCTTGATCGCCGCCCGGAATCGAACAATTGAAAGAGCCCCAACGAGACCCAATGAAAGGGCCAGCGAAGTTTTGACTACTGTAATAACGCCGATGGTCACGAGCGTGAGTAGCGGAAATACACGAGTCACCGAGTCACGGTTGCTCATCGATTTGCCGAAGTGTTGGTACAGCCATTTGATGAACAAAGCCAGCAAGCCGCCAGCGAGCAAAAACACGGCCAGCTTGGCGGCATTCGTTGTTTGCCCCGCCGACATCGATGTCTGGACCTGCCGCCAGGCTTCCATCAGCTGTTCTTGCATCCGATCGTCTCAATTCTTGGGTTCGAAATAAGCTCGCCAACTAAAGTTCTGTTTATTGAACTGTCAAATTGAACCCATGGGAAGCGAAATTGTTCTTATCTGACGCAGAATTCAGGTTCTGTTAAGGTATCAGACGCTTGAAAGCCTTTTTCTGTAGCAGCGAGAGCAATTGTGTTGTCCTGTGAGGGCCAATCGCGACTCCTAAAAAACGTATCCATTCGCAGCCAACCGTTGTCCCATCGCTTGATAGGAGCCAGCAGGCATGTCATGCACTCCCGTGCAGTCAATCCAAGTGTTGTAGAATTGGAACAACGCACAGACCGAGAAGGCATCGTAAAGTGCCTCGTCAGACCAACCCGCAGACTTGGCCTCGTTGATGTGCTCTTGCGTGATCGCCGTGGAATCCTGACAAGCCCGCGTGAGCAACGCAAACAGCGCCCGCCAGTCTTGGGCAATCGGAGCAGTTGTGTAGTCGGTCAAGACCGCTTGGACGAGGTCGCGATCGCCAAGGAACTCAGCCGCAACTGCGGCGTGAGAGCCGATTCAGAACAAGCAGTCATTCCTTCTCGACGTGAAGGCTGCGATCAATTCCCGCAAACCTGGAGACAATGGACTAGGCCCACGCATCACCCCCTGCGTGAAATGCATCAAGTGTTCGGTATGAGGCTTGAAGGCAAACAAGAATCGAATTTGCGGGACCGGCAATCCAGCGGCTTGCATTTGCTTGATCGAATTCCCTACCGGCCCTGTAGGTTCCTTCCGCTCAACATCAGCAAGAAACATCGGCTGCATAATTTCCTCGCGAAGCAAACAAAGATTTAGAGGCGGATGCTCAACATGCTAACGCGGTTGCCTTGAAACTTCAAACCCGCTCGATCCGCTTCATTTGGCTCCCGTTTTTTAATTCGACTTGCGAGTAACGGGCAAAGGTGAGTCGCCTACAAGTACGTTTCGCAAGTTGGATGGGACTCCACAATGCGCGGCAATACCAGCACGACGCACAAGAGCGCAAACGTGTGAGTCCTGACTTTGCGTAAATAATCTCACTTGCTCACGCTGCGTGTAGGAATTTTCGAAACATCAAAACCGTCCCGAAATGCGACTAAAGAGGCCGATTAAATGGAATAAATCATCGAGTTCCTATGATCTAAACGGTGACGTCCAAAAGAAGTCCCGATTTTGTGCTTCGGCCGCATTTTCATCGAGCTAAGTTTGCATAACTAGACGGTGAAAACGAAACTTGATTGAGGCAACTTCAATGGGATTATTTTGCGTAAATTTTCATGTCAAAGGCAGCAGAGCCAACGACGTTACTAAGGCATTAACTCGTTTGGGCGCTGTTGAATTTGTTGTTCCGCGAAAGAAAACTGGCTGGGTTTCGTTTTACGAATCCGACGCCTCCAACCAGGATGAACAACGAATTCAAGATTTGGCGGCAGGAGTTTCCCGCGAACTCTCCGCGCCGACCATCGCGTTCCTGGTTCACGACAGCGATATCGCTAGTTACTGGATGTACGAGCAAGGCGAATTGGTGGACCAATTCAATTCATGTCCAGACTATTTCGAAGATGGCGATGAACCGACTGGGCCGAGTGGCGGCACGCCGGCGAACATGATCAAGTATTGCCGAAGTGGTGTTTCGGTCGAAGATCTAGCTGATTTGTTCAGAGACGATGACGTATTTGCCGAACGGATGATCGGACAACTCGCCGCCTTCATGGGCATCGATTCCAACCGGGCATTGAGCGATTATCGCGACGTCTCTGAAGGGGGATCGGACGGTCTTGGCGGCAATGAATTTGCAGACGACGATTCGGCAGAAGCGTCGAGTAGATTTGCAAAGTCCGACACTCAATTTCAAAAAATGTCCGGAATGTTGGAGCAACTGACAAGCATGATTGGCGGACACCTTGATTCGCCAGCCGATCCAAAAGTTGCGGCTTTGATCGCGGCTGCCGTTGCCGAACGTTTTTCCGAAATCGACCGTCTGCTGTCAGAAGGTGCAGACATCGACGGAGTTGGACCGGATCCCTCTTCGCTGCCACCGGCGGCATCGGTGGGTGGTTATTACATACCCGGCGGTTTGTCCTTCGTAACGCCGCTACTGGCCGCGACTTTGCATAAACGTGATCAGGTTGTGGCGTATTTGTTGGACAAAGGCGCGAACCCAAATGTGCCAAGCCCGCTATTCGGAACACCCTTGCATGTCGCTTGTAGTTCCGCAAGACCTGACCTGGTTCGACTGCTGTTGCAAATGGGTGCCAATGCCAATTGCCGCAACAACCGCGGACAAACACCGCGCGACATCATTGCGGTTAGCCGAAATTCCCTGAAAATGTTGGCCGAGGTACAGGCACAGGCGAGTCAACTCGGCGTAAAACTTCCGCCCAATTTTGCTTCCTTACCACCCTCGGAAGTTCTGGACAGCGGCTGGCAGGAATGTCTTGAACTCCTTGACGAAAGTCAATAGAGCTCCCGCGCCCGGAAGTATCTTTGGCAACATCCACTACTCGAAATTCTTGTGGAAATCTTTGGCTTCTTCTATTGTTTTAAGCAACTCGCGTAAGGGTTGATTTTACGGGCTTGCTCCAGCCATTGGTCGGCTAGGGCAAGTTGTTTGTTGGCGCGGGCGATCTCGGAGGCATGGAAATAGATGGATGCATCGCGGGTGCCGAGCGCCATGGCTGTGGTAATTTCTTCCATCGCTGCCGTTACGTTGCCAGCTTTGAATTGCGCCCAAGCCAGAGTTTGATGAGCGAAGATGTCCTGGCGAACTTGCAAGTCTTTTTTCGCGAGGTCCAAGGCCAAGTCCACGTTGCGGTTGTGATTCAGTAGAAAAAGGGCGCGGTCGCGGAAATGCGAGGTGCCCGTCGTTGCGGATTCGCGAACCATTAGTTCGTCGGCAGAGTTAAGCCATTTTGCTGCCTCCGCGGTTTGACCCATTCGGCGAAGCAGGTCGGCGTACTCAGCCATTACAGTTGGAGAGTTTTCTTTCCAAACGGATTTTTCATACAGCTTCCGCGCCTCGAATAATTTTCCCTCGGCGACGCGGACTCGGGCCAACCCGTTCACCAATCGCGAGTCGTTCGGGCTGCGGGTAATTCCCTTTTGGAAGTATTCAGCCGCCTGATCCAATTTACCTTGATCCAAAAACAAAACTCCCAGCCGGTATTCGTACCATGCCGTCGTCTGCGGTCGCTCCTCGTGCTTGATCGATTCTTCGAGGGCTTCGGAAACCAGTCGTACCGCGTCATCTGGTTTTCCACGCAACTCGGCGACACGGGCCAGTCGGGCCAGGACTCCAGGCGTCCGGACCGATTTCGCGATTTCACTAAAGATCGCTTCAGCTTCATCCACTCTCCCAAGTTCCAACAGTGCATCAGCGCGTGATGACAGAATGAACTTGTTGCCGGGTGCCAGCTTCAAGGCCTGATCGGATTGAGCGACTCCTTCCCGGAACTTGTGTTGCGAAACAAGTGCGGAGATCAGCCAGGAATGCGCTCCCTGGTTGGTCGGACTGATTTCGATCGCCTTTCGGAGCAACGACTCAGCCTTTTCCAAACTTAAATGCGAACTTTTCTCGCGGCCTTCACGCAAATACAACTGCGCGGCGACGACCATACTGAAATGGTCTTTAGGATTCAAGCTAATCCGCGATTCAAAAAGTCGTATCGCGTCGGCCGTTGGCATAAATTCGTGAATAGGTCTTTGATCGTTCTCAGAACGGGGTTCGCCCGTTTTTAATGTTGTAGAGACATTCAACTGATCGGGGCGAATCAGTTCTTGAGCATTTACCACCTCGCTGAAAGCCACTATCGGGAAGATCAATCCAACTACCGAAGCGAATTTTCCCAATCGAATTGCGATCATTTGCATAGCCCCATACAAAAAACGGATTTGAATTCAATGACAATCGAAGAAACGGAAAGAGCGGGCTGATGCCGGCAGAAACCCGGCTAATTCAAGCCCGCCAATTCGGGAAGAAACACCTTCGCCGGTTTAATGCGGCGGAGCCAGAAACGGAAACTGGCTGGTGAACATCAGGTCATTCGCGTCGACCATGTCGGTCGTCACGGCACCCTTGGTCAGCAAATTTAACTCGGCGTCAATCACGTCGTCGTCCAGTTTGCGTCCGTTCAAAAAGCCAGCCGAACTCGACTGGTCGAACGTCAACACGTCCGGCAACAAGACCATGGTCAACATCGCTGCCAAGTCGGGGTCTCCCGAAAGAGCTTCGATTCTGGCCTCGACGGTCGAGCCGTAGTTGGCGAAATCGTTGCTGGGAGCGCTTTGGTTGAACTTGTCCTTCATCCCCGATGGAATCAGAACGGTGTTGATCGCCGGGCGACCGACACGATCCTTTTGCATGCCGTTGGCCAAAGTCCGTCCGACCAGCGAAACATTATTTGAGTTGGAGACGCGTTGTCGCGGCATTTCAACAACGATGCCGGAAACATTGAAGCCCTCGAAAAAATCCATGCCGGTGAAATTGAAGCCGTCATTGAATCCGAGCAAGTCAAAAAAGAACGGGTCGTCGAACAAGTCGGCTCGTAAGCGTCCTCCGCCTCGCAGCGGTATGTCTTGCCCCGTCAGGCCAATCCCCGCCACGATATCCGAAGTGCCAAATCGGTAACGGACCGTAACGTGCTGCCGTCCGGTGAGCCGGTTGAGGGCACCAAAGCGGACGACCAACGTCAGATCTGGCACGGCATCGCCGTTTCGGTCGATTTCAAATTGGTAGGAGGTTTGCGTGCTGAACGTGGTAGGACTAAGAATTCCGGCTAGCGGATTCACGGTCATGATCATCGCCGTGCTGCTGGGAGCATCGGTCGACTGAAAAATATAGGTGTCGTTGATGTCCATTCGGCCGTCGATCGTGATCGAAGGCGCGTCGAGGTGGTCGGAACCTCGAGCCAATTCCGGCAAAATGGATGCAAAAAAGAGGAGCGGAACCAAGCTCCCCCCAAACAGTCGTT
The DNA here is from genome assembly GCA_040081565.1 of Pirellulaceae bacterium. Lineage (GTDB taxonomy): Bacteria > Planctomycetota > Planctomycetia > Pirellulales > Pirellulaceae > BJ22. Next base: position 9,388 of record JBEBGH010000031.1, read on the forward strand.
TTTTCATGGCAGATTTTCTCCAAAGTGAATGATTTCCAAACATGGCGATGATCGGCGAGAAAGAAAAACAGGCAGCAACCGATCCGGATTGGCGAAACTCGGAATAAAATGAAAAAAACCCCGACTTGGTTGCTGCACCGTTTTTACTTCTTCCCTGTTTTGTAACGGAGTTCCCGCGAGGAAGCTGGCGTCATCGCCAAACATCTGAAATACGAGGCCTTTTGGGTGTTGTGACACTTTCTTTTTGCATTTTTTTGCCTTGGACCTTAACCTTGATGTCGCACACATGAATTCCAGCCTGTTTATCTGTTCCGGCGAGTTGATCGTAACCCCATGAAGTTGAACGATATTGCCACTGTTTGGTCCGAAATTTTTGCCGCGCATGCTGACGATACCCAACAAGCACTTCGCGGTCGGGCCGCGGTTTTGGAACGATACATGGGAGCTGTTCTAGGTTATCTGACCGAGGCGGTTCGCGATCGGCATCTGGCCGAAGACCTTGCCCAAGACTTTGCCTACCGTTTTCTCAAAGGCGATTTTAGGACCGCCGATCCAGCCAGCGGGAAATTTCGTGGCTTTTTGAAAACTATTTTGCGTAACCAAGTGATCGATCATTTCCGAAAGAAAAAACTGGCCCCCGTTGCCATTGAAGAACACTTGATAGCAGACAACCGCGCGAATGAAGCAGAAGAACTCGATTCGATGTTTCGTGAAAACTGGCGGAGGGAAATCCTGCGTCAAACCTGGATGAAACTGAATGAATCCGGCAGCGAGAGCGGTCAGCGGTTTTTTATCATCCTCCAAACCCGAACGCAGTTCCCGGACCTTTCGTCGACGGAGTTGGCCGAAGTCCTATCCGACCGGCTTGGAACCCAAGTGAACTCCGACTGGGTGCGGCAAAATCTGAAACGTGCACGAGAACGCTTTACCGCGTTGTTGCGTAGCGAAATCGCCCTGACATTGGACTCGGGTGACATGAGTGAGGTCGATCAGGAACTAGTCGAACTGGACTTGAAGAAGTATTGTGATTGAGCCGTTTGGATCGCAGGATGCCAACGGAATCAAATCATTCGGAGCCTTGAAACATGTCGGGCAGTACTGAACGCGGCGCGCAAGATCAAACCGAAGCGCGTCCGAAAGAGCCTGATGGCACGAAAGTGTTGGGGACATCTCCGGGCTTTACCGATGCCGATCTGGATTTCGCGGAGATCTCAAATTCCGTTTCTGAGGACCTGAAGCCTGGTTCAAATATCGGCGGCTATGAAGTTGTCAGAAAAATCGGCCAAGGGGGAATGGGTGCCGTTTATCTGACTCGTCGTTCGGGAAGCGATGCACCCGTTGCTCTAAAAGTACTTGCCCGCAGCATGTCCTCGCGCCCGGACGCGATTCGTCGTTTTCACAAGGAAGCATCGACGCTCGCCAAAGTCAAAAGCCCCTACATCATTCGGTTGATTGAAACGGGTGAGGTCGACGGGCTGCACTTTATTGCCGGTGAATTCATTTCCGGTGGGGATGCTGGAAAATACATCAAGGAGTTCGGTGTTCCGCCGATTCAAACGGGGCAAATGATTTTCCGGCATATCGCCCACGCGATCAACGCGATGCATTTAGCGGGGATGATTCACCGCGATGTCAAACCGGAAAATATTCTGTTGGAGTTTGATAGCCCGCAAGTTCCCACGGCAAAAAATCCGCCAACGATCGTTACGGCACGCCTTTCCGATTTCGGCCTCGCCCGAATGATGGACCAGACTCAATCAATGCAAATCACCCGCTCGATGATGGTGATGGGAACTCCCCGTTACATGCCACCGGAACAGTTCGCCAGCACGCGTGACGCCGATGCGCGGGCCGACATTTATTCTCTCGGCGCGACAATGTATTTTCTGTTGACTGGAAGCTACCTGTTCGCCGGCGACGATATTGTTTCTCTGGCCCACAGCCATCGTTCCGAGGGGTACCGCCCTGCCCACCTGGCCAACCGATCGATCAGTCCTGCGCTCAGCCGCATCCTTGACCGTTGCCTTGAAAAACTTCCCGAGAATCGATATCAAACGGCGGCAGAATTGTTGGCGGAACTGGAGCGATTGGAATCGGGTCAGCCTCTACAGGCGACAACGGCCAATTCCCCGGTCGCGACTCGGGAAGAAGCCAGCGGAACCTATCGCTTTGAATGGGACTTCGGTCCCAAACCCGAATCGATGTGGCCATACGTCAGCCATACCGACCGGATCAATCGCGCCCTTGGCCTGCCACCCGCGACCTTTACAAAAACGGTTCGCGATGGCCAAGGCGTGGTGACGATGGCCGAAGCCAACTTTGCCGGCATGAAAATGCGTTGGCGTGAACATCCATTCACTTGGGTTGAAAATCGCGAGATGACAATCTTTCGCGAGTTTGAATCAGGTCCGTTCCAATGGGTGCTCAGCCATGTGGAATTGCATCCGTTGGCTGGCGGAGGGACGCACCTAATTCATCGATTTGATTATCGGGCCCGATCGGGTTTCGGAAAACTATTTGCCAAGTTTCAGATCGGCGTGATGACTCGCCGCAAGCTTGACAAGATTTACCGGCGTATCGCCGCTCAGTTGGAGAAATATAAGGGAAGTCCTCAACCGCAAAACGTGATGGAAGAACCAGTCGACCGATCGCCTTCGCAAGAAGCGGCTTTTGGGAGAGCGGCCGAATGGCTTCAGACGCACAACGTTGAGTCACAACTTGTGCAGGACATCGGCAGGTTCCTGGAGACGGGTTTCGACACCGAGGTTTCACGCATCCAGCCTCGAGTACTGGCCCGGCGACTGGAGCGAGACGAGAGGCAAGTGATTGACGCCTCGATTCTCGGTGTTCCGGCCGGAATGTTTTTGTTGAGCTGGGATATTATCTGCCCCAAGTGCCGGGTGGCGGCCGAAATTCGGGACACGCTCGAGATGATCCGCGGGCACGCCAACTGTCAGGTGTGCCAAGCCGATTTTGCCGTGGACCTCGCGAACAGTGTGGAACTTGTTTTTCGCGTTCATCCTGAAATTCGCAAGACCGATTTGCGAACCTATTGCATCGGCGGACCGTTTCACGCATCCCACGTCATCGCGCAATTGCAGTTGGAACCTGGCCAACAGCACAGTCTTGAGTTGAACTTGGCACCGGGCGAATACCAGGTGACCGGCCCGCAATGGATCCAACCGGCGTTATTGCTGGTTCAGTCGGGAAGAGCCGAAGACTATGCGACGATTTCGGTCGTCGATCCGCCGCGATTATCGACGTTGAAACCAGACCATCAGATTCTGACGCTGAAGAACAATTCGAATGATCGTGTCTTGGTGCGATTGGAACGGAGCAATTCAGACCGGCTGGCGCTGACTGCGGCGCGAGCGGTTACGATCGAGCGTTTTCGCCAGTATCTGCCCGACCAGATTGTTTCGCCCGAACAATTGACGAGTATCGCCGAAACTTGCGTCGTGCACGCACGACTTGGCGGACAGTCCGGTGTCTTTGCGGAACTTGACGAGCGATCGGCCCTGAATTCAAGTTGCGAATTCTTGAAAATCGCGATTGACGCGGTTCGTTCGAATGAAGGCGACGTGGTCAGCCGATTTGCGGACGGCGTTACCGCCTGTTTTCAACAAGCCGATTCGGCAATTCGCAGTGCCGTGCAGCTTTTGATGGAATGGAAACAGCAACATGCGGATGGACCGGCAATTCGAATCGTCCTTCATCGCGGCCCTGTCACATTGACCAGCATTGACGGTCAGATGCACCACACTGGAGCAGCGATCAGTCACGCGGCGCAAGCTTGCAGTGCTGGACTTGTTTCGGCGACCGATTGGAATGGCATTGCGATGACCGAAGCGTTTCGAAATTCCGGGGCCAACGATTCAGGTTTCGCCGCGGACGAAATTCGAATGGAAAAACTTCAGTTGAAGTCAACCGCTCAACCAGAGGGTGAGTCGTTGTTCTTGATCACGATTGATTGAATCGATACGGTTGGCGGGCTATTGAATGTGCGAGCCCTAGCGATTCAGGTCGACCGTGAACGAAGAGTTGGACGCGACGGGTAAGACGGGCGACCATTGCCTACGACGCGCGGAGGCCACTCCGCCACCACGATAGAATTGCAAACCGAGGAACGCATCGACGCCCCCCGTGTCCGGTGGCATCATCAAGTTGGCTTCGCCGTAAACCGCTACGAAGTTATTCAGGGGAGCCAGAATGTCGGCCCCGAACAGCAGCACTTCGTCTTTCGGACTTCCCGGACCCGTCAACACGTTTTCTTCGCTGTGCCCCTCAGCAAGTCCTCCCCAAATTGTTGTCTGCGTTCCTGTGTCCCAAAACCGTCGCCAAAACAATCGGCCTTGGGCAATTGGATCGAGGTTCACCGTCGTTGCATTGAAGACGGCGGTCGCATCGGACGACGGCAAGATGGCGGTCAACCCAATCTGGTCGCGGTCGCCCAAAAATTGGCTGGCGCCGATTCGAAACTGGTTAAGCGAAAAATTGGCGAACGATTCCTGGTACTGGTAATCCCAGACGGCACCGATCGCAAAGCCATTGTCGAAACGCCGAAACAAGCCAGCCGTCGAAAACGCCTGAAATCGCCCCGAGTTTTCTCCGAGCAACTCAAACACTTGCACTGCGTTCGCGGCGGCAGTGATTCCCCCGCCGACTTGGTAGCCGATTCCAAGTTCCGGAATCAGCGGCCCCGACCAGGCGAAATGCGTTTGCATGCCGAGATGAGCGTTCGCCCCAAAGTCTTGCGGTTGTTTGGAACCGTCCAGTCCCATGAAGAAAGTCCGTTCACCAACATTCCAAGATTGGCAGGGCGAACAATATGAACCGCAATTGGACGACGACGACTCACAAGAACCCGAACCAAATGTTGAATCGTTTATCTCGAACCGGGTGGAGGCCTGAGTCGATTCGAAGTGCTGGGCAACTGCAATCGGATTAACCATCAGTGCGGTGACAGCGAGCAACATCGTTCGAAATACAAATTCGGCTGGTCGCATGGACCGGATTTCCTTAACAGATTTCAGGCATCAGCAAATTGCCAGGAATGGAGTTCGTCCTGGGAGACGATTCCTGGTCGTCGCACGGCTCTCCGAGCCGTGATTCTTTTTAGGTGGACACAACATCAATCAAATCGAGTCCACATCCTGACACGACAAGCGGCAAAGTTCTGACCGACAGCTTGTCCCTATAGTACGAATCAAGTTCTTTCGCAATCAAATTACTACCAACAAGGGCGTGGTCTATCCGTTCTTTTTTCGGATTCTTTGGGTGGGGAACTTTAACGGTTACGGCCTATTTTTTGATTGCGGCGAGATTTCGGTTGATCGCGTATGAGTCAAACAGGCGGCGTTGGCGGTCGTCTGTCGGACCGTCAACGCCTTGTTTCGCAAGAGAGATTGCCCAATTCACGTTGGCCGATTTTTTTTCGCTCCCCGCTTGAGCGCCAGTTGAATCAACCAGTCGCGGAGTCGCGTGGGCAACGGTTTCAGAAAGAGTGCTGTTGACCGGACGTCCCAACCCACTTGATAACGCGGCTTGGGTTTTCTCGCGGTCAATGCTCGGTGGATAACCCGGGCAACCTGTTCGGCAGTGGTCGGCTTGGACATGTCCTTTAATCCCATCACACCGGACATCATCCCCTGATATCGTTGCGATTCCTGGTCGGTCAAATTCGTTTGCCATTGATCGTCGCTGCTGGTGGCCGAACGCTCCCAAATCGGTGTCGCTACAACGCCGGGTTCGATCAACACAACTTTCACGCCCGATTTACGCAGTTCCATCCGCAGCGAATCGCTCATCGCTTCCATCGCAAATTTTGATCCGGCATAAGGACCAATGATGGGCAAAGCCAGCAGGCCACTCACTGAACTGAGACTGATGATCCGTCCGTCCTTACTTGTTTTGAGCAGATTTACAAATGCTTGAGTGACAGCGAATTGTCCGAAGACGTTAACTTCAAATTGCTCTCGGATTCGACTGATGGGCAACGATTCCAGCGGGCCTGAAACAACGATGCCAGCATTGTTTACCAGTCCCACCAGGCCATGTTGTTTCACCAATTCGCCGACTTGATCCCGCGCTGCTGCGATCGTTGACGGAATGGTCACGTCAATGATCAGCGGGAACACTCGATCGGAATATTCGCTTCGAATTTTCTCTGCGTCGGCATTCTTGCGAACACCTGCCAGTACATGGAATCCTTCATTATCCAGAAGGCGGACAATTGCCGCTCCGATCCCGCTGGACGCGCCGGTCACCAAAACAAATTTCGACAATGGATACTCCCGAAGGACAAAGACATGGAGTGGAGGTCATAATACTGATAGCGTCCGAGTTTCATAAGCCGAATTGCAGTCGACACGGGTGGTTTTTCGCTGTTTTCCGGATTGATCGTTGTGGATATAGTGAGCGCCATCACTAACTGATGGATCGCGATATGCACAATCTAAAACGCTATGGAAACTGGGCGCTGATCACGGGTGCTGCATCCGGACTGGGCCGCGAATTCGCCCGGGAAATTGCTGCTGACGGCATGAACTGTGTCTTGGTGGATATTGATGCTCCAGGCCTTGAGACACTCGCGAAGGAGTTGCGAGAAACCTGTGCCATCGAGGCGCGACCGATCGTGGCCGATCTGGCACAGGACGAGTTCGTCGACGAACTTTCGGCGAAAGTAGTCGATCTGGAAATCGGTTTATTGATCAACAATGCTGGAATCGCCTGCAGCGGCGCATTTTCATCGCGCGATCCGAAACGGATCTCGAATCTGGTCAAGCTAAATTGCCTGGCACCGCTGTTGTTGACCAGGTCGCTACTCCCGGCAATGCTCAGTCGCAAACGAGGCGCGATCGTCTTTGTGTCTTCGTTGCAGGCGTTTATTTCATCCCCCTACGAAGCGGCTTATTGTGCCTCGAAAGCGTTCAGTCTGCATTTTGGCGAGTCGCTGTGGGGAGAATTGCGCAAGCAGCCGGTTGATTGTCTAACTGTTTGTCCCGCGGGCATGAAGACAGACTTTTTTCGTGCTCAAGGATTCTCAGATAAAGAGTGTGAACAACTTTGGAAATATTCTTCACACCCAGCAGAAATTGCCAAATTGGCATTGAGGAAGCTGGGTAAAAAACCAGTGATTGCTCCAAAGATGACAATGGCAGTTCATTTTCTCAGCCGCTTCTTGCCTCGACAATTGATTACAAGAGGCTCAGAGAAACTCACGCGGAAATTGGTCCGTTACGAAAGAGCATAATTCACTCGTCATCGCGCGGTGTTTTACAAAGCTGAGAACCAGGTTGTTACGCTGCGAAGAAACGGGGCTTAGAGCGCCGACAAATAGCGAACTCGGATTCTGGCTTAATGCCGAACCCAGGCTGTGTCCCGAAATGTAAAGCTGGCCGATCGGCCGGTCCGATGCAAGTCCAACGCAAAAGTCAGTGGTGTGTCACAATTGTGTCACTTTTCCCAATGTCAAAAAGAAACTGGGCTCCCGTTCTTCACGAAAGCCCCGTGTTTTTCCAGTCGAGGCGACAGGACGCCAGTTGAACTTTTTTTGAGAGAGGCAGGAAGTTGGGGAGCAAGGTTGCTCGATCAACGAGGAATTTGATCGCTGCAAAATTTCCGAAAACCCGTGGAGTGGGCTTGAAAAAGCTGTTAGAACTTGAGTCATTGCAGCCTGTAACAATGTTTTTCCATCTATTAGGCGGCGGTGCATGATCGAGAGCCAATTGAATTGAGCTGCGTGGCGTCCGTCAGTTTGCGCTCGTCGCCTGGCCGTAAATTGCCCACATTCAAGACGCCCGGCAACAAATGACCTATTGCTTGCAACTGCTCAAGAGAATTTCCACGTGCCCGGTCCGCAATTGTCCTGGACGATCCGAACCGACGCCGCTAATGAAAAGCAGGGATCGCTATTGCCTCAAGACGCAACTAAAAAACGAACTTCGCTCAATGCAAATACCCGAATTACGTTCCCATCCAGCTTCAACAGCGTTATTCGAGGATTGCACATTTGGTTTCGATTCTTGTGAATCCCTAGATTTTTTTTGTCTATTTTTTTTCAATAACAGTGACGAAGACCGTCCCTCTTCCTTATTCTCCATTCCAACTGATTGGGATCGCAAGTTCGTCAAAAAAAACCATTTTTGTAACGTTTCCTTTTGCGACTTGAAAACAAATTACGGCAGTGAATTTTTTTGAGGAAGATTCATAATCACCAACCCCAAGAAAGATTTTCCCTGTATACCAATCTGCATGCTGGGGAAATTCAAACTTCGGCAATATCTCTTCGGATTTTGCAGTTTTGCCGTCTATCGCCCCCTCTATTTCTGCCAAAAACAGCTTTGATCCGGAAATTTCCCACTTTGCGATGTAGCCAACCATGTTGTCAGTCCTATTGACGTCGAATTTTGGGGGCGCGATTTTCCCAGTCCCAGCAGAGTTTTTTCCATAATCCCAATAAGCAAGCATTGGAACTTGTTGAATTGGATACTCTCGACCGCCAAAAAAAAGGATATTCGGTCTTTGAGGAGTCTTGCCAAAAAAAAAGTATGAATAGCAAAGAACAAGAGATATCAACAATACATGAACTGTTTTTCGGCGAATCATTTCCGTTTCTTTCTTTTAATACAACGAGGGTCTTTAGGGTCTGGCATGAAGGAAATCAAGGAAATCAAAAGGGGACATTCTACTTTTTTGGCTCATTAGGCCTGCCTCGTGGAGGAAGGGAGGATTCCAATTTACGTTGCGTGTCGGTGGATGTATGTCATTGAGTATTACCAAGGGATTGGCGCGGGCAAGACTGTGCGATGTTGAAGCAAGTTCGGCCTGCGCTCTGCAAGCCGCTCATCAGAAATTGGCGCACGCGGCCAAACAGTCATTGAGATCTCCATAATTCCACGATTACTTGATTGATCGAACACTCTCGCTTGGACCAAAAAAAAACCTTGCGGACGTCGTTTGACGCAAGGTTTCAAATCTTATCAGTCGGGGCGAAAGGATTTGAACCTTCGACCTCTGCGTCCCGAATGGACCCATTTGTGTGCAAAAAATCGCAGAATTTGCGTGTTTTCAGCCGCTTATCCGAATTCTATATTTTGCATTCTTTGCATTCAATCCCGCGTTTTTCGTGGTGTTGTTTTTCAAACTCTGCACAAAACTCTGCACAAACCGACGTTCAACCACAGATCGAATCATGTTGCTTTCAGCTTCATCCCCAAAGAAAAGGTTTCGATCACTTTACGAATTCATCGATCACACAATTTCCAGCCTACGCAGAATTGTTGAGCGACCTTACTGCTCGCTTTTGCGCTTGTTTCGAAATATTCCTGGCATTTCCCGAGAAATCAAATCACTTCATGCCAGTTTTTAGACCGTTACCCTCAAAAACGTCCCGATTCTCCACCCCAAATGCCAGGCTGCCTTTTTTTTACCATACGCCTTACGACCGTCGTATTACTCCCCAACTGGCTCGAAAACGTCCCCTGAGGCAATTACAACTTGAGCCTCATCAGTTATTGTCCACATTCCGTTTGCGTTGATGATGATAAGTCGTCGAGCTTCATTTTTGCACGTGATGGACAATGAAAAGGAGTCCCATTTTCGCCCATTTTCCGAAAGGTTTGTTGTTTGCCAAGATATCTCCTCATTCTCTGATTTGGCCGACGACAATCTTGTGTCTCTGTTCGTCAATGGGTCATTTATTCTCGCGCATTCCCACCCGTTTGATCGGAGGAAATCAGTGTACCCCTGATTTGACTCTCCAAAAATTTCGGACTTTAGTTGTTTGACGCTTGTCACACGATCAACCTCAATCAAGAAGTTTTTTTGGTCGTCATAGGGTCCTGAAACTAGGAACACTCCTTTTTCTGTCGGCACAACCCGTGCATACCTCACTGGAATCTGGAAGGACTCGACTTTGTCGTAATCCACATGAAACAAGAACGTCGTTGATCGCGACGTTATTGAAGTCGTATCTGAATCGGCTTGAGAGTTCCATTGCCACATTGCGATCAGAATTCCCAGCCCGGAAATTTCGCCTTTTTGTCCAATAACTGGCAATTGCAAAAACGTTTCGTCTCCCTTTCTAACAATTTCCACCGCACCAATAGTCAACCATTCCGATTGGTATTTTCTTACCAACAAACACGCGGGACATAAAACGACTCCCATGATTATCAACAAAACGACGACATTTCTGCGTGACACAAAGTTCATTTTATCTTTGATATCTCCAGTTCACTAATTGTTTGATTTCTTGTATTAGTGAGTTATCCCATACCCCTTCTAGATTCGACTGATCTTCGACGAACTGGCCGCCGGAAAAGTTAACATGATTTCTGAGCATCGCTTCCCATGTTTTCAAGACCGCAATATTTCCCCGAGAATAACTAACATAAGGAAATTCGTTGACGAGCACAGGACCACCAATCGTCGCCTTAAACCAATCGTTGCTGCTGGTGTTGTGCTCGACGGCACCAGTCGCGATCGTAAACGATCTTGCGTCGCCTGAATCAGCCAATACTTGCCAATAGCGAAATCCGCTCAACGGATGTCCGCCTAAAGTTACAACAGATACCAAACGCCTTTGCATGTGGACCTGATCAATTTGAACGTCAAAATCTTGTTGGCCAATGTTTTCAACCAACCCAGCCAGGGACCAAGTCACTATAGCTCCATGTCTTTGAGGAATTGTCGGAGAGCCCACAAAGTCCTCCCTATTAAATTCAAGGATTCTTTGGAACATCTCGTCGGCAGTTACATCAGAGTTGACTATTCGCACGTAATTTTTGTTTGCTGTGACAGAGGAATCGTATGCCTGTTTTGGCAATTGTGGTTTTCCGTCTCTTGGAAATGCCGATCGTAGCCACCAAATAAGTGTAAAGTCAGCCAAAAGCCCTGACGCAAATCCAAGCGATGCAGCACTTCCAGTTAAGCTACCCATGCGCAAACCGAGCACACCTAGCGCGCCCATCGCGAGAGATACAAATTCTCCGTTTGGATCGATCCCATTTACAGGATCTCCGTGAGTGTACAAATACTTGTGCAAACTCTGTGGATCAGACTTTCGACCGGAAAATGGATCCAGCGAGCCGAAGCGGCCGGTTCCGGGGTCGTAGTATCTGGCGCGGAGGTATTGTTGGTTGATGCGGGTGTCGAAGGCTTCGCCCGAATAGAGGTAGGAAGTGAGAGCCGACGTGGCAGCCATGTTGAGGAGGTTGCCGTACGCATCGTAGTGGAAGACTTGCAGGACGTTTGCGGCGAAGGTGACGACGGCGGCGAAGGTGTCGTACAGGACGCGAGCCGAACCGTGACCATCGGTGCCAAAAAACAGGCTGGAGGCTTGAGACCAGAGGCCGGAGGAAGAATTAAATTCAAAAACTGATTGCGAAATCTGGTCGTGGCCAATGGTGTAGACGGTGCGTTTGATCGGAGTCCCGTCGGCGGCGGTTTCCGTTTCCATGATCGTTTGCGAGTAACCGGTTGGGTTCGCGTGATCGGTCAGATACTCGGTGCGGCGGATGGTTTCGAAGGTGCCATCGTTGGTGGAGTCGATCTTGTGAACCGAGGCGATGCGAGTGCCGCCCGTGTCGTATTCGAACGATGTTTCTTCGACCGCGACAACAGCCGTGCCAGCGGCGTTCATCGTTTCGAGACGGACCATCGTCATGCGGCCTTGCAGGTCGTAGGTGAACGACTGGGTCGTCTTGAGAGTGCTGTTGACGCTCACCGACTTCGAAGTCTGCTGCGTGCCGGTGTAACCGTAGGCGGTGGTTGAATCGTCGCCGGTCGCGTTGTCTTGCGATTCCGTAATCAACCGGTCGTTGTTATCGAACGCGTAGGTCGTCGCGTAATCAACCTTCGATGTCGAACCCCAATCGCGTGTTTGCTTCAACCGGTTGCCGTTCAAATCAAACGCGAATGCATCGACATAATCGAGATTGTCGTCGTTGGAATCGAGGACTTCGGAGATTAGCCGACCCATGGAATCGTAAGTCCAGTCGAATTCATTCGTTGTCTGCACTGTTCCGGTCGGCCCGTAGAATTTCTCGGTCGCGGCGGTTCGTTTTCCATCGGGGCAAACCGTGTAATCAAAGTCGGCCATCAACTGATCGACATTGGCCGACGGTGCCGCATTAGTCTCACAGTTGGTGACTCTCAAAAAAATAGCGCGCGCGCTTACATATGTAGATGGTTGTCAAGGCTAAACCTATAAAACGGCTGAAACAAAACAAAAGCTGCGACACTCAAACACTGGACAAACAAAATCAGCCAATACCAATGATGTTTCCGGGTCAGTTTGTTAGCCGAGTAAGTTGATAACCAAAAGCCAACAATCATTGCGACGTGCACCTGAAAGACGGTCATCAACATTTTTAGTGACTCGGCATTCGACAATAATGATATCATCGAGCAAGAAAATGAAAACAATATTGTTGCAAGCAGCGGCAGCAACGCAAAAACGCTGACGTGTATTCTTTGGCTCACGCGATTACCTACTTTGTTACTACGATTTCTCTATTTGCAAACACCTGAAACAAGCCATTGTAATCACGGTTTGTCGGCACTGCGTGCTTGATTCTCTCATTTGAAGGTGAGTTGAATGTTCCGTTTTCGACGTAATCCCATCCAGCCTCTGCCCAAGCAACTCGCCCTGCTATCGTTCCGCCGTATTCACCTCTACTATACGCAGGATCGCCAAGAAGCCTGCGATATAAGTAAATACGCGAAACCATTCCGTTTCTTGTAACGTTTGTTTGGCCATTTTTTGATGCCACGGCGCACATAACTCCCCAGAAGAAATAGTTGACTTCATGGGAAATCAAAAGGGGACATTCTACTTTTTTGGAAATCAAAAGGGGACATTCTACTTTTTTGGCTCATTAGGCCTGCCTCGTGGAGGAAGGGAGGATTCCAATTTACGTTGCGTGTCGGTGGATGTATGTCATTGAGTATTACCAAGGGATTGGCGCGGGCAAGACTGTGCGATGTTGAAGCAAGTTCGGCCTGCGCTCTGCAAGCCGCTCATCAGAAATTGGCGCACGCGGCCAAACAGTCATTGAGATCTCCATAATTCCACGATTACTTGATTGATCGAACACTCTCGCTTGGACCAAAAAAAAACCTTGCGGACGTCGTTTGACGCAAGGTTTCAAATCTTATCAGTCGGGGCGAAAGGATTTGAACCTTCGACCTCTGCGTCCCGAACGCAGCGCTCTAGCCAGGCTGAGCCACGCCCCGAAAGGTGTGTTGGAGACGATTATCAGATGGGCTTTCTCGCCCGTCAAGTTCGGAGGCCGACCAACGCACGGATCGACCTAGATGAGACTCTTAATAGCCGGAGCGGGGATCGAACCCGCACGCCCTATACGGGCACAGGATTTTAAGTCCTGAGCGTCTGCCATTCCGCCACCCGGCCAATCATAAACGGGTGTTCTTGCGACGAACACCGCATCGAGCACCTGCCCCGACAATATCGCGCGGGAAACGTTGGTCGTCAAGGCGTCGACGTTGACGCCCGCTTTACTTACCATGTTACAAACGATCGCAAGTGTCTACGAGTCAAAGTTCCCTTGAAATTGACTTTTGAAAGTCGTGATTGGTTCACGAACGTCTGCGATTTAATTGGTTGTTGTTTTTTGGAGAAAAGGCAATCTTGATGGATTCTGGCTTTTTGCCTGCACGTGGATCGTTCATGCTTGATCTCGTCACGTTGGCGATGTTCGTCGTGTCGATTTTGCTGATCTACAGCGTTTATCTGGCGAAGGCCAAGCGGAATTATCGAGGGCACCGCGCGATCCAAATCACCTTGGCGTCAGTCCTTTTGGTTGTGATCATCGCGTTTGAAATTGACATCCGGTTTTTGACGGATTGGCGAGCGCAGGCCGAGAAGTCTGCCTACTACTCAAGTGGCTGGGTGGACCGAGTGCTGATCATTCACCTTTCGTTCGCGATTCCGACTCTGTTTATCTGGATTGCGATCGTGTGGTTGGCATTGGCCAAGATGGGAGCGGACTTTAGCAACCACGCCCATCGGCAGTTTCACCGGAGACTGGGTTGGCTCGGTACCATCTTCATGTTGATGACGGCTGTTACCGGCTGGATTTTTTATTGGGTCAGCTTTGTCGCGTAATGGCAAGTTCGTAGTGGCGGACGATTATTCTTGAGCCTTCGACCGGTCGCCCAATTTAATCTTCAGCGGAATGCGTTCTCCATCTCGGTCGACGACGACTTCGACCACATCGTCCGGCTTAAATTGAGCAACGACCAGTCGCAAATCCTCAAACGCATTAATCTCTTGACCGGCAATGAACTTCACGACATCGCCGATCTTCATTCCGGCCAGATCTGAACCGGTACCGGGAACGACCTCGCCAATTCGGCAAGGCGCAATATTATTGCTGTTACCGGCGGCAAAATCAGCGCGCACACCCAAATAGGCCCGCGGGATGAAATCGAAAGTAAACTCCGGATGTTGTTGTTTGAATTCCTTGAATTTCTTGATGTTGAACTGGCAGCCCTCTAGCATCACGGCGGCCAAGCTGGGGACCTTTTCAATCGTTTCGAAATACTCGTCTTTAATTTCCATGCGTTTAAGAACCAGGCTGCTGACCGAGGGGAGGTCGGCGACGTTTTTCCAAAAGGCCAGTTGCGATTCCGCATCGGCCTCGACTGTCAATTCGTTCAAACTGATCAACATGGTGAGTGCAGCAAAGAGCTCATCAGTCAATTTCGCGTTGAGCAATTCGACTGCGCCCAAGGTCTTGATTCTTGCTAATTGGTCCAGTGCCTTCTGGTCCAGCTTCACGCGTTCGATGCGTAGTCTGACGAGACTGTTCATTCGCTGGAGTGGCTCCAGGTAGTCTGGCGTTAATTCCATGTCCGCGAAGGCGATCGTTTTGACATCGTTGATGGTGGCGACTGCTCGAAAATCATCCGGGGTGCCTGTCCATTCCTTGCCGAGCATTACCGAATCACCGAATTCGTTGTTGACCATTAGTCCATTGGCGAACATCACGCGGCGGCGCATGATCTGTTGTTCAAGAAACAATTCTCGCGTCGCGTCGGTCTGACGTTGTTCTTTCTTTTCCTTCGTTGGAAATGCAATTTGGTAATTGTCTGTCAGCGAACTGGCCAAAATCGTATCGACCTTGCCAAGCACTTCATCGGGGGCAAGT
>JBEBGH010000623.1:0-1747 GCA_040081565.1 Pirellulaceae bacterium
GTTTAAAGGTCAGGAGTGGAATTGATTCTACGTCAGGCTGTGACTCATCAATCTCGCCTTCCAGATTGTAACCAAAGAGTTCCTTCAGCGCTGCTTCGCCGAGTTCTAACGGGTGAAACGGGAAAGGATACTCCGCATCTTCGTCGTCGCCGTCTATCGCCGGATGCTTACCGGCCCAATACGGGATTTCGAAAGACCTCTTTTCTCCAATGTTTTCCATGAATCCAGAATCAAAGGATAAACTTAACGATCGCACAAGTTGCCCATGATCCCAAATCGCAAATGCAAACCAGTCCACCACGCTATGCATCGCGTGCAAGTAGACCATCCGATCTGCTCCAGGTTGCAGAAATTGTTGTGGTAGTTGAGACGGATAATCAATTCCGAATTCCTTTGCCGCGATAATATCGATCCCAGGAAAACATCCCACAACCAACTCGTCGTCAGGCGGATTCGTGTAAGCAACACACCCATCCTCAATAGGTTCAAGCTTTTCGTTTGGAAACAAAGCACTCGCCAACGCAGTTGAAGCAGTTCGATCGAGCTGAGGGTGAGATCGAACCGTCTGCGAAGCATTGTCCTTCACATAAGCGAGCATCCAAGTTTTAGCTCCCACGATTCTCTCCGTTGAAAATGAAAGATAAAAGTTTACGATCAATGTGCCGCATCGGCCTATTAACATCTCAAAATGCACTACTTGCGGCCAGTCTGTTCGCCATTAGGGCATTCTGAATCGGTACGGAAAACGGTCGCGAACAGAGTCGCTGGGCTCAATAGGATCGTTGTCAATTACGCCTCTCGTTGACGCGTCCGTGGCGGCATTGTCGTTTCGTGTTTGTTGCCATCGGCATTCATTTTATTTCTCCAATTACCGAATAATCCACAGGGCGACTAGAGGAAGGACCAGGAGTAACCATCCGCAAAGCGCGACGACATCGCCAGGAGTAGTTTCCGAGATGATCGGACGACCCAATCCAAGCGAAACACCCTTTAGATTGCCAGTCGCATCAGGAAACCAAATGCAGGTCATCGGCAGGAGCAGGAATAGAATCATAGAGAGGAATAAATGTAAACTGCCAATGGCCACGAGAACAAACGACAAATAGCCAACGGCGACGAAGCCAGACAGAAGGCGAGATCGAAGCAGCCCTTGAGCGAATTGCAATTTGTTGGAGGTTCGTACCACGTCGGCGCATGCCGCCCCAAGGCGTTGAATTGATGGGGTGCCAGCTCGATATTGGGCGATGAGTTCGAACTGGCCGGAATCGACCCAGACACCCTCGCAAGCCCCACATTTTTTGAGAAAGATTCCAGAATCGTGGGAGAAGTTGATGGACGTCATGGAAGTATTACACTTTGGACAATTCATTTCGTCGAGTTGTGCCACGACTGATGTCTTCGGCATAGTCGACACCGTATTTAGGCGAACAATGGCTCCCAATTCAGTGTGGTCCAACCAAACACCATCGCAAGCCAGGCATCGATTAACGGTTTGCCCCAGCAAAGTCTCTGAAGCAAGCGATTCATGGCAGCGTGGGCATTGCATCGCGGACACTCGACTTAGAGACTTATGATCCAAAGCAAACAGGTTGCCCGTGTCGCCCTGTGTGACTTTTTGCTCGTCAACAAACTCCTGAAACTACTTGTCATGTCCTACGCCATCCCGACGCTCCGCAACATGCCACAATACACCCGCGGGATCAACAACGTAGGCGATGCGAAGGCCCCAGGGTTGCATGGCCGGTGG
>JBEBGH010000624.1:0-1744 GCA_040081565.1 Pirellulaceae bacterium
GATCGACCATTTGCAATTGAAGAAAATCACTTTGGTCGCCCACGATTGGGGTGGAGCAATTGGCATGGGTGCCGTTCGAATGCGGGCCGACCTGTTTCGCCGTATTGTCTTGTTGAACACTGCGGCATTTCCTCCCCCATATTTTCCACTGCGTATTCGAGCCTGTCGGATGCCATTGCTGGGAACGGCCGGCGTGCGGGGCCTCAATCTGTTTGCCCGAGCCGCGTTAACAATGGCAACCGATCGTAAGGGAGGTTTACCCGCAGTCGAGGCCGCCGGATTGTTGGCTCCCTATGACTCGTGGAAGAATCGAGTGGCAATCGACGGATTCGTTCGCGATATTCCTACGCGACCTGACCAGCGAACCTGGCAAACGCTCTCGAAAATAGAGAACTCATTGAAGGAACTGAAAATTCCGAAACTTCTGGTCTGGGGGATGCGCGACTGGTGCTTCAGGCCCGAATGCCTTGATCGATTTCGCGCCGTTTGGCCCGAAGCAAAAGTCGTTCAGTTTGCCGATGCTGGCCACTATGTGATGCTCGACAAGCCGAACGAGGTGTTAGCAGCAATTCGCGATTTTGTGCAGACGGATTGATGAGCAGAATCTTTTCCGAAATGTCCGTGGGCGGGTTGGCGGCTTTGGCCTGTCAATTGGAATGCGCTGCACCGAAAGTCGGAAATGTGCATCGAGCCGCGGACTTTGAGGACGTCACGCTCTATGACTTTTTGATTAGCGGTCAAATTGTTGGAAACGCCATTGATCGTCTAAAACGCCAACCCGTGGGTGTCACGGTGCTGGCCTGTGTTGAAGAAACGGTCAGAGTTGCACGATCCAATACAAATTTGGGCATGGTTTTGTTGTTGGTGCCATTGGCGAAGGCCATCGACCGTTTGGAACCAGGGGCGGAACTCGGCCCAAACGCAGTGAGCGAAGTCTTACAGTCACTCGATTCTGATGATTCGCAGAAAATCTACGCGGCGATCCGAGCGGCCAATCCCGGCGGCATGAATTCAGTCGAACACCACGACGTACGTGGGCCAGCTCCGGCCAGTCTTTTGACGGCGATGCAAGACGCTGCGGATCGGGATTTGATTGCGCGTCAATTCGTGAATCAATTTCGTGAGGTGTTTGCTTCGGCAGGCAGGCTTCAGGCGAATCAAGGTCGATTCGGCTCGTTGGCTGTGTCGATCGTCGTGACTCATCTGGAATTGATCGCCGAGCATGGCGATTCTTTAATTGCCAGAAAATGCGGAATCGAAATTTCCGATCACGCTCGGGTGTTGGCACAACGAGCATTGGCGAAAGGTATTGTTGACGGATGGCTGGGGATGCTGGATGCGGTGGCGGATCTCGATTTTTGGATGCGAAGCGACGGGCATCGACGAAATCCAGGATCCACGGCAGACATTATCGCCGCAGCCTTGTTGGTCGCGTTGTTTAACGACTGGATTTCTTTAAAGTTCGCATTGGGAAATTAAAATGAACAGCAACTCCGGAGCCTACTCGGTTCAGGTCGAGAAGGAACAATTGATTTTCAGTGCGGCCCATTTCATTACATTTGGACCTGATATTTGTGAGTCAATTCATGGACACAATTACCGTGTGCGTTGCGAAGTCATAGGCAAACTAAACGAACACGGGTATGTGGTCGATTTTATTGCTTTGCGTGATGCACTTTTTGCCGCAACGCGTCGTCTGGATCATCATGTGTTGTTGCCCACGAAACACCCAAGAATAAAAGTC
>JBEBGH010000284.1:0-7001 GCA_040081565.1 Pirellulaceae bacterium
CATCTCCGAGGCGGGGGAGATAGGAACTCGACTCGGAGAGTCGAGCGACGAGTGGCCGACGACTACCTGCCGGTCTTGCGGATGTACTCGGCCATGCGCGATTGGAGGTCGAGAAGGAGTTGCCATTGTGCAGCACTCATTTCCATTGGTTGACCTTGTTCCCGCGGCACCATTTCGGAAATCAATCGCCGTAGATTCAGATGCATAAATTCAATCACTTCGATGAACTGAGCCATTTGTCCCGGCGAGAGGCGCGAGGGGATTGGCGGAGGGGAGCCCTCCATCAACTTCAATTGATAATTCGGATCGGAGATCCAAGGCTGCCCTGCGGAACTGTCCTTCGCGGAGGTGGTTACCAGTTGCTTTTCCAAATCGGCGTTGATCTTGCCTAGCCGTTTGTTGATTTGCTCACGGGTGCCGACCAGCAAAGTGCTGCGCCCAACCCGAATCAAATCGCCGTAGCGAATGATCCGCAGATGGCTTTCTTCGCCATTGACCAGAGTCCCATTGGTGCTTTCCAAATCGGTCAACACAAAATCGTCTTTGTCCTGATGAATTTTCAGGTGAAAACGACTGACGCGGTCATCATTGAGTTGGATGGAATTGCCCGTTTCCCGCCCGATCGAAATAGGGGTAGGCAGATCGGCGAGAACCTTCCCGCGATCAGCGCCGTCGATGATTCTTAGAGTTAAAGTTGACACGGGCAAACTGTGAACTGGGAAGAGCCATGACGCACTGGACCAATGGGAAGTTGGTACTTGGATAATAACACAAAAATACGGAAAAGAAGGAGTAAGGGCGGAACTTCCTCGGGATTTCGGGAAGTCGTTTTCGATTTTTCTGTGAAATTAAATCGATTCGACCGTTCATGCCATCCAGACCAGTCCTGGGGCGGCACGGGACACGTGGCCAGCAAAGCGTCTGTAGTCCGATCCATTCGCATGGCAGCTAAATCCGCGGATCCTCGGTTACGGAATAAGTGCCCAGATGTCGTGACAATTCCGATCTTTAACCGCCCAGTGTACTTGGTTATAGTACACACTGCCTTACAACCTTACCCTTCAGGAGATCGAGAATGCAACCTTTATTGGCACGACGTGGCGGCTTTATTGGCGAAATGGTTGGTTGGTTCATCCGCGTCGTCATTTATGATATTTGCATCACCACTATATCAGAGGTTTTGGGTGTGCCGCGTATGGTTGCCCTTTTTATTTTCTTGGGGATCCTCCTGGCTATCAGCGTCGGTGGCTATGTTCTCAAACAGAAGATGTCAGCCAACGTCGAGTAACTCGTCGTTGCTCCGGCGACCTTCAAGAGGTTAGTCTTTTGCCCAGCCATTGAAGAACTTGTCCTTCGGCCTTTGACTTGGTCGCATTGGATGTTTATGAAATACTTGATTAAGCACGCGGCCTCTTTTCCAATCTTGGAAATCGAGCTGGACGAAGGTGAACGGATTCTATCCCAGCCCAATTCGATGCTGTCGATGTCTGCCGGCATTCGGTTGACTGCCCGCGTGGGACGGCGTGGGTCAAAGGGCGGTTGGTTGAGTGGGTTCAAGAACATGCTTGGCGGAGAAAGTCTCTTTACCACGGAGTACACGGCCAAGCGCGCTGGCCAAACCGTGACGCTCTCGCCGGATTCTTTTGGCGAAATCCTGACGATCACGTTGGATGAAGAGCACAGCTATTTTCTTACGGCGGGATCTTACCTGGCCAATACTGGCGATTGCGAATTGGGCATCAAGTACGGAGGGGTGAAAGGCGTCATGGCCAAGAAAGGCCTGTTTCTGTTGCACGCCAAAGGAACAGGAACTGTGTTTTGCCAAACGTATGGCGCAATTGAAAAGCGAGAGCTAGTACCTGAAGAGGTGTTCATTGTTGACAATCGTTTTGTCGTGGCCTTCTCGGACACCGTGAAATACCAACTGGTGAAGGCTTCCGAAAACCTTAAGGACTCGTTTGTTTCAGGAGAAGGCCTCGTGAATCGGTATACTGGGCCGGGAGTGGTCTATTATCAGACACGAGCCAAGCCCTCTTACGGCGTCTTCGGGACGATCTTTAGAGCAATGACCTGATCCCAGCTCTGAATGCTGAACTTTTCTGGAAAACCATGGCGGACAATATTTTAGCGCGGATTCCAACGAGAGAGGCACTGCTTGAACGATTTGCGCACGCCCGTCGACTGGATACCGCGTGGCTGATGGCCCAAGTCGGCGGACTCGTGGTATTGGCGTTCCTCGTCGATTGGAACGACGCCGCGACTCGCCCAATCATTTCGCTCGTTGCCGCAATGTCAGTCGCGGGCCCCATCATGACTTCAGTTGCGATTGCCTGGGCTCAAAACAAGCGGGAAATTGGGCAACTCAAAGAGCAAACACGCTTCGGTGAATTTGATAAACACCGGCTACGTTCGCTTCTGATCGATACGTTGAGCCGCTTGCGAATGCAGGAAGTTCAAGTGCCGGTCTACATCACTCCCAATCGAATGCTGAATGCCGGCTCGATCAATTTGGGCTTCACCGGGTTTTTGCTGGGAATGAACGGTGTGTACTTGAATCGACAGGTCCTCCACAAGCTGTCTCCGGCTGAAGTCCAAAACATCATGGGACATGAGCTTGGACACTATCGACTGTATCGTTTGCCTTCCCAACATTTTCTTGAGCTGACGTTTTGTGTGGGAGCACTGTTTGGAATTTTTGTGTCCCAGATGATTAACATGCCAGGCTTTGTGGGCATGCTTCTTCAAGTCGTATTGGCCAGTGCCTTCTGGTGGATTGCCTCGTTTCCGCGAGCGATGGTCGGATCGGTGGTCGAACTGTTGTGCGATGACTTAGGTGCACAAGTTCAAGGAGTCGAGGCATCCGTTAGCTCGTTTCTGAAAATCGGGCTCGAATCCGAATTGCTGTACACGATTCACCTCCAAGCCTTGTTGGCCAACAAAGAAAACCAATCGCTGTCCGTAGCCAAAATCGCCGAAACCGTTGAGGCGGCAGTCCCCTATGGCCACTTCACTCACGAAGAACTGGAACGGGCCGTCAACGAGGCACTCCAGAACCGCAAAAGAAAAGAAGAGAAGATTTCGTTACTCGGGTTTTTCGATTACATCTGGAACAGCGATCAAGACAATGACGACGAGTCCATTGCAGAAATCGAAGCACAGGTGAAAGCCCTCCAGCAATGGACTCGCCTTGAGTGGGAAGATTTGCTGGAGAATCCGCAGGCTATCAACCTGAACGCCACGAACATGGAGGCGCTCATCAACCTGATCGCGGAAAACCCCGATCATGTTTTGTTTCAATTGCCGGAAGAGATTGGCAAAGGCGACAGCGTCCATCCCGCGATTCGAATACGAATTCTTTATCTGTGGAAGAATCGTCTGACCATCGCCGCGCAGCGCCGGGCTTTGGAGCCGACGCGCCAGAAATGATTTTGATCGCCTGTGGGTTAGGCTGCATCCTTGAAGTCTTTACCGCGGGCTGAGGCCCAGACGATTGCGGTCAAACTCACTAACGTGAAGATTGCCGCACCGATATAAGGCGCGGAAACGTCTTGAATCAGCAATGGAATCGAAATAAGCGCACCCAAAATTCGTGCCATTGCACTCGCACTTTGAGCAACCCCCAAAGTCGTTCCCTGTCGATCCGGGTCAGTCCATCGCGACATCAGTCCGAAAATAGACGGTTGTAAACAGCCGAATCCAGCGATGATCACAAAAAATGACATGAACAGCCAAAAAATCGAGCCGGTAAAGGCGGACATGGTCACAAAGACGAAGCCGATCACTTCCAAGAGGCTGCCCCAGACGGCAAGGCTTCGATTAGAGACTCGTTTCGATAGCGGACGTACGAAAGCTCCCTGATAGACCGCCGCTAAAAACCCGAGTCCCGCAAACGTTCCAACGACTTGTGGAAACGTGAACTCAAATGGTTTCCGGGAAAACTCGTCAGAACCTTTGAGCAACATGCTCAAACTCGTTTCGTACAACGCAAACGCAAAGGTGTGCAGAAAAAACGCGAGCACCAGAACACCAATCGCCGGCGATGAAAACGCTTCACGCCACGCCTTCATATTCCACCACGGCGCGCGTTCTCTGGCTTGTCGCCGTGCGGGCTCAGGCAATTTAAAAATTGCCAATAGGAGCGCGACCGCTGAAAAGGCCGCGGCCAGGAAGCCGGGGCCCGCGCCGAGTTCTTGACCGCCACTGGCGGTAATGGCCACGAGGGCGAATGCTGGCCCAAGCGCAAATCCAAGTCCAAATGCCATCCCAACCAATGCCATGCCCCGAGTGCGATCTTCCGTGGAAGTCGTGTCGGCAATGTAAGCCTGCGCCGTGGGAATCGTGGCGCCCGCGATCCCCGCGCCGATTCGAGCGATCATCAATCCCCAAAAACTCTTGTAAATTGCGGCGATGCCGAAGAGGGTGTAGAAAATTACCGAGCCGGAAATGCCCAGAATGATAATTGGGCGCCGCCCGATTTGATCAGAAATTCCGCCCCAGATAGGTGCAAAAATAAACTGCATGATCGAGTAGCTCGCCATAAGCGCCCCGATTTGCCAGCCATTTTCGTCGACGGAAAATTGGTCGGCGTACAACGGCAACAATGGCAGAACAATTCCAAACCCAACAAGGTCGATGAAAATCGTCAAGAAAATTACGAGCAACGCCCCGCGACTCGCGGTGTTGCCCGTTTCTGATGAATTTGGCGAAACGTTGGTCATCGTCGTCGCACCAGATTCTGTTCAATGAACTGGATGATCGACTCGGCAACTTTTGCTTTGCTGCCAGAAACGCGGTGAACAATGTCACCTGCAGGATTAACGATTTCAATGGAGTTTGAATCCGAATCGATGGCCGCCGGTGAATTGATGGCGACGATGTCGCAAGACTTCCTCTGCAATTTCGTGATTGCTCGAAAGTGCGCGTCTTCCGTTTCCAACGCGAACCCAACGGTCCACTGATCAGGCCGCTTCATCTGTCCAAGCTTGGCCACAATATCGGCGGTTTCGACCAGCTTAATTTCCAATGGCTGTCCGGTTTTGCGAATCTTGTGGTTCGCAATCTCAATCGGTCGATAGTCACAGGGGGCGGCGGCACCTATCAAACCGTCACATGACGGAAAATGTTCCAAACAAGCCTCGAGCATTTGGTCCGTCGTTTCAACTTCAATGACGTGAGCCGCGGCGGGATAAACAACCTTGACCGGGCCAGTCACCACAACAACGGAATTGCCGGCGGTTAGCGCAGCTTGAGCAAGTTCCCTCCCCATCGTCCCGCTGGAGGCGTTGCTGATGAAACGCACCGGATCGAGATATTGCCGTGTCGGTCCCGAAGTAATCAGAATTTTCATCAGGACTGTTTCTTTGAGTTTTCCAGGATAGCCTCGAAAATCGTTGTCGGCTCGGACATGCGGCCCATTCCCTTGGTACGGCAACTCAACCAACCCGATTCGGGTCCGATCATCACAACGCCATCCGATTTCAGTTGTTCGAAATTGCGTTGCACGCTGGCCTTCTGCCACATTTCGACATTCATCGCCGGGCAAACCAACACCGGACAAGTGCAACAAAGATACAACGTGCTGAGCAGATCGTCCGACAAACCAGTTGCTGCTTTCGCCAGAAAATTGGCAGTCGCTGGCGCAACACAGAACAAATCGGCTGACCGGGCCAGTTCGATGTGGGCTCCCAGTGGATATCGATGGTCAAACAGATCGAGGACCGGTTGCCGCCCGGTCAACGCCGCAAAGGTAGCCGGACCAATGAATTGGGTCGCGGTTCTGGAAAGAACGACGTGCACCGAAAAATCATGTTGGACCAACTGACTGACGAGCATCGCAGTCTTGTAGGCTGCCACGCCGCCGCCAACGCCGATCACAATTTCTGCTTTGGGCATAACCACCTAACATTCCCTGAAATTCATCCACCGAGAACGCAAGAAGCTCGCCGGATTTTAGAGATCGTCGAGGTCCAGTTCCGGAGCGTCAATGAAGTCTGGAGAGTCGGTGGTGCGAACCTGGCTAGAGGTGTCCAGAAAAATCTTGCCTTGCTCAATTTCCTGGAGAACGATCGCCATCTTGTCCGTCAGCTTGGTGTCGATGAACGGGCGCGAGCCCCGGTTCAATTGCACCAGTCGTTTTTGGATCAAGGTCGATAACTTGAAACGGCCACCAACCTTGCGGACGATCGATTCTTCTTTCAACTCTTCATACATAATGTTTTAGTCTCGATACGAAAGCAAAATTTGACAAATATCCCGCACGCACGATTGGACTTCCTGGTTGACGATGATGTGGTCGTACCAATCTGCAGCCTTCAACTCCTGGCGTGCCACCTCCAGCCGTCTGGCAATGGCAGTATCATCCTCAGTGTTTCGGGCCCGTAAGCGACGTTCTAATTCCTCGATGCTCGCCGGATGAACGAACAGAGTAATTGCATCCGGAAATTTTGTGATAGCCTGTTGAGCACCGTTAACGTCAATCTCTAAGATTATCCATTTTCCGGCTTTTAGGCCAGAGGTAACTGGGTCGAGAGGCGTTCCATACCAGATTCCGCGGCCAAAAACCTCGAAACATTCCAAAAATTTGTCGTTTTTTCGGTCGGTTTCAAAGCGTTCTCGATCGACAAACCAATAATGGACGCCGTCCTTTTCTCCCGGCCGGGGCGGCCGCGTCGTCATCGAAACGCTCAATTCCAGCGGCAATTGGCAAGTTCGAATCAACTCGGATACTACTGTGGATTTGCCGGCACCGGAAGGTCCGGAGACGATGACCAGTCTGCCTTGCTTCGTCATTTGCCGCTCACAATCTTATTCGACGTTTTGAACCATTTCACGCATGCGTTCAATGGTCGTCTTCATGTCCACCACCACGGTTGCCATGTCGGCATCGCCACATTTTGAGCCGATCGTATTGGTTTCACGAAGCATTTCCTGGACAACAAAATCCAGTTTTCGGCCATTACTTTCTTTGGCTTGCATCGTTTTCGAAAAGAGATCGCAATGGC
>JBEBGH010000285.1:0-6977 GCA_040081565.1 Pirellulaceae bacterium
GCAGAGCAGCAGCCAGATCGGCATTCTTCATTTCTTGTTTTCTCACTCGAAGCCCAAAGCCTTGGGCGCCAAAAGCATTTTCTTCTAATTCAGCTACTGATTTGTCGGCCATTGCTGCATTTGAACGGAAGTCGGAAAGCTGGTTGGCTTTCTGGTTTTCGTCTGCCAGGTACGAAGTGTAAGGAGTGACAATGCCATGGCGAATGGACAGCTCCACCAATTCCTTGACCAACTCCTCGTTTTTGCCGTTCATGTCAATCAAATCGATGATCTCGCCGATCCGTCGGACAGCCCACAGTTGGCGAACGAACTGATTTGAGTTGTGTTGTCCTCGCTCGGCAAAGTTCACATCAAATTCAAATGCTTCCTCTTTCTTCGAGACTTGTCCCGACAGCTTGATTTTTGCCGGGCCGGATTTCTTGTAGCGGCCGACGACGACCAACTGAGAGCCTGCAAACAAATCCGTCAGTTTTTGGGGGTAAATGCGATTTGTCACTTCGCCATCGGTTGCAACTGCCGAGGGGAAGTCGAATTTGAGGTTCAATTTAGCGAGCACGGGTGCTGATAACTTTTTGTATAAGTTTCCCACCACCGTTTCAATGTTCTCATTGGGCGTAACATATTCGCTTTGACCACTGTTTTCTCGAGCCAACCGGTCGAGCAATCGACTGTTGACATCGAATCCAACGCCGAAACTAATCAAGCGTGCCCCAAACTTGTTGGCCTCCAGGCAGTTTTTTGCGATTTTCAATTCGTTTGTTTCCCCCACTGTCGGTAGACCGTCTGTCAGAAAGACAACGTAGGATGGATCATCTCCGGTTGGGATCATTCCCATCGCGGCCTTCAACGCTCCGTCGATATTCGTACCGCCGCCTG
Organism: Pirellulaceae bacterium; assembly: GCA_040081565.1. Classification (GTDB taxonomy): domain Bacteria; phylum Planctomycetota; class Planctomycetia; order Pirellulales; family Pirellulaceae; genus BJ22. The sequence continues at coordinate 877 of JBEBGH010000285.1, forward strand.
AATTGATGCTGTTGATGAAGCCCACGGCAGACTCGCGTGATGATTCGTTGAAACGTTGCAGCTCAGGCGCCAAACTCACCACCTGGTTTTCGTACCTGATGATGTTGAAGAGATCATCTGGACGAAGATTTTGCAAAACAAACTTCGCCGCCTCGCGAGCTTGTTCGATCTTCTGTCCGCTCATACTGCCGCTTTGGTCGACGACGAAGATCACGGTCTTTCGCAAAGGGGTTTCATTCGAATTCTTGAATTCCGGGCTGGCCAGCAAGAGGAAATAACCTTGGTCCTCTCCCTCAGGCCAATAGCTCAATACATTGGCTGAAACTTTTCCGGCGGCAACGTCAAACACCAGCCGAAAATCACTTGCCGGAATCGTTTTTTCAGCCGTGTGTCGTACCACCGCGTGCCGCGAGTCGTCGCGATTAAGCTGAATTGCATGTGACGGGCTATAGATGCTCTTGATCTCGTCGGCTGCTTCGATTGCCACCCGAATTGTTAGTTTTTCCAGCGGCTGCGAAGTGTATTTGGCCGCAGTCATCGGGAACACATAGTCGGTCATTCGCTGATCTTTTCGCAAGAGTTGCGAATACCGCAGAGTGACTGTTCGCGTTTGACCAACTGGAATTGGAAAAACACTGGATTTGAACATGCCGTTTCCCATCCATTCCAACAAAGCGGGGTCCTGATTCCTCCGCACGTATCCCTCGTAAATGCTGCGTGCCTGATCGGCGGGCAACAGCTTGGCTTCAATTTCGCGACCATCAACCAGAAAAGTCATTTTGTCGACCGCACCATCGTAGGGTAGGGGAAAAACAAAAGTCGCTTCAATTGGCACCGAGCCGGTATTTTCGAAAACTTGCGTGACGCTTGTTGAGGCGATCTGGTCCTTGATGTTCGCGTCGACCGCCAGTTCCTTGACGCGGTAGGATCGATTCTCCGGATGCCACGGACGCGGCATTCTGAATCGCGGATCATGCTCGTGAATGATAAATCCCTGGCCCCAGGTGACGGACGTGAATTGGAACAGGAAAAAGCACAAGCAAACTAACTTGCTTGCGAAGCTAAATGAGAGGAAGCGTTGTGCCTTCGTGGAGATTGAGCTATTGGATTTTCGGTCGAATGCCGCTGCTCGATGATGTTGACTGTTCATTTCATGTTCCTCTTTTTGATCTTCGAAACTCTCAAGCTCGTAAGTACTGGGACGCGTTGGCACGACGTTCCGTTCCCCAATTTTTGCAACTATTAGGGAGATTACAACAAAAAAAGCGGACCTGTTTGGAAGTCCGCTTACTGCGTTTTCTTATTTTTTACGCGTCTTTTACAAACCCGTTACGTTCTCTGATTATCGAACGCTAGAGTCGTCTGAGCCGCCGCCACTTCTGAGAAGATCATCCAAAAAGGTCTTCTTGTCAGAATCCTTACCAGCCATCAGCAACGTTCCTGAATTATCCAAGATCGTATCAAGGGTTGACTTGCATTTATCAGCCGGCAGCAGCCCCATTCGGAAGAGACCCAAGGTCTCAGTTGCAGCACGGACTTTGTCGACTTTCTTCTCCACTAGTGTCTCGACATACTTTGTTGCTCGATTTCCGTCCCAACCCTCCAAAGCTTGTGCCTTCAAGTTGACATCGACAAAATCCTTGAACACTTTGTCGAGTTCAACTTCTACGGGGTCGTTTGACTCACGTGTCTTTTCGCGGTCTTTGGCCACTTGATTGTTCTTCAATGATCGACTCTGCACCAAGACCTTCTTGGAGTCGTCAGTGTCGAACAAACGGATCACGTTGGCGGAAATAAATTGCCGTTTGTCTTTGTTGACTTTGACATCCAAGATAACAACAACATCTAATCCCAATTTTTTCGCTCGGTCAACCAATGACTCAACGCTTCCTTCTCCGACCGAGACGACACCCGGCAATAACATACCCGTGACATTTCCAGGTTGTTTCGTTTCCGCGCTAACCGACCAACGTTGAACTAGAGGGGTGGAGGTCTTTGATTTACCTGCACCAGCTTTCCCACCGGCATCACCACCGGCATCACCACCGGCTGGCGGAGACGAAAAGATTTCCCCGCCCGGCCCAGACGCGACCGGACGCGTTCGGCCAGCAAACGGATCTCGAGGCGCGTTCACAGGCGCCCGCGCGGCGACGCTATCGTCACTGGAGCCGGGACTGCGTTCCGGCATCTTCGCAATGATCTTTCCGAAATACTCATTGACCCGTCGATCATTCAGTCGTTTGTAAAGACGTTCGGCGTAATCGCCACCGTAAAACATAAGCATCCCGGCGGGTACATCCGCATTCACCTTGCCATATTTCGACGATGAAGTCGATGGTCCAGAGATAGGTTGCCCCGGATTTGCACCCAAGTCGTCACTGCCACTGGGTGCACGAGGTGCCGAATCACTCGCGGCATCACCAATCAGTGGCGGAATTCCAGAAAAATCACTCGGGGCGGAAAAATGAACTCCGATTCCCCAATTCAAAAACAGGCGTGGTTCGTCAACTTGTTTATAGGATTGAAGCGGAAATTGCTCGAACGCATCTTTGTCCATCAGCATGTGGGCGTACAACGCTCGATGACCATCGGCCGAATCTCCTTGCTCAAAATATTTCGAAGCGCGGTCGAGGTAAGTTTCAACTTTTGGCGCTGGTTTCACTTCAGCCGCCGCTGTCTTGGCATCGGATCCAGAACTTGGACGAGTCGCAGCGGTGCCGGAAGAACCTGCTGCCGACGAGCCTGTGGGGAACAATGCCCCAAAACCCGAAACGAGTGTTTGGCTGCCGCCGACACCGCCCGACATCACTGGGAAAAGTCCGTTGGCCATGCCTGCCGCCGAAGAGCCACCGTCACCGGCAGCTTTCGTTTTGTTTCGTGCAACGGCACCCCCTCCACCGACAGAGGCCACAGGAAGTCGTCGCGTTTTTCCACCAATTTCTTTGTACTCTGGTTCGTTGTTCGCAGCATCCGTTTGTCCTTCTCCGGAAGCCAAACTATCTTCTCCAGCCCCAAACACTCCGGACTTAGGTGCGCTGGATGGTGCTTTCGCTGCGGTCCCATCCTCACCTTCTTCTCCCCCCCCCACACCTTTGGGTGCTGGGCGACTCGCAACTGGGGGCGGTTGGGTAGGGCCGCAACCAACCGTCAAGGTAAATGTAATGGCGAGCAATGAAAGGGCGATGAACTGGATGGAAAATCGCAACATCGATTCAACCTCAAAGGTGTATGAAAAAGTGGGAGACCTTATTGTAAGGGCGCCCAATGTCGGTTTCCAGAGAGTTTCTCCCACCTTTTATCCAAATTTTTCGCCCGCTCCGAGCTTACGTTTCTGGAGCCAACTCACAAATCTCCTGCGAATGAACGAACATCATTCGTACAGTACAAACGTGCAAAGAACCCGCAAATTCAGACGAAATGAACGGTTTCACCGAGGAGACATTCACAGGCGGCAATACCCAAGTCACCAGCAAGAGCACTTCCCAGTGTGCCAAACTTGAATTCTTTATTTTGGCCCGTGTTCAATTTTGGGCAACCTGCGATATCTAACGCTGGCTAATTTCAAGTTTGGAAATCGTCATGAAACCAACCGAACGAATTAAATCCATATAAGAACTGGCCCTGCCCGTTCGAAAAAAAATTCCGAAGATTATTTTCTTGACTTGGCCAAGCGTCAGGTTTCAAATTTTGACATTGGCGTGCTGCTTGCGTGCCGATTGAAAACTCTCCAAAACCACCAGTATCAATTTCGAGGGCGTCATGAGCAAACGTCGGAGCGAATCCTCACCTTCTTCTCCCCCCCCCACACCTTTGGGTGCTGGGCGACTCGCAACTGGGGGCGGTTGAGTAGGGCCGCAACCAACCGTCAAGGTAAATGTAATGGCGAGCAATGAAAGGGCGATGAACTGGATGGAAAATCGCAACATCGATTCAACCTCAAACGTGTTCAAGCAACAATCGGTGGGCAACACTTTATCGAAATAGCCTCGAATCGAATCCGAACTTTGCCAAGGGTATTCGAGGGCGGATTCTCGACATACGAACAAGGTCGATATTCCGCAACAAGTTTGGTGAAGTTCCCGGAATTAAGATCGATCAGACCATTCCAGGTTCTGGCAACAATCTTCGTCCTGATCCATACTTTCCGGAGCTCGGCGGTCGTAGTGTGATTTTTGACATTGGCAGCCCGTCTAAGATTGACGACATTCAGATCTACGACGGAATGGCAGACGTGTTAATTCCGCTAATTCCAATTCAATGGATACGTTGAGAATGAACAAGAAAGAACTTGTAAACCGTTGGCACCAAGCGGAGTTTGCCGCAACCGCTACGCCGCTTGCTGAAAGCGTTCTTATCAAGAAGCAAGAGCTGAGCGGTGCCGATCTGCGTGGCATTGTTGTGGGACTGGATGGCTCTTTGGCCCCATTCCTGCACAAGGACTTTCAAGACGTAGCACTTGAGCAAGTCGACTTGAGCTTCGCGCAGTTATCGTGTTCGTTTAGTCGTTGCCGAATGGTAGATGTGACACTTGTCGAAGTTCATTTCGATACCTGCCGGTTCAAAAGCAGTCGATTTGAGAAATGCGCGTTCGACAAAGCGCGAATTGAGAGCCCATCGCTTGACGACGCAGAATTCTCGGACTGCACTTTCGTTGACGCGAATTTACAAGGCCGCGGTTGGAATGAATACGGGGGAAAGCGTATCATGTTTAAGCGCTGTCGTTTCGTTGGCACAAAATTCATGAATCTTCAGATACGCGCAAGCAAGTTCATCGATTGCGAGTTTACCAACGTCGTATTCACCAAGTGCATACTGTCTGGAACGACATTTCAAGGTTCGAGTCCATCGGCGGAGTCATTTTCCAATTGTGAGCTGACACAGTGCATGGTCAATGGAAATTCATTGATATGAAAAGGAGAAAAGAAGGACATGCATGATTCGGCTGGCGGCTTTGGGAAATTTACCAGATATTGGCAAAACCGTTAATTTCATGGGACTTTCGAAGGTAAATCAGGGGTAGATTTGCGAAGCTTCAGGAAAGAAATAGGCTGGCTTAACGACTGAAAAGTCTCAAGACCGTAAACGGATTTAGTTCTCCTTCCAAAATCGTTACGATGGTTTTGGCGTGAAGCTAATTTATGAACCAGCAGAAGAGACAGGGGACGATTTGACCGCGACGGTGCTTGGATTCCCGATCAGCCCTGTGAACGTGTCATTTTCACGATAATTACGGGGGATTCGTAAATCTGGTTCGAATTCAGATTGCGATAAACCTGGCGAACCAGAACCAATGTTCGGAAAGCCTCGTATTTCAGGTCAAATTCATCACCTTCACAGGGCTGGATTCCCGATTAAGGCGAAGTATGTTGGCGCAATGACATCGATCGATGAATCCGAAGGAAAATCGCTGGTCAGTTCGGAAGGCAAAGTCACCGATGAACGCATATTCGACGACGACAAACAATATTATTTCCACGAACATCGACCGACGGCCAAAACCGGTTCGGAGTGGAACCTTAAAGATGAACTTAAACGCGAATATCTTACGAGCGGCAATCAAACCGTGACCTTCACGCCGAGCGGTCGGAAAACCAACGCCCAGAAACTTGACACCGCTGGCGAATACCGCTGGCGGCAAGAGACCGTCGATCCGTCCGGTCCGTATGCCGGTGCACCGGTCCGACATTGGGGAACTTCCGATTACCACTCGAATGGTTTTGTCACGCAGACCTCGTTGCCCAGCGGTTCGATGTCGGCGACCTTCGACGAGGACGGCAAAGTCGTATCGGCCAGCGGCTCAGTTACACACGTCAACCTGTTCAGCGGTCGAGCCTTCTCGCACTTGGGCGGCACCGGTCATGGAGCCAAAGGTGGCGAAGGAGCTGCGGTTCTGGTTGCCAAACGCGAAGTGTCACGCGACCGCCTCGGCGAGTTCCAAGGTTCGGTAACGCATACGATCTCTCCGGTCGTGAACACGAATTCGACCACCGGCGAAACGACTCTGGCGTTTCACAAACCTGCTCCGGTCATCAAGGGTTCGAAATACGGTTACCAAAACGAGATGGACAAGCGCTCGGTCTACCAGCTGTCTCTTATACACA
>JBEBGH010000286.1:0-6976 GCA_040081565.1 Pirellulaceae bacterium
GATACTTTATACGCCGCAGTCGCCCACCATTACGGCGACAAAACGCTAAAGCCCCTACCCTTTCGCAAACTGACTGGCGAGGATCGGGTCGAAGGCGTGGTGCTCGTCGATGACACGCCCCTGACTCGCAGCGGTCGCAGCAACCCAGTGACGTTCATTAAATCGTTTGACCTAATCCGCCAACTCTTCGCCGAAAGTGAAGAGGCCCGCATTCAGAATCTGAAAGCAGGTCACTTCAGTTTTAATATCGCCGGAGGAAGGTGCGAGAAGTGTGCGGGTGAGGGATTTCTTACGGTCGACATGCACTTCCTCTCTGACATGCGGGTGATTTGTGATGAGTGCCAAGGGGCTCGTTTTCGCCCCAACGTTTTGAAGGCCAAGTATCGAGGCAAAAATATCCAAGAGGTCCTCGAACTCACCGTGCAACAAGCGTTTCCCTTCTTTCGCGGGCAAAAGAAAATTCAAGTCGCCCTTAAATCATTGATGGATGCTGGGCTCGGTTACTTACGTTTGGGGCAGCCGTTGAGTACGTTGAGTCACGGAGAAGAACGCCGGCTGAAACTTGCTCAGCATCTGCAAAGTACCCAAAAGGGAAAGAAGCTGTTTGTCGTGATAAAACCAACGATGGGTTTGCACGGGTCCGAAATCGCACGACTCGTCGATTGTTTTGATTCGTTACTGTCAGTTGGCCATTCAATCGTCGTTGTGGACAATCATCCGCAGCTCGCGGGGTATGCCGATTGGATAATTGAATTGGGGCCTGGTGCGGGGCAAGACGGCGGACAAGTAATCTTCACCGGAACTCCAGAGGAAATGGTCGATTGTGAACGGACCGTGCTGGGAAAGTGGTTAAATAACACATGACCGACGAATCACTAGATCGATTTGACTTGGGGGAGTTGAGCCGCTATTCGCGGCAGATTCGCTTTTCCCCAATCGGAATCGCGGGTCAGGAAAAACTCCGGAAGGGTCGCGTGTTACTGATCGGAGTCGGCGCATTGGGTTCCGTCACGGCCGAGATTCTGGCACGAGCCGGAGTTGGCTTTTTGAAGTTGGTGGACCGCGATTTTGTTGACGTCAGTAACTTGCAACGGCAATCGCTGTTCGTCGAACGAGACGCTCAAGCGGGAATTCCCAAGGTCGTTGCGGCAGCAAAAGCCATACACGAAATCAACTCGACGGTTTCCGTTGAATCGGTCATTGCCGACGTCACACCACAGAATATTGCCGAACTCGCCAGCGGAGTCGATCTGATTTTGGATGGAACCGACAATTTTGAGATTCGTTTTTTGATCAATGATCTCAGTGTTCGCGAACAGATTCCCTGGATTTACACCGGATGTCTGGGGGCAGACGGCCAATCACTGAACATTCTTCCGGGAAAGGGTCCGTGTTTGCGCTGCCTGATGCCTGAGGGACCGCCGACGATAACCGATACTTGCGATACGGCTGGCGTCGTGGGTTCGATCGTGCACGTGATGTCGGCGATCCAAGCCTTGGAAGCGATCAAATTTCTTTCGGGAAACGAGTCGCAGATGACGATGGGAATGCAAGTTGTTTCGATGTGGGACGCTCGGTCGCGGGTTGTACCGCTGGATCGGTTGTTTGAGAACAGCGATTGTGCGACCTGTCGTCAGCGGAGGTTTGAGTGGTTAGAGGAAGGCCGATTCACCCAAGTGGTACGCTTATGCGGTCGCAATTCGGTGCAAATCAATCCTGCTGGGAAACAACCGCTTGAACTTGTGGCACTCGAGGCCCGATTGCGTACGGTGGCGACTGAGGTGGTCAGCAATGCGTTCCTGGTTCGCTTCAAGGCTGACGGGAAACGGGTCACGGTATTTGCCGACGGCCGCGCCATCATCGAAGGCACCGATGATTTTGTAATAGCCAAATCGATCTACACTAGGTATTTGGGCTAAACGTCGTCCCAACGGGGCAAGTGCGTACTTTGATGCTTCATGCTCTGTCTCTTAAACGGCAATTCGCCCCCATTTGAACAATTCCGCGGCAAACCCCATAATAAAGACATTGATCGCATTAGTTGGAGCGTCGTCAGGGCCTTTTCATTGCCCTTCGCCGGCTGGCTTCGGCGATTCACCATCGATTTTCCCGGCATTCCTCAGGACTTCTCGTTTTATGACCGATCCCAACTTTTTGTTGTTGGCCCAAAGCCCGGAGATCATGAATTGGTTTACCCCGACGTGGATTTTTTCCGTGGGTGTAACTGCCGGTTTGGTCCTCGTCTTATTGTTTGTCGGGTTGATTGCCGTTCTGTCGAAAATTCCCGGAGTCAATACGATTGCCGAAAATAAAGGTGCCTATTTGGGGGCCTCGCTCGTGTTAAGCGTTTTGCTGACGGCGGGTTGTATTTTTGCCCTGTCGGTGCTGTACGAGCGAGAGAGTCTAACGAAACTTTCGACCACCGAGGGCAATGCCTCGATGCTCGGTGTACTGTTCTCTGCACTCGCGTCGTTCATTGTCGGGTTCGGATTTTGGAAACTGGTTTCAAAACGACGTGTTGACGAAGTTTTTGTATTGCTGAAAGAAGGCTTTCTTTCGTGGCTAACAATTATTTCCACGGTCATGGCGGGATTCGCGGCTCTCGGCTTGATCATGGGTCTTTTTGGGCCACTCAGCGTCTTCAAGATCGTCGACGACCCACGGGGCATTTTGATGTCAATGGCTCGCTTGCCGACCAGCGGCATTTACAGCCAGGAAATCGAAGCGATGCCGCCGACGCCAGAAAATTCGTCAGGTGAATTTGTTGCCTTTCAACAAGGTGACAAGGCAGTAAAGTTTGACGGTCGGGAATTGCAGTTCTTGCGATTTTTTTCCAACCAGAATTTGCAGGTTGGCAGTGAGCCGATTACCTTGGAATTGGGTCTTGAAAAATACTATCGAGTGCCTTCGACATCCAGTCAAAACGGGTACGCTGTCGGCAGAGGTGCGGTCATTCCCGAAGCGGAGATCGAGGGATTGTATATTGCGAACCGTGGTAAGAATCCCGCCAAGATTCGCATCGAATATGGGGTGATGCCGCAATTTCCAGAAGTTTACCTGGTCCCAGTGATGGCCTTCGCCACCTTTGCGCTATTCACAATCTACCTGTCATTATTAATTCTCGCGCCCAAGGTTACGGCGATTGCCTTGTCGACTTTTAAGACTGAAGTCAGTCAGCCGATCTTTATATTGGTGTTGATTCTAGGGGCGATTTTCGTCGTGGTCTCGATCTACGTGCCTTACAACACGCTGGGCGAAGACATCAAGATGTACAAAGATTCGGGCCTTACACTGCTAAAGGTCATTGCGATTTTCGTCGCGATTTGGGCCTCCAGTAAATCGGTCTCCGAAGAAATCGAAGGCCGCACGGCGTTGACGGTACTGAGCAAACCAGTCGGCCGACGGCAGTTTATTGTCGGGAAGATTTTTGGGATTTCTTCAGCAGTCGCGATTTTGTTCCTGATCCTTGGTTTGTGGTTTTTCTTTTGGGTCGGTTACAAGCCCGTTTATGACGCACGGGAAATGTCAGAAGCAATGGTGGAATGGACGACTTGTTTTCGCGAGGCGACCCACGTTCTGCCGGCCATCTTTCTGGCCTTTCTGGAGGTTGTGATTTTCGTCGCGATCAGTGTGGCTATCTCGACACGTTTGGGTGTCACGGCCAACTTGATGATCTGTTTTGTGATTTACGTGCTGGGGCATTTGACACCTTTGATCGTCATGTCGAATCAATTGGCCGGTGCATTTGATACCGTGCGGTTTTTTGGGCAGTTCATATCGATCATTTTCCCGGTGCTAAACCACTTTGATGTACAAACGGCGATCAATACGAACAGTTCGGTGCCGTGGCTGTATTTAGGTTGGTCGGTCGTTTACACGTTTTTGTATGGCTCGGCTGCGGTATTGTTGGCGTTGGTAATGTTTGAAGACCGCGACCTCGCTTGATCGTTGACTCCTTTTTGGAGCGTTTACCCATGAGCACCGCTTTTTCGAACGACCAATTGGCGGTCATTGCCAGTCGCCATGGATTGAATCTGAAAGCGGTTGTTCCTCCAACTCGCGACCAACGATTGCAGGATTTGCGTGATCAGTTGGCACGGACCGATGTTCGCTACCCGATAACGCGAGCGGTTGCTGAAGCCTATTTTCGAATGGCTGAATCGGGAATTCCCTTCGGTGTCGGCACACTATCCACCGAATCGGTCGATTTGGGCCAGTACAAGAACAGCCAGGAATACGAGGCCTATACGCTTGAGGAGCACTTAAGCTGGGCGTGCTTGATCGTGGAACAGCAAAAGACCAAGCACCGGTATGCCTGCCGGGAATATCTGGAGGGCGAAGAGATCTTTCAGATCGGTGGAACTTCGATTCCCGATTTTTATTTGCTCAATGCCCGCATTTACCAACAAACCGGCTGGCAGTTGGCAACCGTCAGCGAGATCATTCCTGCCGAATTGTTTTTCACTTGCCATAGTCGCCGATTTTTCCCGGTGACAACTTTCATGCGGCAGCTCGAACAGGATTACCTGCAAGAGCCTGACATTGGCCACGATGTGGCGGGTCATGTTGCCACGTTCACGATTCCAGCCGTCGCTAAAGTCATGCAGAATCATGGCAAGGCGCGGGACATGGTCTATCAGGAACGCGATCGGAAAATGGAGGCCGCCAAGTCTAATGAGGAACGAGTCCAGATCGCCGCTTGGGCTGACGAGCTTTTGTTATACGCCGGCCGCATTTATTGGTTTACGGTGGAATTCGGGTTAGTGATGCAAAACGGAGATGTCCGCGATTTTGGCGCGGGCATTTTGTCTTCGCCTGGAGAAACCGTGTACAGTGTCGACTCGCCCGAATCGTCGCGCGTATTGATCGATCCGTCTCGAGATGAAGACCTATTGCGGCTCGCAATTACCGACTACCTCATCAGCGAGTTTCAAAAGACTTATTTTGTGATGGCCAGCTTTGAGCTTTTAGAATCACTGACTGCTGAGAGACTTGTGTGGGCAGCCAAACGAGCGATGGAACTGCCGCATTATACGTGGCGCGAAATTGCACCGGGCGACCAAGTCATCAACGTGGGCCGAATTACGACGGGTGTCAACGAAAAGTATTTCCGCCTGATGGCCAACGATTCAATTGACGAATGCCAATCGCGAACAGCGTTGCGTAACCTGCAAATGGTGGTCGACGGTTTTGACGAAGACACCGGGTATCGCAACCTGAAAGTCAAACCGCCGCGAATTCCGCCGACCGTAGTCGACTGGTTTCGAACCCGTCGACTTTCTTAGTCCTTTCGGGCCAACCGCCAGCGTCTAGCGGACCTTTTGTTTAAGCTTGCCCATCACTTCTCCTGGCTCCGGGAAACGCCCGAGGGCTTTCTTCGAGAAGATCAATTCGTTATCAACGTACACTTCAAAAATTCCGCCGGAAAGTTTCACGAGTTCTGGGTTGATCTTGAGTGTTTCCTGAATTTCGCCTGCCAAACTGGAGGCTTTCGGGAAGTAGTTTCACATCCCGCAGTATTCGATCCGAATTGCGCTCATATTGATTGCCTTTGGAAAAAGGTGAAGAAATGTTAAGAAGTGCAACATCTTACGCAGCTAACTAAGCCAAGGCCAGTGCTGCGACAAATCGTGGAACCGTTCGACTTATCCGTTTTTCTTTTCCACAAACGCCTTCATTAAATCCAGCGTTTTTTTGCTGACGTGGTGCTCGATTCCCTCGGAGTCGATTGCGGCTGTTTGAGCATCAAGCCCAAACGCGATGAGAAAGTCGTAAACGATCTGATGCCGTTGTTTGGACTCCAGGGCCAAACGTCGCCCTTTGGGCGTCAAGTCGATCGGGTAATAGGGCCGCGTTTCCAGCCAACCCTCTTGCTGGAGCCGTTTCACGATTCGCGAGACGGTCACGTGCGTCACGCCAAACCGATCAGTCAAATCGGTAACCCGACAGACTTTTTTCTCGTCGATAATCTCCGCGATGGCCTCGACATAGTCCTCTGCAGTCTCGGTCGAATGGTCTTTGCGCGTGCGATGATGGGGTGCAGAATGCGGTCGAGAGGAAGTCATTCGTTGACCGGCCCACGGCGGTTTATTCGGTTAAGGTAATCAACTCAGAATTGGCAATCGACGTTCCAGCCGAGACGACGGTGGGGGCCAAATCGGCGTTTGCGGAAACGCTTGGACTCTTCTTGGAGTGATAAATGTAGACGTTGCCACGTCCGATCACTTCGGTTTTTTCTGGACCAAACAGCACCGCCGTGCCTTCATCAATGCCGTAGCCAACGCGTTCCGGAAAATTTTGAACGGCCGAGGACAGTCGGCTGTAACGATTTCGTTGGCTGAAATGTTGATCGACGATTGCGTTGGGAAGCAAATTGAATCCGTACTTGATTGTTGGCAAGTGTTGTCCGCCGGCGATCATGACCGACGAAGCGATTGCCGAGCCGGCACTGGTTCCTCCGACGACCCCACCCCGCCCGATTAAGCCGGCGATTTCCGACTCGACACTCGTGCCTTGGTAGCGAGAGGCAAGTCGATTCTGGTCACCTCCAGCGATCCAAATGGCAGTCGCTGATTTCAACAACTGAACGACATCGTCTCCTTGAGCATCGTGACGATTTAGAATGTGCAGGATTTTGACGTTCTTCCATGAATAGTTTTGCCAATACCGCAAAAATTTGGCGTGGTCACTGTGGTCGGAAGAGGGGCTGGCGGATGGGATGACGACCAGCGATCCATTACCAGCACCGCCTAAAGAAAAAAAGCGGCTACGAATTTCTTCTGGCAATTTGCCCCCCCCGCAGAGCATCAGGGTGCCAAGGCGTTTTTCCTGCTGGGTCTCCAATGAAGTCATGACCGAGGTCGTTTGAATTGTTTTTGACATTTGCGGACGAGGCGCCGAATCGGTCGCTTTTGTTGCCGATTCAAGGCCGCGAGAGGGGTCGAATGCCAGGAAAAAGCACGAAAAAACGGCCAAA
>JBEBGH010000287.1:0-6914 GCA_040081565.1 Pirellulaceae bacterium
CTTCTAGCAACATCAAATCACTCGTGGATCGACTTCAGCACATTTTGACAGAGAAACGTGCTAAAGAACGCCTACTCGCGGCGGCCGGCAGTTATCAGAAATGGTGGAACGAAGAATTTTCCAAAGAACACGATCCATCGCAAATTCATGGCGAGACCAATTACTTTCGGTATCGGCCACGTCCCTGGCATATTTTGAGAATTGGCGATGTTTCCGACCAACAGGCAATGGAAATCGCGTCATTGACTTCGGTCGCTTGTCGCCTTTCAGGAGTTGAATTGGAAATCAGCGTTGCGACGTCGGCCGATTGGCATTCGACTTTTGCGGCAGCGAGCGACATCCAACCGCTTGTTGAGAGCCACGAACGGCTGGTTTCTCGAATCAAGAAAATGCGTGACGGTACGATTCGGGCGATCAATGTTTCAGAAGTATTCCGGCCCGATGAAATCGGCAATGTTTACGTGACTCGCGAGCATCCTTTCGCCAACGGTAGGTTGGAATTGTTGAATTACCTGCGCGAGCAATCAATGTCCCAAACCGTTCATCGGTACGGAAACATCATCTAGCGGTTTTGGTGGTCCATTCGACCAGTCCAAGTTTCTTTGTGAGTGCAGGAATGCGGTTGTTCGCCGGAACAAAATTCGATGTGCCGCCCACTTGCGATCGTTGCGGAAAGATTGAAAGCGAATGCAAATGCACGCCATTGCCCTTGCCCGGCAAAGAGCCTGCGAAACAAACTGCTCGTTTTGGCTTGGAGAAGCGAAAAAACGGACGTGTCGTGACAGTGATCCGAGGTCTTCTCGCAAGCGAAAATGATTTCCCAGCGTTGCTGACGAAACTAAAAACGACTTGTGGAGCCGGTGGAACCATTGAGGGCGACACGATCGAAATTCAAGGCGACCATGTTGAAAGACTCGAACGGGTATTGCGCGAGATAGGCTTCAAGACCAAACGCTGACGCCGCTATTTTTTCTTCTTCAGCTCTTTTTTGTCGGCGTCACTCAGTTTATCGATCGGCACAGTGACGATTGAGCCGTCCTTTTTCTTTAAGACGACCTGTTTCGTGTCCGCCGTAACGAGAGTTGCTTCGACCTCAAATTTTCCGGATTGGTCCCGCCATTTTCGGAACACTTCCGCAGACTTGTCTGCCGCGACCGCATTATCGTCTGCCTTTTCCGGTGCGCCCGCGAAAACAACATTCTTTAATTCCGTTTCCAGGACGGAGTTCAGTACTGTTACCGCCACGCTGCCGCCGCCGCGAATTCCCATCGTTTGAGAACCGACAACATAGACCGGGGTGGGCGTCAGCTTCTGCCCAATCGCCAATCCGGTCGTGTCCTTGACCCATATCAGATAATCGACGCCTTCGAACTCAATGATCACATCGTGTTCGGTTGCGGCATGCAACACGTAGGCGTCCGGCAAAAAACCTACGGAGCCTTTTTTCCGTGGATCCAATCGCGGTCCATAATTCCACAACAGCGAATTGAGCGACTCGTTCGTCGGCGTTTTGCCAATCGAGTCACGAATTTTCGTCAAATCGCGAATTCGATCTTCTTGGCGTGACAACATCGAGTTTTTCAGGCTCTCGTTGCCAAAAAAGAATTTACCCGAACCTCGCTCGCGTGCGATCAAATCGCCAAAGCTGCCATCAATCTTGCCTTGCTTCATCTGCCGATATAAATCGTTCTGCGTGGTAACTTCGCGGCGCAGGCCCTTCGTCAGGTCCGCAAATGCTTCGCGGCCCCTGTCGACGTAGTCCTTAATTGCACCCTCTGGAACCTCGACTCTTTGGACGATATCCCCAGATTCGGGCTTGATTTCATCCATGTCGACTTTGCCGACGCCATCGCTCAGGGGCGTCAGCGTTTTGCCCTTGGCATCATTGATGGCCGCCTTGATATCGGCTACGGAGATTCCGAAGTTCAAATTTTGTGCACGACCGGATGAGGCTCGCGTGCTCATTGCCACCAATTGACCAGCGCCATTAATCAACGGACCGCCGCTATTGCCGGGTGACAAAGCAGCATCAACCTGAACCCAAGTTCCACGCATGGTTGAATCGTTCAAATCACGTTTCATTTCTTCTTCGCCGCGGATTGCGCTGACCACGCCTCGCGTGACGGTGAAAGATAGGCCCATCGGTGAGCCCAAGGCGATGACCTCTTCGCCTTTGCGCGGCAATGAATCGCTTAGAGGTAGCGGCTTAAATCCCTGCCCTTCTAGTTGGATCACGCAAATGTCCTTGCCGGCATCGATCAGATAACTGCCCTTAATGACACGCTCCTCGCCATTTGGAAAGGTGGCGGTAGCTTTGCCATTTTGTGCGCCAGCCATCACGTGCACGTTGGTTACCGCGATCCCGGACTCGCTAACGACGTACCCACTCCCCTGTCCTACATTTTTTACCTCGATGCGAATAACGCTCTCATCCGCCTTGGCCACCACATCGGCATCCTGAGCAAGGGCCATACAGGGCAAGAGGAGGAAAGAAAAAAAGGCGGCGCCCGGTAACAGTAAGTTGCGCATCATGACAACCCTTGTCGAAAGCAGAAGTGAGTTTTGTCGACAGTTCGAATTTTTCGACGGCAAGCAGGACGTCAGCGGTTTTTTATACGATTGGCCATGGTTCGATACCGTCCATCACACAATAGCCTAACAGCGGCAATTTCGACCGTCAAACATTTATTTGGAAATCCAGCCCGTCGAAAGCTGGTTGGGCCCAAGTTGCCTAAAACCCGGTGCGACGGCCAACACATTCAAAAAGAAACTCCAGTATCTCGATATGCCGCCGCGCGGCAAAAACGTCTTTGCCCCAAGTGTACAAGCCATGTTGTCGGATCAGGAAACCAAATCGAATCCTGTCTGGCTGAGTTCGATAAAGATTTTCAACTTGGACGGCCAACGAGGGAATGTCTTGTGAATTGTCAAAGACCGGAATCCAGACGCTTGTCTCGTGAGTCGTAATTCCCTCGAGCCCTTTCAGCATTTCAAAACCAGAGATTTCAAAACCGCCAGCGGCAAAAAAATGTTGAGACAGGAGGGTGCCCCAGATGCTGTGGGTGTGCAAAATTGCCCCTACCAACTCGTTGCGTTGTGCGAGGACGACATGCAACATCGTTTCGGCACTTGATTTAGGTTGCCCCGCTGAGGAGGGTTGTCCATCGCGCCCGACCCGCACGAAATTATCGCGCTGCAGTCGCCCCTTATCAAATCCACTGGCGGTGACAATCAGATCGATGGGATTTTGCGAAAGGACGACGCTGTAGTTGCTGCTCGTGCCAACCGACCAACCACGTGAATGGAAGAGTTTTCCGCATTCGACCAATTCGTCAATTTTCGATTCATGGCCCTGAAGAGGTAGTTGTAATGAAAGCATAATTAGTCGTATTGGAGTCGTTGAGCAATAAAGAAACGCGCGCGGTCACTTGCAAGAACGCCAGCTCATTATGAGCGGCACGCAGATTTTTGGGAACGAGCCTGCAGGCTCCCGCCGAGTTTAGTAATGCGGCTCTGGAATTCCACGGCAGGTCGATTCGTCGCGCCGTCTAGTGTTTGATGTGCTTCCAATATTCCTGGAAGCCTTTTTTCAAGAAGTCCGGGCTATTGTCGATGTCGTGGCATTCAATGCACATGGCTTCGGCGTCTTTGAGTTCGCGGCGAACCATTTTTCGGAATTTGGCCTGCAATTCTTCGTTACTGCCATCTTCCGCGTCAGAGTGTTCTTTCCCTGGTCCATGGCAATTCTCGCAACCATTGCCGTGCAAAACCGTGTCTTTTTGGAGGTCGCGGTATCCCGATTCATAGGGGAAGAAGTTTTGTGGATTCCAGCCGGTGACATGGCAGCTCAAACATTCAGGATCGAAATTCCGTTTAATCTCAGCCCGTGGGTTGTTCTTCGGATTGATCAAATCTTCTGTGGCTCGAAAGTGCGGTCCCCCCTCGCCCTCTAAACCATCCTTCCAAATCTCGTATTCTTCTTCATGGCAATCGTTACATCGCTCTGAGCCGACATACTTTAAACCAGATGGGCTTTTTCGCGGTTGGATATCGGGGAAATCTGCAGGGTTGTTGTAGAGGACCTCCAGTTCCTTTTGATAGTTGATAAAGATTTTTTTTGCCTCCGGGTCATCCTGAAAGCGAGCATCCATAGGAACTCGCTCGTAGGCCATCTCTAGTTTCCCGTTATTCCAGTTGCAAGCAACCAGACCGACATGCATGCCCTTTGTCCCGACCTCGATGACTTGAGTCGTGCGATCGTTCTTAAAAATTTTTTCAGCGAGCATTGTCGGTTCGCCCGGGCAATCTCCCACGACGATCAAATCAAAGGGAAATTGTTGAGCGTACTTCAGACAGACTTCCTTCGTTGTTTGAGCGAGGAGAACCAGGGCGTCGCATTTACCCGCCTTCTGAATTTTCGCTAGTGCCGTTTCAATGCCCTTGGCTGCCGACATTCGTTTAATTTCATTGTTGGCGTTGGCCGCGTTAATATTGGCAACATCCGAGTCGTCACCCAACGCCATCACAACTCCAATGCGTTTTCCATTGGAGGTGATGATACGGAAGGGAGCGACAAAAGTCTCATCGACCACCGTCACGTTGCTGCACGTAAACGGCGTTTCCGTTTCAATGCTGTTGGCGATCAACTGGACAATATCCGCAACCGCCAATTTCAAATCCTCGGGCCCCAATCCGATGCAGTCATAACGCATCAGTTTGGTCATCGTTTCATAGGTTGCGCGAAGTTTCAGATTCGACTGCAAGGAGGTTCTACGGATTTGGTCCCCCATGTCCAGGGAAACCAGATTCCATCCGCGGTCTTGCAAAATCTTCTGGCAGTCTCGCCGCCGCATCAAGCCGCCTTTTTGGTTCTCAAGCCCCGTGCAACCGCAAGGTTCAATGTAGCCTTGCTGACCGCCGGAAATAAACAAAGTCACTTCGGGTTTCTGCCATTCTTTAACCAAATCAAGGCGATCGGGCAGCGGGGCTTTCTTTTCTTCTTCTTGAGCGGGCTCCTGCTCCGTGACGACTTGATTCGGAGAGTTGCCCGCAGCCAAACTCGTTCGCTCAAGTTGACGATTGGTGATCCAACCCCCAACAAGGCCAATGAATACAAGCGACGCCAAGCCTGAAAAACCAAAATAGTTCATAATCGAATTTCGTCCAAAAAATACCAGCAAGTGGCGTTGAGTCTGCTCGCTTCCAAACGCGATTACGGAAACGAAAATCCCTTATCCTAAGTTTAGGGGAACCGCTTGAATAAATGGAAGGCCAAAAAAACCGAGTTGCCGCTATTCGCCGAAACGGATTGCAACGTCCAATGGCCAAAGGTCGGGTCCATCGACCTGAATTGTCATGATCATCTTTTCGCGAGACTCGGGAAATTCCCCGCGAGGCGTAATCCGGACCGTTTTACCTGCGCGTCCGGTTTTAAGCTCAGCGCGCTTGTCGTCCGAAATGTCCAATATCTCCGTCGTAAAAAGCTCAGAATTTTTCGGAAAATTTATCGACTTGATCGACATTGAGTCTGTGAGCCAAGTCAAGACGAAGACCTCTTTAGATTTCTTTTCGGAAAAGTCCTTCGAAGTAAACGTCACATTCCGCTCCGGCACGACGCCAATTCCCGGAAAAATATTTGTTTTGAACTGAACCAGGAGTCGTGGCATTTCGGCTTGGCTTGTGTCAATCCATAGATCGCGTTCAAAATCGCTTTGACCGAAATCGCCCACAATGCCAAGATCCAACAGGTACCTTGAATGCGGCGCTATCTTTTTGCGCTCACCGGGTTTCAGATTGAGCAGCTTGATTCCGTTGGGTAATTCGTCAAGCCAAATTTCTCCATCGGCCGGACCTACGTTTTCGATAAAGACTTGATGCCGAGTCACTTTGCCACTGGAGACCGACGGCAGCATGACCGACGTTGGGCTGGAAATGACAAAGTCCGCTTGCGGCGGAACTGTTTTGCCAGTGTTCGGCCAACCATCGATTGGGAAGGACTCGGTGGTGCTGCTCGTTCGAATGTTGAAGAACAAGTAGGAGGTTCCCAACCCTAGTGCTAATCCGAGCAAAATCGTGAGAAAGGCTTTCATGGATTCTTTTGTTCAAGGTATGTTGTCAGAGGCTTTATTTTCGTCTTTGAGTGAATTTTCAGCAATTGGGCTTTCAATTGACCGAACAACACCAGAGAAGTACCTGACCCCAATTGGAATAGACGCTTACTCTCCTGTTTGGATACGTTTGCGGAGGTGCTTTCGGGCTTGATCCAGGAACAAAAAATAATCGGCACGGCGATAGTCCGGATATGTCCAGCGAGAATATTGCCAGCCAGATCGCAGGTAATACAGCGTTACTTCGCCATAAATTCCATCGCGCAGATAGATCCGGTGGTCTCGATCCTTTGTCGTTGCCAACACTAATTTCGCTTCTGACAAGTATCCCGGATCGATATTGATGGGTCGTTCGACATCATTGGGATGCAACTCGCGGAATTGCTGCTCCAAAGCGTTCGACAAGAGCTTTCGGTCCGGCAATTGGGCGGGATCGAATTCTTCTTCGAAAACAAAAAGCTGTTTGAAAAGTTTCGCCCCCATCGTTTCAGCATAAAAGGCCGTTTCGACAAAATCAAATAGTGGGCTCGCCAATGCCACAGGCCCGGCGACCCGCTCCAATTCCTGACGACCCCACGCGATCGCATCCGTTGAACGGGAGAAAATCGCTGCGAAAAACAACGTCTGAAAATGTTCCCGCGTTCGACCCATGTTGAAATCGCCAATCCAGTTTTTGAATACACGACACGACTTGGCTCATTGTCTAGTAGGACTTCGCGAAGATCGCACGGGTCGTCGTTTTTTTACCGGTAAAAATGCATTTGCCGTCGTAGGGCTCGTCGGCCAGCGGCATGCACCGCACGGTGA
>JBEBGH010000625.1:0-1718 GCA_040081565.1 Pirellulaceae bacterium
GCTTAAAACCACTGGCAGTTTCCCCTCTTTCGTTGCCTTGGTGACGTCCAGGAATTCCAGCTCCCGGCCCAGTACCTTCTGGTACAAAAACAACAGCGCAGATTTTGCCTGACTCTGCGTACCGCCGGACACATCCCCTTCCACCGCCAACCGGGTCAGGAATGCCTTGATTTCTTTTTCACCGAACAGTTCCAAGTCGTCATCGCCACAAGCGAGAATGAACCTCATGATCCAGCCGATATAGGCCCGCTCCGTTTCCAGTGACTTCCGCATCACGCGCAAGCTGCGCCGCATTCTTTGGATGATCGCCGGTTCGTGCGGATCGATAAGGCCAATCAGTTTTCGCTCATCCAACACGCCAGGAGCACCGGTTCCCGTACCATCAACCCGCTCTTGTTCCGCCAGTTGTCCAAGTTTGACTTTGATGTCTTTTAGACATGGCTGGTCGGTGTTCAATACGAGATCGCGGTAGGACTCGACTGCCCGTACCGCTTGTAAACGTTGCCATGCCGGGGTGTTTGAATTTAATAACGACTGGCAAAAGGCAATCACCGAATCTACCGTTAGGGGCAGGTTTTCGGCCTTTTCGTTTCCAGTTGAATAGCGTCGCAGCCATTTGGGAAACCACTTTTGATCGTTTTTTCCGTACTTGGCCCCCGGTAACAATTGGCAGTAACGTTGGACGGTCATTTTAGTTTCCTCAACAAGTCAGGGATTTGCGTCAAAAACCAGGCCTATCTGGTCGTCTTGCGTATTATCCCGGTCTAGCCCAAAACAGCTTGCGTTTGATTCTACACCGGGATAAAATCCAGCCTACCCGGGGATAATCCCGCTGATAATCATTTTATCCGGGGCAATTGGCGGGATAAATACATTGTTCGCTTGGAATGGTCTCAGCAGAGATGACAATGGATACTCGAGAATGGCGTGAGTTCTTGGTCGACTATTCCGCAAAAACGCTTCTCGACCCACAACTTGAACAACGCGCTTCTATTCCTTCGATGGCACGCCGCGAAAACTGGCTTGGTTATCCGCCCGCGACCGACGAAGCGATTTCTGACGCTGAAAGGCGGATCGACAGACCGTTGCCCCGCTCATTGCGTTCGTTCTACTTGGTTTCAAATGGTTGGCCTTGTTTTGGACGCTCTCTTCATTCCATTCTGCC
The DNA here is from genome assembly GCA_040081565.1 of Pirellulaceae bacterium. Taxonomy (GTDB): domain Bacteria; phylum Planctomycetota; class Planctomycetia; order Pirellulales; family Pirellulaceae; genus BJ22. The sequence continues at coordinate 1,166 of JBEBGH010000625.1, forward strand.
GGTCGAAAAAATCGGATGGGTCAACGACGTCTATTCATACATTCATGACATACTCGAAACGGATTTTGGACTCTATTTCGATGCATGTGACGAAATCACTAAACTCGCAGGTGTTAATGTGGATGAATTTGATCAACCAGTATCAGTCGAACCTGACGATCATTGCATGAGAGTCGCTCGTTCCATTGTATTGAGCGACGACTCAGAGAGTGGTATCATTGTCGTTGATCCGTATGATTCAGATCCAACCGGAGAATGGCCAAGCAACGAATGGAGTGTTTGGCACACGAGCAAAGTTTGGGATACGGCTGGACTTGTTGGATTGTTCAGAACCTTGTGTACATCACATCCACCACAAATCGAGTGACGAAAGCGAACAATCCATTGCACCGAAGTGGCGATCAGACGCTAGGATTTTTAGAAACTTTACTTGGCGCCACTCGGTGAATGGGGCCGTTATCGGATCGAAATCAATCAATGTACAGCATCGATGAACTTGATGAAGTTGTACCTTTGACGAACGTCCCGCAGTCCGATGTTGGAGCCCCTCTGC
>JBEBGH010000288.1:0-6896 GCA_040081565.1 Pirellulaceae bacterium
TCGACTTGCCGGATCCGGATGGGCCGATCAATGACACGAACTCGCCTCTTTCAATCTTGAGCGTGGTCGGCAACAGCGCATTGACCTTAATCTCGCCCAGGTCGTAGGTTTTGTAGACTTCGTGCAAATTAATAAGCGCCACGAAATTGGTTCCCTATTCGTATCTCAAAGCATCGATGGGATCCAATCGACTGGCCCGACGAGCAGGGTAGTAGCCGAAAAACACTCCAACTGCTGCCGCAAACACAAACGACATGATGGCTGCCGGTATCGAAATGACAATTGGCCATTTCGTTCCGGTGGAAAATGAGTTGATCAACATGGTCAAACCATACGACGAACCGATACCGAGCGAAAACCCGATCAAACCACCAATGCAGGAAAGGACCACCGATTCGACCAAGAACTGCATCAAGATATCACGTGAGCGTGCACCGACGGCCATTCGGATTCCGATTTCTCGCGTTCGTTCCGTAACCGACACCAGCATGATATTCATGATTCCGACACCTCCCACCAGCAATGAAATGCCGGCAATCGATGCCAACATCAATGTCATCGTTCCCGTAATCATGCTCAGCATATTGGCAATTTCTGTTGTCGACTGAATTCTAAAGTCCGGTAATTCGCCGTTATTGATCGAATGCCGATCCATCAGGAGTTGTTGAATCTGATCACCGGCCAACTTCATTTGCGCAGAAGACTTCGCCGAGGCCAGAATGACATTCACGTCATCAAAAATTGAACCCTGAAGCGTCCGGCGAACCGTAGAATAGGGCATTAAGACCACGCTGTCCTGATCCTCGCCGACCATATTCGCACCTTTGGTCTCAAGGACACCGATGATCGTAAATGGTTTGTCATTAATGCGAATCTTTTGATCGATTGGATTTGCGGTTTGAAAGAGCTTGGTCACGACCGTGCGACCAACGACACATACCTTCTCGGCGCGGTCGATCTGCGATTTTTCGAAGAAAGACCCTTGTCTGATCGGCCAATTTCGAACTTGGAGGTAGTTTTCGCCCACACCAACCATTTCATTAGGCGACATGTTCAGATTGCCAAAGACAACTTGCCCGCTTGCGCCGACGAGAGGCGACGAGGCGGCAATCTCGGAGCATTCCGTTTCAATGGCATAAGAGTCTTTAGCGGTTAAAGTATTCACTACCCCTTTTCGAACTCCCCCACGATTCAAATTTGCGGGCTGAACCACGATCACGTTGGTCCCAAAGCTCTGCAATTCGCCTTGGACGAGCGCACTGGCGCTTTGACCAATGCTGACCATGGTCGTTACCGCCGCAATGCCGATCACTACGCCCAAAATGGTCAGGGCCGATCGCATTTTATTTTTTCTGAGCGCTCTGAGGGCGATGCTCAACGTCTTGATAAACGACAAGTGCGGGCTCCAATCTTTGAGCAATTAAAAAACCGACGATTACAGTTCACCCTTGGCCTTTTGACCAACAACCAACTCGATCCCTGGTTTGATTTCGCCGGTAACCAGTTCTGCGAATCGGTTGTCACTAATCCCAATCGTGACTTCGATGGCCCGAAGAAATTCTCCGTCAACGTACCAGACATGACGCTTTCGACTACTTTGCTTGACCGCAATTCTCTCCGGTGCAGCATCCTCGTTTTCTGCAGCGGCCTCGGCATCTTCCGGCGGCACAGGCTTCGCCGTGACCCCGTCGAGGATTCCGCGATCATCCGGATGAACGTACTCGGCCTTGGCAGGGTAGAAGCGAAGTGCCATTTTTGGAATCTTGGTAACGTTTTCCACGTGGCCCACTTGGAAGGAAAGATTCGCGGTCATTCCAGGCAACAACTTCAAGTCCGGATTGGCTACGCCAACCACGACAGGATAGGTCACCACGTTTTGAGTCGTGGTTGAACTGAAGCGAACCTCTTCAATCTCGCCTTTGAACAAGTCATCCGGATAAGCGTCCACGGTGAAAGAAACTGGTCGTTTGTCGATTGCCGCTGTACGGATCAAACCGATCTCTGACTCGTCAACGTCGGCGAACACCAGCATTTTCTCGCGCAGTCCTACACCGACGACGAACAACTCGGGCGTGGTGAACCCCGCGGCTAAAGTTTGACCCGGCTCGACCTTCCGATCAATGATAATTCCGTCCTCCGGCGCGCGAATTTCGGTGAAGTCTAAATTGGCTTGCGAGTTGCTGAGCGCGGCTTCCGCTTGTTTGATCGAGGCATTGGCAATTGCCAGTTGGGCCTCCAAGGACATGCGGTTGAATTTGACGACATCCATTTCAGCTTGGGCGATGAAATCCTCGTTCCTTTTTTTCAAGCTGGCCGCTCGTTGTTCGTCGTTCACGGCCTGTTGCAGTAGAGCTTCGACTCGCTTCAAGTCGGCTTTACGCGAATCCAAAGCCGCTTTGTTCTGATCGACCGTGGCCTTGAATAAACGCGGGTCGATTCGCGCCATCAATTCATCTTTTTTTACTGGCTGATTGAATTTGACAAACAGTTCCTTGATCGGTCCCGAAACAAACGAGCCTACTTGGACCGATTTAACCGGTTTGACTTTTCCAGTGGCGTTCACGGAATAGGTAATTGCGCCCGTTTCGGCCGCAGCCAACCGCCAGCGTGGTTTATTCCGCTCGGCGATCTTTCGCGCGATTGGGGGGTAAGCGAAGTAGCCAATGGCCGCTAGTGCCCCGAGGACTACCACGGCCTTTAACAAGAATTTGTACATGCGATGACGAAACTTAGGACGAAATAAGAAGGTATTCCATCTTAAATGGCCATAGCTCAGTTCACAATGATCAACAACGCCATGAAGGAAAAGAAATGACGAGTTGATACATCATGCGTGCATCGAAAGCAGCAATCGTTCGGCGAGAAAATTTCTCGATCACGCGACTATCGTTGCCAGTTCGATTTCTTATTCTCGGACCAAGCCTTATCGTCGGATAAAGCTCGCGCCGCCACCGGAGCGATTTTCCGTCGCGTTCGTCCGACGCCGGACCGCATTGCCGTAGAAGTGCAGAGGTCGGTTCGGACGCTCCGTGATCGGGATCGATTCCAATTTTTCGCGCGTCTGGGCATCGACGAACGCTTTTGGTCGGCCGGAGGGTGTGTAAAGATTCGGCAAACTGGAAGCGGCATTTGCGGCAGCAGGCTTCCTTCCATTGCCCAATTCATCGGCGACAACACAATCGGAACTCGAAAAAGAAAGGAAGCCAAAAGTGACGGCAAAAAGAGAAGCCATTGCTAAGGACGAAAAAAATGATCGTTGAACGTTCACGAGAGCTTTTCTTTTGAAGAGACGTTTCGGTTACCTAAATATCTGCGTTTCAGACGCTTTGCCTGAATGGGACGGAGTATTTTTCCGAAGGTGCAAAATTTATCAAGTGTGGCGACGACATTCAAAATCGCCGCGGATACCACTCTATTGCGATCTTCCGACTCTAAATAAGCCATTGGGGCAGCTTCCGCCTCCAAGAATTTTCCAGTTTTTCTCCCAATGGTCGATCCGTAAGTCCGCCACTTGCGCGCAACTTGCTGGGCTTACCGGCAGAGGAGGATGATTTGATTATGTAGTTGATTGTGAAAAATTGGGATAACATGATTCACGTCAAGCGCGTGCCTCACCGAACGTGCAACCAAGCAGCGAGTGGAAAACAATTGAAAGTCACCGATGTCAATGCAAACGAGTGGCCAATGGCTGTTATCGCGAGGCCTCTTTCTTAGCCTTTTCTTTTTCAACGTCAACCTAGCGGTCTGCATTTACGGTGATGAGCCAAACTCTAAACGACCGAACATTGTCATCTTGTATGCGGATGATATGGGCTATGGTGACCTGGCTATACAAAATCCGGAGTCAAAGATCCCGACGCCCAATCTCGATCGGCTCGCGAAAGAAGGCATCCGCTTTACCGATGCCCACAGTTCATCCGGCGTGTGCACTCCAAGTCGTTACGCGTTGCTCCAAGGTCGATATCATTGGCGAAAATTTCATAGCATCGTCAATTCCTTCGATCAACCGGTGCTGGACCCCGAACGGACTACGCTGGCTGAGTTGCTAAAGGGTCAAGGCTATCGCACGGCGTGTGTTGGCAAATGGCATCTCGGCTGGGATTGGAACTCGATCAAGAAACCGGGAGCCAAAGCGGATCCCCAGGCCGGTTTTTCGCCGACGGATTTCGAGTGGACGAAGCCTGTTCCAGGCGGACCGAGGGACCACGGTTTCGATTATTACTTTGGCGACGATGTGCCAAATTTTCCGCCTTACACCTGGTTTGAAAACGATCGATTGTTGGCGGCTCCGACCGTTTCATTTGCGACCAAGACACAAACGGCAGAAGGTAGCTTTGAGGCGCGAAAGGGTCCGGCGGTGAAGGATTGGGACTTCTATGCCGTGGTGCCGCGACTCACTGAAAAAGCGGTGGCGTGGATTGCCGAGCAAAAAAAAGGCGAACCCTTTTTTTTCTACTTTCCCTTCACGTCTCCCCATGCGCCCATCGTTCCTGCCGACATATACCGCGATAAATCGCATGCTGGTGGTTATGGTGATTTCGTCTTCCAGACCGATGACGCGGTCGGCCGAGTGCTGGATGCTCTTGAGAAAGGCGGCTTCAGCGAAAACACGATTGTGATTTTTAGTTCGGATAACGGGCCGGAGACTTACGCATACGAGCGAGTCCGAAAATTTGAGCATCGCAGCATGGGTCCGCTGCGCGGATTGAAACGGGATCTATGGGAGGGAGGACATCGAGTGCCGTTTGTGATTCGCTGGCCAAGCACGATTCCAGCCGGCAAGGTCAACGACTCGCTGATCAGTCAGATGGATCTATACGCATCGATTGCGACGATCACCGGAGCGACAATTCCTGAAGGATCGGCGGAAGACAGCATTGATCAATTGCAGCTATTCACTTCGACAGGCCCCGGACGTCGAGACTCGCTGGTGCACAACACCAACGCAAATGGGTATGCGATTCGTCATGGCGATTGGGTGTTGATCTCGGCGAAGACTGGAGCGGTTAGCAAAGTTCCCGAATGGTTTGACAAACTGAATGGATACCCTGCAGATTCACAACCCGGCCAACTCTTTAATCTACGTGAAGACTTGGGTCAGAAACGTAATTTGTTCGCAGAGAACCCCGCTAAAGTCGCGGAATTGACCGAACGCCTCAAAGCGATTCAAACGGGTTCCAGTCGCTAACGAACGCCGCCGACAAACGCACTCCGACTGGTTTAGCGGGGAGAAAGCTCAGAATAGACGTTTGTTACTGCTTTTCGTGCGGCTTCTTCACTTCGCCTTTCATTCCAACTGAGCATCAATCTCGCTCAACAAAGCATTCTCGATTTGGATGTTGATAATCGTATATGTGTCGGGTGATGGAATCGTCTTTACACAAATGCTATAACGGATTCCATCAACGGGGATACTAATGGACCAGCCTGATCGTTCTTTCCTAACCTTTATGATCGGTTCGCCTCAGTCGTTTATCGAGGGGGCGAGAACCCAGCCCTGTGAAGGTGAATGAACGGAGTTGATACTTGCTTCGTATGAATCGTTTTCGCAATGGAGATCGAATCGTATTCACGGAGGTTTTGGCCATTTTTTCTTCGCAGTTGCTGGAGCATTTTGAGAAGCAATGTCCTGAGGCGGTAATGGTACGGGGAGTGCTTGAGAACTCGCTGCCGCCGGAGATGGTGGATCAGGTATTTGAAGACAACCGCCAGCGAAGCTACACCCGCCAGCTGTTGTTTTCCACGATTGTCAACATTCTTGGAGCCATCGTCTTTCGGACCCGCACCAGCATTCGCACTTCCTGTAAGCTGTTCAAAGGCGAATTGAATTCCAGCCTCCGCGCCGTTTACGACAAGATCAATCACACCGAAACCGGCGTCTGCGCAGCGCTGGTCGCTAAAGCCTGGCAGCGGATGGCTGCCGTTATCGACACCCTTGGAACGGCCCGCGCTCCGCTGTTCCCGGGTTACCAGACGCGGATTGTCGATGGCAATCATCCGGCTGCGACCGAGCACCGGATCAAGCCGCTGCGGAAACTGGCTGGCGGCGCTTTACCCGGCGTCGGAGTTGTTGTACTGGACTGGGAACGTGAACTGTTTCATTCGGTCGAACTCTCCGAAGACGCCTACACACAGGAGCGAAAGCTGGCGCTGGAAGTTATTGGACGAATCGAAGCCGGACAGATCTGGATTGGTGACCGGAACTTTTGCACATCGGCAATTCTCTGGCAAATCGAAAACGTCGGTGCCCGCTTTCTGGTTCGGCGGCACAAGACCAACGTCCGTTTTGAAAACGTTGGTCGGGAACAACTTGTCGGTCAAAGCGCCACCGGACCAGTCCACGAACAACAGGTCCTGATTCACGACGACCACGGTAACCGGATGAAGGCCCGACTTGTTCGCGTGCAACTTGCCAGCCCAACTCGTGACGGATCGGAGTGTCTGGAACTTTTGACCAACCTGCCGAAACGGTTTGGCGCGGTTCGCATTTCGGAGGCCTATCACCGCCGCTGGGAAATCGAAACAGGATTCGCCCATCTGGAAAAGATGTTCGACAGCGAGATCGAGGAACTGGGTCATCCCCGTGCGGCGCTGTTTGCGTTTTGTTTGTCGCTGATTGCGTGGAACTCGGTGAGCGTGGTCAAGGCAGCGATGCGAAAAGTGCATGGCCGCGAAAAAGTCGATGCGGATGTTTCGATGTATTATCTGACGCTGCTGATTGTACAGGGCAGCCAAGCGATCCGGCTGAGCGAAGCGACGATCGACTGGGCCGGCAAGTTTACAATGATGACGCCGAGGCAGTTGGCCAAATATCTTTGCCGTCTGTGCGGTCATCAGGATCTCGAATCCTTGCAAAAAAACAAACGCGGCCCCAAAAAACCCGCACCCAACCGAAA
>JBEBGH010000289.1:0-6863 GCA_040081565.1 Pirellulaceae bacterium
CCACCTAAGCCCGCGATCCAATGTTTTCTTTGTCGATACGCTCATCTTTCGGACTCAATGAACCGAGTCGTTCGCCACTTCGGACGTAAACGACTGGCCGAGTGAAGATTGGAGCCACGAAGAACACGAAAAGCACGAAGATGGAATTCAACGATCTTTCCATTAGTCTGAGGTCCTATTGAAGCAGATCGGGTGAACTCCTGCGCTTCCAAGCAAAAACAGGCCATCAGGCTTTTCATACTCTGATTTCCTTCGTGCTCTTCGTGTCCTTCGTGGTAACCTAATTTGTCGGTGTCGCGGGTATGAAAATTGCGGTGTAACGGCTTTTTTGCTTCGCAATCGACGATACAGACGAACATCACGTTGGCATGCAAGTCGATTTCGCAGTAGAATGAGTGGTGGTGTTGATAAAGTTTCATCATGTGTTTCCTGGGTTGGGAGTGAAAACGGATTCACCTGCGAATCTTTTTCGCTGTGACTCAAACATCGGCCACAGACGAATTTTCAGGCATCGCCTGATTGGCGAATTGCCTCACACAGCGAGACCATGATGAGTTCCAATGGGTTGCGGACGAAGCCCTCGATCAGTCGTTTTGACTTGCGTTGAGTCAACTGCTGGGTTTCGCTGAATTCGGTCGTTATTGATTCGATGAACATCAATGAGCCAGGTCGCTTTCATCAACTATCGCCGAGACGACACAGGCCCCGAGGCCAAGTTGATCGCGAAAGCTCTCTTTGAAAGGCTTCCTCGGGAATCCGTATTTTTGGACTCCCATACGATCGAGTCCGGCGACGAATGGCCCGAACGCATTCGAAATGCATTAGACCAGTCGCGTTATGTACTTGTTCTAATCGGTATGAAATGGCTGCTTGCAGGAATGGACCAATGGGGACGTCGGCGGATTGATCACGAAGATGATTGGGTACGCCGCGAAATTGCCCTCGCTCTAGGTGACAAACAAAAGACCGTAATTCCCGTATTGCTCAGTGGCGCCGAGATGCCTCCGGCAGAGGCACTGCCGAAAGATGTCGCTCCAATTGCATCACGGCAAAACATTGTTCTTCGACGAGATTACTGGGATCACGACTTGGAGTTTCTAACCACCAGAATCGCGCCGAACGATCAGCTTGACGAGTCGGCGGAAGCGAATCCCTTGCTAAAACCGATGTGGAACCGCATCGACCTGGAATTGCAAAAGATAATGGCGGTTGCGGCCGCACTCGGTGAAATGGAGGGCAAGACCTATGTCGACACGACCAACTTTGTAAAAGCACTCATGTTTCTTAAACCTGGCAATATTTCCGATTTTTTCGAGGAACTTCCGAAGGGCGCATTGCCAGACTCCGTTGTATCCAATGTCCGCATACAATCGAATGCACTGAGAAAGCTAGAATCATTTTCGCCTTGTATCAATTCAGCAATCAACAATCTTGCACCACGGATCGCCACAGAAGAAAAACTGTCAAGCGAAGATGTGTACATTGACATCGCGCGGTACGCGACCGGCAAGTCCACGCAACGTCTTCGAAGTCATGGTGTCAACAAAGAGAATGTTGAGAAAATTGTTCAACAACTTGGATGGAAACTGGTTGAGCGAAATGTCGTTTAATCGGATAACAAACCGTTGCACACGAAACCACGGGCTGCGCGGCAGGTGAAAACAACGCAGTTCACCGCGACTCGTTGCAACAGTGCCATGAGCCGGAGCTCTTAAATTGAGAATCAATCCTTGCCGGGTCAGGGCGATCGTTATCCGGCCTAAGAAAGCTCGCTCACCCTAGGAAAGTTGCGGACGTTAAGTAAATGAAAAAACTGGAACAACTGCGAAGAGTAGTATCAACGCTTCTTGATCCTCAAAACTCCGCCAGTTCATTGCGGCCGGTTGTTGTTGAGTTAAAGGAAATACTGGCAGGTTCACAGACCGTCTGGTCCGCCCCGCGGGACGACATTTCAAGTGGCCAAACTCGGACGACAAGCGGGTTAGCTCTTTCTCCTACCATGGCCGCAATGTGCGCCGACGACTACGTGCGAACGGTCGAATTCATTCGTGGCACCTATGCTGCCATCAGCGATGTTCGTGATAGGTTTCCTGATCGCCCGGCACGAGTCCTGTACATCGGTTGTGGACCTTATGCGACTTTGGCTGTCCCCCTGATGGCGGTATTCTCTGCCGCAGAAGCGACGTTCACGCTCATTGACGTACATTCTGAATCGATCGCGTCCGCCAAATCCGTTGTTGAAACTCTTGGCCTTTCTCAGTCAATCACAAGTTTCGAAACGCTTGACGCAGGTTCCTATGGCGTATGCCCGGAGCGGCCACCCGATGTCATCCTCATTGAAATTATGCAGCGCTGTCTAGCGTCGGAGCCTCAAGTGGCGATCACGCGTCACCTGCTGCGACAGGCTCCTAACGCAATCCTGGTGCCCGACGAGGTGAAGATTCACCTGATGCTGGTGGATCCATCCCGCGAATTCGATTTGACTGCGTTGGAGCAGAACCGAACTCCCATCCCACGCGACCGAATTCCTGTTGGACCGGTGTTCGTTTTGAATCGAGCAACCGTAAGTTCGTGGGAGGGCAACGGTGACTTTACATTACCCGCAGCCACGGTAAAGATTCCAGATTCACTGGAGGAACGGTACCAACCGATGCTGTTCACTGATGTCTGCATCTATCAAGATCACGTCTTAAAGGACTATGATTCGGGTTTGACTTATCCTCAGAAGCTCCGTGTTGACGGTTCAATCTTGCCCGGCGCAACCATTGACTTTTATTACGAACTTGGTGACCACCCGCGATTGAACGGTAGCGTCAGAAAACTCGGCGGAGCGGAATAACGAAAAAAAATTGAGTTCGCGGAGGGAGCGGCCAAGTTAAACGCCGAACCAAGCCCCATCGACAGTTGAATCGCGCTTTTTTCATGTTAAGCAAATACGAGCACGCAGCGCAAGCAAGTGAGTCCTATCTTTGCGCGCAATCACTCACTCGCTTGCGATTCGTGCTGGTGGTGCCCCTTTTCAAAGAGTCCAATCTCTCCGATTTCACTCCGCTGAAATTGGCGAGTTCCTATGTTGCCTCACTATGGCGAGGGATCCGGGATGCCACGAGGAATCCTAAGGCAGCGATGGCCGACATCACCAAAAAGGCCCCCGCACCGAGCCGATCGTACAACACTCCAGAAACTCCAAGTGCAGCGGTCATCAAAATGCCACCTGAAATCGCCGCGTAGACTCCTTGCGCCGTCCCAGTTAACCCGGAATCGATGCGTCGATGAATCAGATGCATCGTCGCCATGTGCGTAGCTCCAAAACTTCCGGCATGAAGTATTTGTAAGCAATAAAGAACAGCAAGCGGCGGATCGAAGCCCATCAAGAACCAACGCAACACTGCCAGCGCAGCCCCACACATCAACAATCGTTCTGGCGCAAGCCATCGCAAAACGGAGTGGCTCCAATTGAAAAGAACGACCTCGGCGATGACTCCCGTGGCCCACAAAGCTCCAATCACTGTTCCGGAATGACCCAAGTGTTGCCAATGCACGGAACTGAAACCGTACAACGCCGCATGGCTGGATTGTGTTAAACCGGCAGCCAGCACCATGGCAATAAACGCCCAACTGGACAATTTCCGAGCGGCTTCCCAAGGAGAAGCCATGGAATGAACCGTCGTGCTCGCCGTATTTTCTTCGGCTTGCAAAAAAAAGCTGCACAACAGCGTAAGGCCATAGCCCCCAACGATCGGCCAGACCACATACCGCGCATCGAGTACCAACAACAAACATCCGGCGAGCAAACTGCCGAGCATAAACGCCAGCGAGCCTGCCATCCGCACGCGACCGTATTGATAGTGCCCCGCCTCAGATTGTTGTACGGCCAGCGCGTCGAGCATCGGAGTGAGCGGAGACGATGCGATCGAGGAAACCAGCAACAGACAGACGATCATCCAGAATTGCGACGACAAGGCGACGGCGACCATGCCGAGTGTTGAAAACAAAGCCAAAGCGATAACGAACCGCCTCCGCGCCCGTCGATGGTCCGCCCAGTAAGTCAAAATCGGAGTGGCCAGGACGCGAATTCCCGACTGGGCCGCCAACGCAATCGCCAACTGTTCGTTCGACAATCCGATGGCCTTAAGCCAAATCGGCAGAAACGGCAAGTTGATTCCGAACGTCAAAAACAAAGCGGCGAAAACACTGCCCGTACGAAGGGCTTGATTCATCGATGTGGTTCCGCCGTTTAGAAATGATTTACCCCGTTACTCGCGCAAGAATTCTTGCGCAAGACTATTCTCCGAGGTCGTTAGAACTTGGTTCCGGTAACAGGAACGTCAAGATGATGCCAACCAGGCAATAGCAGCCCGCGACAATCGCGCCGACATAAGCAATTTTACTCGGGTCTGGTGGCTTGGACTCCGCAAACGTCAACGTCAGGAACGCGGCCGCAGTGCCGATAATTCGTCCGCCAATGTTGGCAGCAAAGCTTTCCCCAGTCCCTCGCAAATGCAACGGAAACACACGCGGAATGTAGTTGCCCCAGAAACTGAACTGGCTGACGACGACGACTCCGCAAGCAAAGATTCCAATCTTGATCCAGAACATTGAGCTCTCGTCTTGCAGTGATTGACTGATCCAGATGAAGACCAACGGTACGACGATCAACGACGGAATTTGGAAGATGCGTAACAACTTACGACGGCTGACGATTTGCACTGCCAGCATGGCCAGAATTAATCGCCCGACCAAGCCGCCAACTTCCTGCCAGATCGTTACCGCACCGACCGCCTCGTCACGAATCTTGCCTTCGATCGCCTTGACCTTGCCCGGCGGAATAGGCTCGGTCGACTTGGCAGTAACCGCTGCAACCTGGTTCGCCGTTTCGGTCACGATTTGTTTATGAGCCGGCAAGATTTGGGCCAATTGTTGAATCGCACCGAAGGCCATTCCATAGCTGGCGGCATAACAAAGCGTCGTGATGATTGTGGTTCGAGCCAAACCCGGCGCAAACAATTCGAGGATGCTGGGCCGTTTGAGCAAACCGGCCTTGCGTTTCTGTTCCCACTTGGGAGACTCGGGCAAAAACGGGCGAATGAAAATCAAAGGCAAAGCCGGAATGACGCCGGAAATCAACATGTAACGCCACGTCTCATGACCTCCGGCGATCGTTGGGAGACTTGCGGAATAGCGAGCGATCAATAAAAACATCAGACCGACGAGCAGACCGCCGACCGACGAAAACGCTTGGGTGTAGCCCAACACGCGCTCGCGTTGTTTGGGTTCGTCAAACAACTCGGCCAACCAGGCCACCGCCGCGACGAACTCCACACACACACCCGCAAACACTAGACAACGCAAAATCAAAAGTTGATAAACGTCAGTAACAAAGCCACTGGCGAAGGCCGAAAACGCGTACAGCAAAATGCTCCACGTCAAAATACGTCGACGACCGAGCAAATCGGTGAGGTATCCCCCGAGCAGGCCAAAAATTCCTCCGACCATCGCCGGCACAAAGAACAAAGTGCGAGCCCACATCAGGTAGGCCGGTGAACCCGGAGCGTAAACAAGTGTTCCGTCGGCCGCTTTACCGCCAAGCTCCGCCAAAGCGGGCTTTAAAATCACGGGCAGCATCAACAACTCGTAGATGTCGAAAGCAAAACCGATGGCAGCCATCGCACATACCAGCTTTTGCACCGTCGTCATCCCCGGCCTCGACTCACCAGGTCCGAATAATTCGCTCATGAAAACTTCCGCTGTGGAAAAAGGCCAAGAAAATCCCAAAAACTCGCTGCACCCGTTTGCACCCCACAAGCTTCATAGTAGAACGAAACTTCACAACTTCGACCACTAGGTTATTTGATTTTTTGCCAGTGAGATGCCGTTAATGCCCAACCGATTGGCCCTTGAAACGAGCCCCTACCTCCTACAACACGCCAACAATCCTGTTGACTGGTTTCCGTGGGGACCCGAGGCGTTGCAAAAGGCAAACGCTGAAGACCAACCGATTTTCTTGTCGATCGGCTATTCGGCTTGTCACTGGTGTCATGTGATGGAACACGAAAGTTTTGAAGACGCCGAGATTGCGCGGCTGCTCAATGAGAACTTCGTCAGCATCAAGGTCGACCGGGAGGAACGTCCGGACCTGGATCAAATCTATATGCAGGCCGTGATGGCCCTCCGCGGTGGCCAAGGCGGATGGCCGCTCAGCGTATTCTTGACGCCAGAGCAACATGTGTTCTTCGGCGGCACCTATTGGCCGCCACGTTCACGCATGAACATGCCTGGCTTCATTGATGTCTTGCGTCGAGTTCTCGAGGCGTTTCGCACCGCTCGCCCGCAGATTACCAAACAATCATTGCAGATCACGGAATGGTTGAACGAATCCCCCGCGGGTACCACTTCAGCCGCCAACGAGACCACGTTGCAGACGGCGATTCGGGCGATTGAACACGACTTTGATTTCGAATACGGCGGCTTTGGTACCGAGCCCAAATTCCCGCATGCCTCGACCTTGCGATATCTCATCCGCACCGCGAAGTCGGCGGCAACTTGCAATCATCCTTCGTTCAAACGCGAAACCGCCGAGCAAATGGTCCGACTTAATCTGGACGGAATGCGTCGGGGTGGTATTTACGATCAGATCGGCGGCGGCTTTGCCCGCTACAGCGTCGATCGACAGTGGCTTGTGCCGCACTTTGAAAAAATGCTGTACGACAACGCCCTACTGACGTCCGTGTATCTGGAGGCGTACCAAGCCCTTCAAGAGAACGACTACGCAACGGTCGCGCGGGAAACTTTGGATTTCCTCCTCCGGGAGATGCAAGATCCACTCGGGGGCTTTCATTCCAGTCTCGATGCCGATAGTGAAG
>JBEBGH010000290.1:0-6862 GCA_040081565.1 Pirellulaceae bacterium
ACCAAACAGAGCGTCTTTGTAAAGCTCGCTCGGAGCCTCATGCAACAGAGTTACTTCTAATATTCGCGGCACGGGTTTGCCGTCCACCGTTTCAATCCGCTCCACCTTCACCCGCGAGGTTTGACCTGCCCGGTTCGCCAGCCAGCGTCTGACGAGATCGTCGTTGTCCTTCAGCGGCTGACCGTCCCATTCCAACAACTTGTCGCCCAGGCACAAGTTGTCAGTTTTGGTTTTGTCTTCGTTATGCCATTGCCGCAAAACCAGATTGTCGATGTCGCCGCCGACAATGGTTGGCTCGTCAGGCGTTTTCGGTTTTTTCTGAGCGATCAGCGGATCTGTACACAACAGAAACACGACGACGCAGGTGAAATATCTCTGCAGATATAAGTTGAACATCGAACTGCTCTCCGGAAAATGGCTGCCGATAGATACGTTACGTGATGTTACTTTATCTTGCGCCTTCGTGCATGTTACCCGGAGAATAAGTGGAGACCTATGCGGCTCAGGGTTGGCCAATCAAACCCCGAGAGAGTCAGAATTTATACACGGCCAGTTTGCGATTGAGCTGCAGAATGAGAAAGTCGGGATCGACGAGCACCTGTTCAGGGTTGAAAGGGCAGACGATTTCGAAGGGGACCGATTCGCCGGCTCCTAGTGTGACCATGGTCCGTGCGCTTTGATAATCAGGATTCGGATCATTCTTGAGCCAGCGGTCATTGGTGCAAGCACAAATTTCTAGTTGCACCTTGCCGGTGCCCGCATTTCTTACGGTGCCCGTCACTTTCCAACTTTCACCGTCGGCAGACTTCTCTACTTTTTCGAATTTGTATTGGGGAACAACTTTGTCGAAGATCCATTGGTTGACGAAAGCGTCATAGGACTCTGGGTTCTTCGCGAATGGACGCATATGAGCGACGAAGTCCTGAAGCACGGGGTAGTCATCAGTTTTCTTGCTGAATTTGGCGACGAAACTCTGAAGGCCCATCAGGCAATCATCGCGCCCCATTTCATTTAGCAACATCCAGAAGACCCAGCCACCGCGATCGTAAGTGACCGTAGTATCGCCGTCTTTGCTGCCGTCGATTTCTGTCATCGGTCGTTCACTATCGGCGCTGCGGGTATCGTTGTATTGCTTTTCGATGATTTCAAAGAAGGAAGTCCGCCCGCGTATCCCCTTCATTTGTTCGAACAACAGGCCTGTCGAGAAATGGGCCATGCCTTCGCTCAGAATATTGCCGCCTGGACCCTTTGCGGGGACCAGGATATTCCCCCACCATTGATGAGCCGCTTCGTGGGCGGCAACCATAAAGGCCACATCAGCCCCAGGCTTTTCTTTCGTCAAAAAGCCAATCGATTCTGAGAACGTGATGTTCGTCGCAAACCCTTGGGCGTAGGAAGCCATCGAAGGGAATTCGCTGAGCTTTAGTTCCTTCCACGGATACGGCGCAAACCACCGCGAATAGTAAATCCGAGCCGCGTCCAAGGCTTGGCCAATTTCCTCGATGTTGTAAGGATGTTTTTCGCTGTAGTAGATTTCGGATTGTTCCGACTTGCGAACTTTCCATTTGCCCCCCACCACGTTGAAGAACGAAACCGGGCTGTCGGATTCCCAGACGACTGTTCGTAGTCCGTTGGTTTCCGATTCATTTTGTTTGACGCCCACGCCATTGAACGTGAATTCCGCGGGACCCGTGATCGTCGTTCGCACATGGAAATGATCGCCATTCCCCGCAAACGGTTTCAACGACTCTTCGAAAAAGTTTTTGGAATAGACTTTCGGCTCTGGGGCTTTGTTTGGTTCAAAGCCAACACCCTCTGCGAAACCAGGGGTCGGCATAAAGGCGGGACTGAAGCTGGTCAAGACTACCCCCGAGGGCAAGACAAACTCGCTGGTTCCTCCGCCGTTCTTCGAAGCGCCCTCAGGAAATCTTCCATCGAACGAGTATTGCACCAAGGTTGACTCGCCGGGCTCAAGTGGCCCCGCCAACTCAAACACACAGAGCCCGGAACGTTCCTTGGGTTTGTATTCTGGCAACTGTTCGTCCGCTGGAATTTTTGCATCTTTCGACACTTTCGCTCCGGCGAATTTCCACTGCACATTCTTCCAATGCGATCCGATAGTGAGTGCAAAACTGTCGATTGTCTTTGGAGAGTCATTTGTGAGTCGAATTAGTCCGGTGGTGGCAAGCGACTGATTTTCGGGCTCAAGCGTTAATCGCACGTCGATCGCATCAATCGAGAGTGGCTCGACTCCTTTCCAGGTTTCCACGTTTTGCCGCCAGTAGTCATTCTGCTTTTTGAGGTTGGCGCGGCCTTGATAACCATGACGAACGTTTTGCCACAGGATAATGCCAGCGACCAACGGCACGACGACATACGCGCTCGATTGAAGGCCGACTCTTGCAACGCGCCAAAAGCCCAATCGTGTCGCAATCTGTACCGCATCACTACCGCGTCGCCAAAACAGTTTCGTCGCGGCATAGAACAACAATACGGTCAGCCCCAACACGAAAATCCGATTCAAAATCAACGATGATCGATCCAACTCCAGCACGCTGATATCCGACCAGCGTATAGCTCCAACCGCGTTCCAATTCCAAAGCCAGGTCATGTTCCTCGATTGTTGCAGGTACAACGTACCGAAGAGTGCAATGCTGGCGATCGCATAAGCGGTGTAGCGATTCCGTGTAGAGATCAAAGCGAACGTTACAAAGGCTGACCAGAACAAATAGGTCGGCATTAGGACTAATCCCCACAGCAACAAAAACGGCCGCAGTTCGAAAGGAGTCTTGCCTTGGATCAAGATCACTACCCAACAGGCCACAAATGTCGCCGCCATGATCGCCACGGCAATCCCGACATTAGCCAACGACTTCCCAACTAAAAGCGAAAAACTGGAGACTTGCGTGGAGTACAAAATCGGTGCCAGTCGGCGAGTCCGCTCGCGCAATTGGGACTCGACGGTATGGAACATCATCAACATGCATCCAAAGATCGACAGGATGGCCATTTCAATGTTGGCCAACGAGCCAGCGGTATGCAACAACGGCGTACTGAAGGCCCCTTCGTTGAAGAAGGCGCTCCCAATCGCCTGGATTAGAATTAGCGGAACGAAGATATACAAGCTCGGCGAACTGCGCAGCTCTTTCAGTTCGTATCGGGCGATGTTGAGCACATCATGCCACCAGCCCTGAGATTTTTGAGTCATTCCGAGGGAACTGAGGCCCGATTGCAGGGCCAGGTTTGCCTGAGCAATTCGTTCTTCGTGGCCGATCGAAACCTGATCGATCGCCGAAAGTGCACCATGTCTTGCTCCGACTAATTGCCGCCGAAACAAGGGAACCGTGGCTCCCAGAATGAAGAGTCCCAATCCCGCCATTACGATTCGGCTGATCAGGAATCCCGATTCCATGGCAATTGTCTGTGTGTTGTAGAACTCAACGCCTCTGTCGACCTTGAAATAGACTTCATCTAACCAACGCGTTCCAAAAGGGTCGAGACAGTTCAATAGCTGGTTGACCTGAGGACTTAACCAGATTGGCGACCAGGCATTAAGAAAGAACCCGAAGAATATCAGCATCGCCAACGGGAAGACAAATACCAAAACAGACTTTCGCGTCAACGCACCCAAAGCAAACGCCAGAGCCGCGATCAACATAAGGGCAGGTAGCACCAACTTCAGTAGGGGCTTCCAGTAATTGCTCCACTCGAATGGTCCGAAATACTCCTTCCGCTCAGGAAATAACGCAACGCTGCAAAAACTCGCTGACATCAGCGTGATCGTCGCTAGAACGAAGGCGACCAAAATTGAGCAACCTAGGAATTTGCCGCAGAGGTATTCGCCCAGCCGCAACCGCGAACCGCGCAAGATCGGCATGATACCCGAGTCCAAATCGTGCATCACGGCCATGCCGAACAGCACGGAAACGAAAAAGCCATGCACGATCATGGTCATAGTCGCGGCCAGACGGGCGTTTTCAAACTCGCTGTTGACAAACGCTTTTGACCCGCCGATTGCCGAGTCACCACTCGTTGAAATCCTCACGTTGCCTGCGGCAATGCCGAAATAGGCCAGGCAAACCAAGGCGATCCACACCCAAATCATTGGCCGCCGCAGATATGTAAAAAAATCGTTTCGGGCGATTAACCAAATTCTGCGAAACATCAGGCACCCAAAAAATGAAAACAACAGCCAAGAAACGGCAAATCAAATCCAACGGAATGCTCTAGGCCACGGCTGCCTGGAGCGGCTTTGCAGCATGCATTTTCAGAAGGTACGCGTCTTCCAGCGAAGCATTAACAGGGACGAATCCATCGGGTATCTCCGAGCCATTGGTGACTTGGATTCGAACGCGATTTCGCCCTTCCACCAAAATTGCGCGGGCGACTCGGTGCCGCGACTGAAACGCAATCATAAGTTGGTTGTCGACGTCACCTTCGAAAAGGGTTCCTTCGATTTCGGCCTTGGCCGCGGAGGGCGAAGTGTCAGCAATGATTCGTCCGTCGCGAATCACCGCGAAGCGCGAACACAGATTAGCCACGTCCTCCACAATGTGCGTCGAGAGGATCACAATTCGCTCGGCGGCTAATTCCGAAAGCAATCGATAGAATCGCAAGCGTTCTTCCGGATCAAGGCCAGCGGTCGGTTCGTCAACGATGATCAAACGTGGGTTACCGGCAATGGCCTGTGCGATCCCGAGACGCTGCTTCATGCCACCCGAATAGGCCTTCACTTTACGTTTGGCGGCAAAGGCCAAATTGACTTTTTCGAGAAGTTCATTGGTCAGTTGGTTAAGCCCTTGCGGGGCAGAAACGCCTTTCAACTTGAGCAAGTACTTCAGCATTGCTTGCCCCGTCAGGTTGTCGTAAAACCCGAACTCTTGGGGAAGATAGCCCAACCGTTCCCACAGCTGCCGCGGATCGTTGAGGATATCGATTCCATCTAACGTCGCGCGACCAGCCGTTGGTTCGAGCAGTCCCGCCAAGATGTTCATAAAGGTTGACTTGCCAGCGCCGTTGGGTCCCAGCAAGCCGAACATACCGGTCCCAATTTCAATCGACACGCCCCGCAACGCCGCGACCGGCCCCGGATAAACCTTGGCCAATTCATCCACACAAATCATTTTTCTAATTCCGAAATTACTGATACTCTGCAGCTCAGGCTTACCCCAGTCCGCCGGCCTGGGTTTTACCATAAAAGTGTCTTCGCCACGGTGAGGCGGTAAGGTCGAGAGCCCGCTAACGTTTTCCTAGCGCTAGTTCAACAAGAAGTTGGCTCAACGGCCGGAAATAGAGCAGGCCTGTAAATCTCGAAAAAGTTAGGGAAATTCGGACTCTTTTTGGCGA
Source organism: Pirellulaceae bacterium (assembly GCA_040081565.1). Classification (GTDB taxonomy): domain Bacteria; phylum Planctomycetota; class Planctomycetia; order Pirellulales; family Pirellulaceae; genus BJ22. The sequence goes on from JBEBGH010000290.1 coordinate 5,347, forward strand.
TCGACTTGATGCGTATCGAATTATTTCTTAGCTTCGGCGACCGAGATGATGCCGTCGTTGTTTTTGTCAAGCTTGCGAAACTTTTCCAGGTTTTCTTCGGTCCAATCTTCGGCGAATTCCCACATTTGGACTTGGCCATCGTTGTTCTTGTCGAAGGCCCCGACAGAAAAGTTCTCGGTGCTGGGGCTGCGCTCGCGGCTCGATGAACCGGAACGACTGCGCTCAATTCGCGCACTGCCAGTGGCCTTGTCCCCTCCAGCCTTTTCTCCAGCGGCAGGGGCCGCAGGGGAAGTTGATTTTGGATTCTTGTCCTGTTCTTCGAATGCCTCCGAAAGTTCTCCAAGGGTCACGAGGCCGTCATTGTTTCTGTCCGCATTTGGTGGAGCTCGACGTATTTTTTTCATTTCATCTTTGTCCAGCTGACCGTCTTTATTGGCATCATATTTTTCAACCAGACCGCTGGCGTAATCCCGATAACTGGTGCCGGTACCTGCTCGGCCCGCGTTCGAAACTGGGGCGGCGGCCGTAGCCGTTGGTGAACCAGAATTCGCAGCCTGATTTTGCGCCGCAGGTGCCTGCCTATCTGGCTCTCTACCTCCGGCGCTCGCGCGACCCGTGTTGGCAGGTGCTACAGGACTTGTGACCACCATCGCAGCTTGCTCGCGTTGGAAATACCGGTTAGCCAATTCGTCGCGCGATAGGCTGCCGTCGCGATTGGTGTCCGATTCTTCGGCCGTGGGTGAACCCCAACGACCGGCCTTGATTTCTTCCGCATCGAGAATTCCATCGCCGTTTTTGTCGTAACGCCTCAACGCATTTTCGACCTGTTCGCGAACCGAATCAGAATACTGCGAATAGATTTTGGAGGTAGTGGCCGAAGCACCGAATTTCGGTGTCGCGGCAGCTTGGGGTAATGGCGCATCGAAACCGGGAACCTTGCGAACGTATCCGGGCGAGGCAGATGCCGACGGGACACTCATGCTTGGATTAGAAGCGGTCGGTGCAGGAGTTGATGGCGGAGCTGAACTTGCTGTTGACGAGGAGTCTCTCCCAGACCTTTTTTCCTCCATCTTCTTGATCACATCAGCGATGACCACAGTATCGCCAACTTCGATATCTAACCGCTGCAGGAAACCCTTCGTGCGTTCCGACAATTCGGCACCTTCCAGCGTTCCGTTCTTGTTAAGGTCCAACCGGGCCATGAACTCGCCCGCATCGAACTCGCCCCGGCCTTCACGTCGGCGCCCACCACGGTCGGGACCCTGTCCCAACGAATCGGCCACAAAAGTTACAAGCAACAAACTTGTGAGGGAAAAAATCAGCTTTTTGGTCATCTTTCTAGAATCCTGAACGAGAAGTCCACAACCATTAAACCACGAAGCCAGGAAATAGTTTTATCCGTTTAGTGTAATTGTCCAAGGAAATCGGCGATTTTTGGATTCAAGAGAGACCAGTATTTCGTGCAAATCGGGGGCCGATCAGCCCGGATGTAAGAAAGTTGACGGTTTCTTCACGG
>JBEBGH010000032.1:0-23973 GCA_040081565.1 Pirellulaceae bacterium
AACACCCATACGTCGCCATCCGCCTCAACAACCTGGCTCTGTTGCTCTACGCCACGAACCGTCTGGCGGAGGCCGAGCCGCTGATGCGCCGCGCGCTGGCCCTCGCCGAGCAGTCCTTCGGAGTCGAGAACCCCGACGTCGCCAGCGGCCTCAACAGCCTGGCGCTGTTGCTCCAGGACACGAACCGTCTGGCGGAGGCCGAGCCGCTTTATCGCCGCGCGCTGGCCCTCGCCGAGCAGTCCTTCAGAGCCGAACACCCCAAAGTCGCCATCCGTCTCAGCAACCTGGCGAAGTTGCTCCAGGCCACGAATCGTCTGGCGGAGGCCGAGCCGCTGATGCGCCGCGCGCTGGCCATCAATATGCAGTCCTACGGAGCCGTGCACCCATACGTTGCCGGCGGCCTCAACAGCCTGGCTACGTTGCTCCAGGCCACGAATCGTCTGGCGGAGGCCGAGCCGCTTTATCGCCGCGCGCTGGCCCTCGACGAGCAGTCCTACGGTGCCGAGCACCCCAACGTCGCCCGCGACCTCAACAACCTGGCACAGTTGCTCCAGGCCACGAACCGACTGGCGGAGGCGGAGCCGCTGAGCCGGCGCGCCGTAGAGATTTTCGCACTATTCGGAAATGCAACCGGTTACCAACATCCCAAGATGAAAGCCGCGATTGCCAAGTATCGGGCGCTGCTGGTCGAAATTGAACTTTCTGACGAGGAAATCGAACGGCGTCTCAAACCAGCGACAGAAACTGAAAGCCCGCTGGAGCCGATCGTGCCGGAAGTAGAACGGTTGCTCGGCCCCGCCCGTCCGCTAGAGGAGGTGTTGGCCAAGCTGGATGAGCTATACAAGGCCGAAGGCAAGCCGGAGATTTATTTCGTTCCAATTGATAAACCGATCGCACCGCACATCGATACACTGCTCGGTCCGGCCAAGTCGGTAGAGGAGGTGCTGGCCAAGCTGGATGAGCAATACAAAGCCGAAGCCAAGCCGGGGATTTATTTCCTTCCGAACAGTCAACCGATTGCACCGCACATCGATACACTGCTCGGCCCAGCCAAGTCGGTGGAGGAAGTGCTGACCAAATTGGATGAACAATATGAGGCCGAAGGCAAACCGGAGATTTACTTTCTTCCAATTGATCAACCGATTGCACCGCATATCGAAAGACTGCTCGACCCGGGAAAGTCGGTGCATGAAGTTCTCGCCATTTTGGATGAGCAATACAAGGCCGAAGGCAGGCCGGAGATTTATTTCCTGCCGCCCGATCAACCGATCGCACCGCACATCGAAACACTGCTCGGCCCAGCAAAATCGGTGCAGGAAGTCTTTGACGATCTCGACCGCCAGTACCGCGAAGAAGGGAAACCGGACGTCTGGTTCCTGCCATTGTCCGAACCGATATCGCCCCACCTGGACGAATTGCTTGGCCCAGTGAAGGAAAAGAAATGAATCGAGGAAATGTTCAGTTTGTTATAATCGACAAGATTTCGTTTACTTATTAGCATCACCAAGGAAACGACATGAAAACCATTCGCATCTTCATTTCCAGTCACGGCGACGTGCAGGTTGCGGTTTACCGAGTGCGCACTCGGCCCGCTAGACCTAACTCCATTTGAGAATGAACTCGATGACGAAGAAGAAGACACCGATGATTAGCAACTAAGAGCGGGCGAAGGGATTCGAACCCTCGACATGCAGCTTGGGAAGCTACCACTCTGCCAACTGAGTTACGCCCGCGGATGTGTCGCCAAATTCGAATTGTATTTTCCAAAACTGGCTTACGCAATTGTGGCAGGCAGAAACCTTTTCACTATCCATTGGGGCTTCATCGTGTGGTAATCTTGTATGATCGGCAGCTTCAAGCGTTGGTGTGCGATTTCCAGCTCCAATCGTTCAAATAAGTGGAAAGACTATGATTATTCGGCCCACTGCGAAATTTGGCGCCAAACTCAAAATTGGGCCGCTCGAAAGCCTGCCGCTGCATCCGAATCCGTTGGACGATTGGTCAGCAACGCTGTTTACGGCCAATCGCCGACAGTACTTGTTGGTGACAAACACGCGATCTCTCTATTCGTATTTGCTGGAAGGTAAAGGATTGACCAGCGGAAGGAAATTCGCTGACGCCTTGATCGAGTCCCTGTGTGATGCACTGGAAAGGGAAGGGGTTGTCGATAACGCCGCCAGTGCTATCGAGTCTGTAGAACGCGAAGTTCGCTTTGCCAAAGCCCACGATCGTTCGGTCACAGGATCTATGAATGACATGATTTTTCATGCCAAGGCCGACTTGGTCGAGGACGGACAAACATTGCAGGAGACCCATTCTCGGCTTAACAGAATTCCGTTTTCTCCGCTAAAATTTCGTCGTCCGATCGAAGTGTTTCGATCGTTACTTGCGGGTAATCCAGCTCTTGGAGCATCCGCCACTAAGCCTGCTTTTGTTGGAGACAAAACTATGAACATCAAAAAATCTAAAACTGGTAACTCGGGTGCCAAGACACCGGCCAAGGCCAAGAGTGCGACGTCAAAGCCAAAATCAAAAAGCGCGATGCCGAGTAATGGCCTGACCTACCAGTTCAAAGTCACTTTGGCGGGAGTTAATCCACCGATTTGGCGGCGGATACAGGTCGGCGACATTTCGCTTGATCGTTTGCACGAGTGCATTCAAACCGCGATGGGCTGGTTGAATTGCCATTTGCATCAGTTCATCATTAACCGCGAATACTATGGCGACCCGCAGCTTCTGGAAGACGATCCCGGTATCGATTCCACGAAAACCAAGTTGAGCGACATATTGCCAATGGGCAAAAGGCGATTTGCATTTGTCTACATTTACGACTTTGGCGATAGCTGGGAGCACGAAGTTGTTTTCGAAGGCATCCTCCCGGCGGAATCGGGCAAGCGTTATCCGATGTGTGTCGAAGGCGCGAGGGCTTGTCCGCCGGAGGATTGCGGCGGCATTTGGGGCTACGAAGAATTCTTGACCGCAATAGCCAATCCCGACCACGATGAACACGTTGACCTTTTGGAGTGGTGCGGCGGCTCGTGGGATGCCGAGAAATTCGACCCCGCCTTGGCGACCAAGAAAATGATAAGACGAAAGCCTAAATGGCTCAAATATTGATTCGTCAAAAAGTTGATGTCAGGGGATCATCCCAATTGCCTGCATGAGGCGAACACAACCATACGCGATGCCGCCGGAAATGGGGATGGTGAGAATCCAGGCCCAAGCCATTCGTTCGATCACCGTCCACTTCAAGGCGTTAAATCGTTTTGCCGCCCCGACGCCCATGATGGAGCACGAAATGTTGTGGGTCGTGGAAACCGGAATGCCGAAATAAGATGCCAGTCCAATAATCCCGGCCGATGAGGTTTCCGCAGCAAAGCCGTGAACCGGCTGGAGACGCACCATTTTATGGCCCAAGGTCTTGATGATTCGCCAGCCCCCCGCGGCCGTGCCAGCGGCCATCACAATCGCACAGGTGACTTTGATCCACAACGGGATGTCCTTAAGACCATCCTTCAGGTCCATGAACGAGAGCCATGGTGGTAAGTCCTTGAGGGCCCCCGAATTATGTCCTGCGACCAGTGCAAGCGCGATAATCCCCATGGTCTTTTGGGCATCATTGGTGCCGTGCATGAAGCCCATTCCCGCGGCACTGGCGAGTTGAAGCCGACCGAAAACATTGTTGACCCAACGCGGCTTCCATTTGCGGAGAAGGAAATACAAGACGCCCATCACGGTGAGGCCCATCAAGAAACCCGCGAGCGGCGAGGCGAACATCGGCACGATTACTTTCCACAGCAGGCCACCGCTCTTCGTCCAGTTTTCAGGATTTGGCTGGGACCAAATAACAACATCGAAGCTGGAGGCATTGGCCACCGCGCCCCCGACGAGTCCGCCGATCAACGCGTGACTGGAGCTGGACGGGAGCCCCCAATACCAGGTAACTAGATTCCAAACAATCGCTCCCAGGAGCGCGCAGAAGAGTACTTCTTGAGAAAACGCCTTTTGATCGACGAGCCCGGACGAAATCGTTTTAGCGACCGCAGTACCCCACATCGCGCCCACCAAGTTTGTCACCGCCGCCAGAATCACGGCTTGACGCGGTGTGAGCACTTTTGTCGACACCACAGTCGCAATCGAGTTGGCCGTGTCATGAAAGCCATTGATGTACTCGAAAATCAAGGCTACCAAAATCACGCTGAACACCAGAATCATGGGCAATACACCTTGTCGCAATAATGTGTCAGTAATTCGTGCAGCGAATTTGTTTAAGAGTTTTTCAGCACAATGTGGGAAATGGCATTCGCCGCGTCACGACAGCGGTCGATAACCTTTTCGAGCAAGTCATACAAGTCCCGAACCATCATCGCCTGAATTGGTTCGTACATGCCGCTGTAGACCTCTCCCAACAATTTCAAGATCACATCGTCCGCGGTACTTTCGATGGCCTGCATCCGGTCGTTCATTTGTTTGATGGTTGCCAACGAAGGATTTTTTCGCAATTGGCGGACCATTTCGGACACGGTTTTCGTGGCCCGTTCGACAAGTTCCACTTGCATCGAGAAGTTGATATCGGCCAATCGCTGTGGAGCAAGGCTGAATCGTTCGGCGAACTTCTCGATGGTCTTACAGATCCGATAGAGAGCGTAGGACAGCATCTCGATGTCCTCGCGCTCAAGGCCGGTCACAAACGTGTTGACCAATTCCTCGCTGATTTTCTCGGTGATATTTTTGTCTTTGCCTCGGGCAACCGCAAACTGGTCGAGCGGATGGGGGTGGTTGCGATCCTTTAGCAGCTCGATTAGCAGCCGAGTCATATCGATTGTCTCGTCGGCGCTGGCCTCGAGCAGATCGAAAAACTTGTTGTCCTGGCTAAAGAACTTTTGCAGTGAAAACATTAGATTCGGACCCCGAGCCAACGAAATGAATTCGCTGCAGATGGCAGCTTACAGGGATCATTTTAGCGGAATCAGGCCCTTTGCCGAGCCTTGGCAAAGTCGCGACAAAAGAGGCTTACTCGGCAGCAGATCGAGCCAAGACTTCCATCAAAAGTAGGACAGTTAGGCTTGGTCGATTTCGTGCAGGGTTCAGGAAGATGGGCGGACATTCCCGGCAAAAATATGAACAGGAGGAAACGGAGGTAACGGAGAAAGGTAATTGCTCAGAGTTTGACTCCTCAGTTTTCTCAGTTCTCTCCTGTTCAAAGTCATCGCCTTAATCTTCAGCCCTTCAAATTCGCTCGGTCAGTTTCAGCGATCAAGGCAGGATTCCCATTGAAAATAGGTCAACATGTCCTGGTCGACCCGGCAAAAATATGAACAGGAGGAAACGGAGGGAACGGAGAAAGGTAATTTCTCAGAGTTTGACTCCTCAGTTTTCTCAGTTCTCTCCTGTTCAAAGTCATCGACTTAATCTTCAACCCTTCAAATTCGCTCGGACAGTTTCAACAAGCGAGCCAGGATTCCCATTGAAAATAGGTCAACATGTCCTAGTCGACTTTCGTGCAGGGTTCAGGAAGATGGGCGGACTTTCCCGGCAAAAATATGAACAGGAGGAAACGGAGGGAACGGAGAAAGGTAATTGCTCAGTGTTTGACTCCTCAGTTTTCTCAGTTCTCTCCTGTTCAAAGTTTTCATCTTATTTTTATGCTGACGAATTCGCTCCCGGCAGAATCAGCCGCGAGACGCCGTCTACCAGTTTCAGCACGTTGAAATTGATCATCAACCCCAGAGGCATGTCCAAGAGTTTCATGTAACTCAGCAACTGTGCCTTGTGAATTGGATTCACTGCTTCGACCGCTTTGACTTCAACCAGCAAACAGTCGGCTACGAGCAGATCGAATTTCAGCAGCTCCTCGCGTTGGAACTCCTTGTAACGAATCTCGACCGTTCGTTGGTTGCGAACAGAGTAACGACGAAGCTCCAATTCCTTCGTCAGACACCATTCATATATCGACTCCAGCAGCCCTGGCCCCATGGTGCGATGCACCTCGATGGCGGCGTTGATGACGTCGTGAGTCATCCCGTTCGCTTGCGAGAATTTTGGGTGCATGGGTTATCCTCGGACTCAGAGAGATCGGCAGTGGCCGTCCTATGCCGTCAGATTGTATAGGTCTTGTATGAAGAGTTCAGCAGGCTAAAGGCAGAAGGAAAGAAAGAACAGGAGAAAACGGAGAGAACGGAGGAAGGCAATTGTTCCGGATTTCCAATCTCTGTTTCCTCCGCTCCCTCCTGTTCAAAATCTTCTTGTTGATCCCCTCCGCAGTCATCGACTTCGCTTTGCTCCCATTTGCCGTCAGATTGTGTAGGTCTTGTATGTCGAGTTCAGCAGGCTAACGGCAGAAAGAAAGAACAGGAGAAAACGGAGAGAACGGAGGAAGGCAATTGTTCCGGATTTCCAAGCTCTGTTTCCTCTGCTCCCTCCTGTTCAAAATCTTCCCTAAAGAATTCAAACAAAAGAATCAGAAGAGCAGGAACCTACGGTTTGGTTTTCGCGGTCCAAATCGGAGTGTTCAGGGAGCGCTTCACCAACGGGAAGATATCAATACCCACATTTGACTCATCAATGTGTGCGGTGGCGTCCAGGGCCAACTGTTTGAGGTCGGGGCAATCGATCAGTTCCAAAGCGTTTTCGACGGAGGCCCAAATGCGAAAACGTTCTTTCGATTCTTTCCATTTCAGACGGATCGCTTCGACATGCATCAAATACATCGTGAGCGAGTAGGGGCGTCCGCCTTTGACGAAATGAAGCGTCTTCAGCGGAGCGTTGCCGAGTTCACCACGAATGCCGGCTTCTTCAAGGGCTTCGGCGATCGCGGCATCCTGCGGAGTCTCATAGGGCTTCACGTGGCCCTTCGGATATCGCCAACGGCCCGACCGGCGACCGGTGATCAGGCAGAATTGGATTTGTTGTTGCACAATTCGGAACGGCACCACGCCAACCTGCTGGACAGGCAGTCCGGAATCAAGCTGGTGCGATTGGCGATCCATCAAGTGCTTTGGTTAATTCGAATTGCGAATTGAAGTGACAAAGGATATGGGATTCCCAGTAAACGGGCAAGTTTAAAGTTGAGTCTTCGAACGTTGTTGGCGAGGTCGAACGTAACTGGGTTGTGCCTTGCTCCCGAGTGCGGGGTTACTTAGGATGGCCTTTGGTCTAGAACTGATCGTCTCAGAAACCAGACCCTTGGTTCGAATAGGCCCTGTACTAAATTTTCGGTTGCGATCGTGCCCCATCCGCTCAAATTTTCTTTTGACCAATAAAAACAATTCCATGGCTAAACTAAAATTCCCACCGACGCTAGCAGAATTGCTTGAGGAGTTTCAGGAGTTGCCGGATTGGGACGAACGGTACGACTACCTGATCGACCTTGGGAAACAATTGCCGGCGGTCCCGACAGAGATGCAAACCGAGGCCAATTTGGTCCGTGGTTGTATGAGTACCGTTTGGCTCGCGACCGAATTAACGCCGACCACGCCTCCGCGGCTAAAGATCGTCGCCGACAGCGATTCGTTGATCGTAAAGGGCTTGATCGTTGTCCTCCTCGCGGTTTTCAACAATTTGACGCCAGCCGAAATCCTGCAGACTAATGAGGCCGACGTCATGAACCGTTTGGGGCTAAGCCAACACCTAAGTCCGCAGCGCCGGAACGGATTGTTCGCAATGGTGAAACGAATCAAGCAGTTGGCTCTGGAACACGCGGTTTAGGCCAAAATTCCAGTGAAACGGACGTTTTCTGGCTACGCGTTGGCGTCTTCGGTCGTTTCTTCTTTAGCCGTTTCCTCGTCGTCATCGGGCAGCAAGGTCGATTGTTCGAGGACTTCGATTGCCAGGGCCCGGTAATCCTCGGCTCCGTGAGATTGCGGAGCGTACTGAAAGATCGACTTCCCGTAACTCGGGGCTTCGGCGAGGCGGACATTTCGGCGGATTCGCGTCTCGAAGTTCACGACCTCGGACCACACGCCCCCTTTGGCTCGTTCGGCGGCGAAGAACGATTCGATATCGCCGATCACCTCTTGGGCCAGTCGAGTCGAACCCTCATACATGCAGAAAACCACGCCGGTCAGGGCCAGCACGGGGTTAAGTCGTTTGGCCACGATCTCAATTGTCTTGAGCAGTTTGCTGAATCCGTGTAACGCGAGGAAATGAGGTTGCATCGGCAAAAACACCTCACCCACGGTCGTCAGGGCATTGAGCGTCAACACGCCCAGCGACGGGGGACAGTCGATGATAAGATAGTCGAACTCCTCGTTGTCTTTATCGAGCAGTTCTCGCAGCAGAAACTCGCGGCCGACCTCGCCGGACAGTTCCATTTCGGCAGCCGCCAAATCGATGTGCGAGGGGATGACCCAGAGCCGTTCATCGATCTGGTGCCGAGCCTGAGCCAGGGTCGCAGACCCCGTTAAACACTGATAAATCGAGTTTTCTTCGGCAGAAAGGGCCAATCCCAAGTGCAGCGACGAGTGGGCTTGAGGGTCCAGATCCAGCAGGCAAACCCGCATCCCGGACTCGGCCAACGCGGCGCTAAGATTGACGGCCGTCGTGGTTTTACCAACGCCACCCTTTTGATTGATGATTGCGATTCGACGCATGGTCGATTCCTTTCGTCTTGGACTCGGGTCATCCTTACCCACCTGCCGGCGCGGAGAGTATATCCAAGTTGCCTCATCCAGTTCCAGATCGATTGTCACGCGCGATCTGTTCTCGATTTGAATTGCGGAAAATTTTTGTTCGCTTGCTAGCAATTTTTTCGAATTCGGTTACATTCTTCCGTCGAGCGATTTTCATTTTCTGACCGAGGAATCGAACATGGTTAAACGAACCACAATGCGAAGCCAGACAGGAAAAAAGCTATACGCAGTGCGCGACAACGCGGGCAAATTTGAAGACATCCAAACCTTTCAGCGAGCCCATTCCGCCGACCTGAGACAAACATCGAAAAACGAAGCAGCAGCCAAATTTGCTGCTTCAAAAAATAAAGCTTCAGCTAATGTCACTAAACAAGGAGTAAAGACCACGATGGCAACCAAACCTACCAACATGAAAACCAACAACGCCAAGCCGGCAACGAACAACTCGGCTGCCAACAGCAAAACTAAAGTTGCTGCCAAGCCAATTGCTTCCAAGCCAATGGCAGCCGCCAAGCCAATGGCAGCCGCCAAGCCAACGATGACCAAGCCGACCATGACGAAGACACCTGTTAAGGCACCGGCTGTCAAAGCCGCCGCTAAGCCGAACACCAATTTGTCAAAAGCAATGGCAACTCCAGCTAAAGCAATAGTCAAAGCTCCAGCAAAACCTGCTGTCAAGCCGATTGCGAAAGCACCTGTCAAAGCTCCCAAGATGATGGCCAACGTCAAACCAGCTGCGAAAGTTATGGTCGGAGCAGGCGCCACTGCGAATGCCAAGCTGAACACCAAAGCAACTGCCGCTCCTAAGGCTGCATTGCCAACAACCAAGGCCACTGCAACCAAGAACATGCCAGTCGCCGCTAAGGCGATGAGCAAGGGCAAGAAGTAAATCGAAAATCAATTTCACCGTTGCTCTCAATCAGTTAATTCTGATGGAACAACTGTGGATGTTGTTCGCGATCAAATAGGGTGTAAGCGAATCGGAAGGCTCCGATTCCTTGCACCCTTTTTCGTTTTCCTGCCGGTTGTTTTTCCCGCGGCATACGATTTTCAAAACTTTGGCCGACTGGTTCATCAAACTGCTACGCCCAAAGGCAGAAATGTTGCGAGATTTCTCGGCCCGATACAGGCCTAAAATTGCTGGCACCTCCAGAAATGTTTTTTCTGGAACTTTGATGGGCCCAGAAGAATCCTTAGACTTGTCTTACAGGCGAAAGCCAAGCAAGAAGTGGTTGCTTCTCGCGAAGCGATCAGCAATCGAAGAATGTAGATCGAACCCGGAGTACGACTTGAACCAAATCAGCCAACTTCAACCAGTCAAGCGAGCGAGCAAGCTGAGCCTTCGCTTGATTCTGGCGTTGGGGGCGGTTTACATCATTTGGGGATCGACCTATCTCGGAATTCAGATCGCGATCAAGACTTTGCCGCTGTTCTTGATGGCGGGCTCTCGGTTCGTTGTCGCGGGTCTCATTCTTTACATCATCTCCCGCCCGAAGGCCGAACGTCCTACTGCATCGCAATGGCGAGTTGCAGCGCTCGTTGGAGGATTGCTTATATTCGGTGGCAATGGGCTGGTCTGTTTTGCTCAACAACAAGTCCCCTCGGGAATGGCGGCACTCCTCGTTGGGACGCTGCCGCTGTGGATGGCAATTTTGAACTGGCGCTTTTTTAGAGGCCCCATGCCGACCTGGCGAACCTATGTCAGTATCGCCACCGGGATCATCGGCTTGGCGTTGCTGCTGAGTGATTCCGGATTGATGACGTCGATGGATCGAGCCTGGTACGGTCTGGCTCTGCTTGCCGCCCCCATTTCCTGGGCCATTGGTTCGTTGCGATCTCGACAAGGCGGCCTGCCTAAATCGATTTGGCTGAGCACCGCGATGCAGATGATCTGCGGCGGCAGTTTTTTGTTGATCGTTGGTATCCTGCGAGGCGAAGTCAGCCAAGTAAACTTCGAAAACTTTTCCAGAGAGTCGATCTACGCTTGGTTGTATCTGTTGATTTTCGGCTCCCTAATTGCGTTTTCCGCATTCATTTGGCTAATGAAGAATGCCGAACCTGATTTGGTCGCAACCTATGCCTTTGTGAATCCGGTCGTGGCCGTATTTCTAGGTTGGTATATTGCCAATGAGAAGTTATCACCCAACCAATTGCTCGGCATGACCTTGGTCGTTGCCGCGGTAGCGATGACCGTTTTGAAACCGAAACGAAAATACCCTTAGGTCTTTTGTCGAATGACATTTTGAACGTTAAGAATCAAATTTTGCGGAAAGGATCCTATGAATTCGCCCAGCCAATCCTTGAAAGTGATTCGTGGCGCTTGCGCCCATGATTGTCCAGACACCTGTTCCTGGATCGTTGAAGTTGAAAACGGACAAGCCGAAAAATTGTACGGCAATCCGGATCATCCTTTCACTCGCGGTTCGCTGTGCGGAAAAGTCAATCACTATCTGGAGCGGGTCTATCATCCCGACCGCGTGCTTTATCCGCTGAAAAGGGTTGGCAAGAAAGGCGATGGAAAATTTGAACGCGTCTCCTGGGAATCCGCGCTGGCCGATGTGGCGACTCGTTGGCTTCGAATCATCAACGAGTCCGGCGCGGAAGCGATCCTGCCGTATAGCTTGGCCGGAAATCAAGGCTTGATTCAAATGGCCTCGCTCGATCGAAGGCTCTTCGGTGTGCTGGGTTGTTCCAATCTGGCGCGTACGATTTGTGGCGAGGTAGCGGGAATCGGCCTCGCGGAGACCAATGGCAAAGCCTACGGCGTCGATCCAGAAGAACTGGTTCATAGCCGCTACATCATTTTGTGGGGCACCAACACAATCGTCACTAACTTGCACATGTGGCCGATTATTGCCGAAGCCCGCAAACGTGGCGCGAAAATCGTCGTGATCGATCCCATCAAGACCCGCACCGCGGAACAGGCGGATTGGCACATCGCACCCAAGCCTGCCAGCGATGCCGCTTTGGCCCTGGCCATGATGCACGTCATCATTCGCGACGATTTGGTCGACCATGAATACGTCGCCCAGTATGCCCACGGCTATGAGCAGTTGGTCGAGCGGGTTCGCCAGTACTCGCCGGAATCAGTCGCTGAAGTCACGGGCATCTCCGCAGCGGACATCGAGCTTCTGGCGCACGAATATGCCGCTGCCAAGTCATCGATGTTGCGGCCTCTGATCGGCCCCGAACATCACCACAACGGAGCGATGATTTTCCGCACGATCGCCTGCCTGCCGATTTTGACCGGAGCCTGGCGTCATCGCGGCGGGGGACTTTCTCGCTCGACAGGCGCGCTACAGTATTCGACTTTCGACAATCAAGGACTGCTGAAGCCAGAAACCTATCAGCCGAATGTCAGAACGTTGAATATGCGCGATCTCGGGAACGACCTTTGTTCCCGCGAGCTTGAGCCGCCGATTCGAAGCCTGTGCATCTGGAGCGTAAACCCTGTTGTCACGGTGCCCAATCAACAGCGAATCATTGAGGGATTGCTGCGCGAGGATTTGTTCACCATCGCGCACGAACTGTTCATTACCGAAACGGCCAAGTACGTGGACTACATTTTCCCGGCGACCAGTCAGATCGAGCATCTGGATCTCGTTCCTGCTTGGGGCCACCACTACCTGTCATTGAATCGGCCGGCGATTGAGCCGCGCGGGGAATCGGTTTGCAATACCGAGTTCTTCCGGCGATTGGCCCGGGCGCTGGGGCGAACAGAACCGTGGTTGTACGAATCGGACGAAGCTCTGATTCGCACGGCGCTTGATAGCGGGCATCCATGGCTCGAAGGGATCACATTCGAACGCTTGTGGGAGGATGGTTTTGCTCGTTTGAATCACGATCGCGATTGGCGTCCCTACGCGAAAGGCTTTCCGACACCCAACGGCAAAGCCAACTTGTGGTCGGAATCGCTGCAGCAGCGCGGCCTTGATCCGTTACCTGCTTCGGGACAGATTCGGTCGGGTAAGACCGGCCAGTTGCAGTTGATAACCAGCAAGACTTTGTTCTTCTTGAATTCGAGTTACAGCCATTTGGAACGGCATTGCAAACGAGAAGGGACTCTCTACATCGAAATCAGCCAGGAGGATGCCGCAAGTCGTCAGCTTCAAGACGAGGACACTGTCGAGGTGTTTAACGAGCAAGGCTCGGTTTTCGCAAGTTGTCGAATTTCCGACCGCGTTCAACCGGGCGTCGTATGGATGCCGTTTGGCGGCTGGGGAGATTCGCTTGGCAACTCGCGGTCTATTAACGTGTTGACTCCCGAAGAGCCGACCGATTGGGGCGGGGGCAGCGGATTCTACGACGCGTTCGTCGATGTCCGATTGAGCGTCGACTCAGCGAAGGCCGACGCTGCGATGCTCGCCGCCAGCAATTGATGAAAGTCGCTCGACTCTTCGAGTCGAGATTCTTAAAACCTACACGCCTCGGAGATGCGTGCGACGATGGAAGGCCTTCTATCAACGATGTCTATGGATTAATAGTCGCTCGACTCTCCGAGTCGAGATTCTTAAATCCCACGCCTCGGAGATGCGTGCGACGATAAACCAGCCACGGATTTCAAGGAAACGCACGGATGGAAAACCTTCAACGATGTCTATGGATTAATAGTCGCTCGACTCTCCGAGTCGAGATTCTTAAATCCCACGCCTCGGAGATGCGTGCGACGATTCTCGACTCTCGCGTCGAGTTTTCCAAGCCTTCACGCCTCGGAGATGCGTGCGACGGCATTTCCCCCGGCAATTTTCTTGGATTTTCGCTCCACGCTAGCGATGGTCTTCTGTTGACAAAAACGATGTTCGTCACGAACATCTCGCCGCTGAGAATCGGCAAGGGGCGCGACGAGTGCGCGCTGAACTTGCCCGCAACTCGAATTTTCGCCAATCGGGGTCGTACACATGTCTAATCAATGCACCAGTCGCTGCTCGATCCTTGGCGGTTTGCTCTTCTTCATTCTGATCGGGAGTTGCCTTACACCCCTGTGGGCCCAGCGCCGGGTCGGCGAAGCGATTCCCACCAATTGGCAAGACGATGCGGAACTCACCGACGTTACCTTTTCCGATCAGCTGCATGGTTGGGCGGTAGGCGAACATGGCACATTGCTGCGGACGGTCGATGGCGGCAAGACCTGGGAACACTGCTCCACGATGGTGGCCATGAGCGCTGAGCAAGGACAAGTTACGCCCGAGATGCAACGGATGCTCAATAGCATTCGTAAGAATGTCGGCACTCAAGATACCGCTCCGAGACAAACGATTCGGCAAAGCCTCGATGTGCGACTCGAATCGGTCAGCTTCGCGGACAATCAGTTTGGGGTGGCGGTTGGCGGACATTTTTCGCCAGGAACCGATATTAGCCGTGGAGTAGTCTTTACGACCAAAGACGGAGGAATGAATTGGGAAACGGTTTCTGGTGCGATCCTACCGAAACTCAATCAAGTTGAATTTGAAACTGGAGTCGCCGGTTGGGCCGTTGGCAACCAATCGTATTTGCTGGGGACTGGTCTAGTTACGACAACCGATGGCGGACGGAATTGGTTTTCGGATCCAAATGTGATCCCGGGAAACTGGAGATCAGCGTGTAAGACCTCAACAGGTTGGGTGTTGCTCAATCACCATGGAGATATTCTCGTCGCGCAAGGCAATCGTTTGGAGGGCTCCGTTCGAATCGGAGCATCCTCTGGCCGAGTCAATCAAATATTAATGGTCGATGACCGAAACGGTTGGGCCGTGGGGGACCAAGGAACGATTTTGCAGACTCGCGACGGAGGTCTTTCTTGGCGCTCTGATGTGGCGGAAGTCGACCAAGTCCGTTTACGTTCTTTTGATTTGCAGGCGTTGTCGCTGCAAGGAAATCAAATCTGGATTGCCGGAAATCCGGGCACTTTTGTTTTCAAGTATGAACCTTCGACGCGAAAACTCACCGCGGCCCGTACCCCTACGCGTTGCCGCAGCAATTCGCTGCACATGGTCGACGAACGGACCGGATGCGCCGTCGGAACTTGGGGAACCATTTTGCAAACTAACGATGGCGGACAGAACTGGCAGTTAACGCGTGGCGGAAGTACCAGGCCTGCTGTGTTGGCTGTATCGTTTTTGACGAACAGCCTCCCGCTGGAGGCGCTGGGCCGTGCCGCCCTCGGTGACGGTTACCAGGCAGCAGTGGCCCGCGTTACGTTTGAAAGTGCAAACGATAATCCCGAGTGTTTGACGCAAGCGGCCTCAAGGTTGGGTGTCAACGAAGTCCGCACGATTGATTTGGCATTGGGTAAACGAACTTTTGATGAATCACAGCGGATGAACTTGCTGGTCCGACTCGTAAAAACGATCCGAGAGTTGGAGCCCCGCCTGATCGTCGTTGACTCAGCCCAAATTGTGCTACCCAATGGCAGCCAACTGGACACGTTTTCGGTGATGGACGAGGCGATTCGGATGGCCGGCGATGAACGAATCCTGGCCGACCAGCTTACGGCAACCGGCCTCGCTCAATGGCAAGTCGATCGTTTGGCAATTCCGACCGAATTTGACGACGGACAGTGGCGGGTGGATCGCAATTCGCTGCTGACGCGAACGGGCAAACGGCTCGAAGATGAAATTGCGATCTCTCGAGCCTTGATTGGCCTGCCAATTTCTACAACCGGTGTCGTGAACTACCGCGTCAAAGATTTCACAACCCGCAACGCTCAGTTCCAAAGCAACATCATGATTGGCTTGTCAGAAACCGGCCAAGCGGTCCCGCGCCGACGCGATGCCAAGCTAGGTTCACGAAACCTTCGGGAGATGGGCCACACACTCGACAAAAACAAAGCGATCAAACAAATCTGCAGCCTGCCTCTGGTGACGATGGGGGATAAGATCCTGTGGGAACAAAACGTTCGAAACTGGTTGCAGGATGTTGATCGCGAGACGGCTGGAATCTGGATCGCGCAGTTGAGTGAAACCTACTATTCCAAGGGCGATTTGAGTGGCGCGGCGTTGGCGGTTGATTATTTGTTGACACAATGTGCTGACCATCAGCTGGGAACATTGTCCCTCGCGACACTCGCTGGGCTGGTTGCTAGTCGGGAGATCCAGATCACGATGCTCGCTGATTCGACACCCAGTCGTGAGCTCAATGAGACAGTCCGTGCGGCAGCTCCGCCGCCGCAAGAGGTAGCGGTCCAGGAATTCAAGCAGGGCCCGGTACAGACCACGGTTTGGACCCCATCCCCCCATCGCCCGGAAGTTGCCTCGCCACCTGAATCGGCAGTCGCGAGCCCCACCGCTTTCCACGAAGCTTCTCCAACTCGTGCCCCCGTTGACGCCAAAGTGATGTGGGCCAATGCAGTTCAAGAATTTGTTCGCTTGCGCCAACGCGATCCCGAGTTGGCCACGCATCCGTCCATGAGGGCACTCGAAGCGCATGTCATTCGCCACGGGGATTCCTGGCCCAAGGCTGCGAATCTATTCAAACAACTGTCACTCAGCCCGATGGCCGATGAAGGGACGAAATACTGGGCGGCTACGGAAACGAAACTCCGGATGGACGATACTGGCGATTCACTCTTTTCTGTGGCATGCCAGCCGATCGATTCAAGACCGCGCTTGGATGGCGAGTTGAACGACGAAGCTTGGCAGCAGGTCTTCAGCAGTCGTACCATTTGCCCAACGGGGCTGGCCCCGGATGCTCCACTCGACAAGTCCGATCAAGTCATTTTGGCTTACGACGAAGAATTCTTATTCCTGGCGATTCGCTGTCAAAAGATCGAGGGCATCTTGTATCCCGAACCAACTCGTGGTCGAACGCGCAATCCCAATCTAGAAATGTTTGATCGGGTCGAATTGGCTTTCGATGTGGATGGCGATCAGGCATGGCCCTTGCGTTTGACGATTGATGCACGCGGTTGGGCAGCCGACCATTGTGGCAATTCGCCGGCGTGGGATCCGGATTGGTTTGTGGCGGCCAAGCATTCGCCGACCCATTGGACGATTGAGGCAGCGATACCATGGTCAGCCCTTGGAGATTCTCCAAAACCAGGAACGTACTGGGGGCTCGGAATGGCCCGTCGCTTGCCCCGAAAAAATGACAATCTTTGGCAACTTTCCTCACCGCCAACCCGCCACACGTTGTTGGCGGTTCCTACGTTTGCGAGCGATCGCTTTCAACCATTGAGATTCAAGTAGAGATTTCGGCTGCTAGCGAGGAAAAAGCGGGATCCTTCGAAAATCCAAACAAAAAATTCGCATTGCTGAAAAATGAATGAACCACTAAAACCTGCCCGTCGTAGTCTGCAGGACTACTTCAACAATTGGCACACAAACACGGATTGTTTGCGTCGCCAACTGACACGGACTTCAATCGGTTCAAGAAAACGACCCAACGTTAGTTCTGTCAGCCCTTAATTTGGCTTCGATGATCAAGGAGGATATTTCGTGAAAAGTCAATTTCTTAAACTGGTTGCATTCTCAATCGCATTGGTGGTCTCGGCCAATCAATTGTTTGGTCAAGAAGGCGGCATTGTGGCAGTGCTCGACGTCGCCAAAGTCTTCAAGGAAAACCTTGAATTCTCCAATCAAATGGACGCCATTCGTGCCGAAGCGGACTTGCTGAAGAAAAACATCGAGACCAAGCAAGAGGAAATTCGTTCGAGAGCCTCGACCCTCAGTGGGATGGACCCGGCCCGGCGCAAACAATTTGAGGCTCAACTGGAGCAAGATCAAACGGCCTTGCGAACCGAGGCCCGTCAAACCGAACAAGATCTGTTGGTGAGAGAAGCCAGCATCTACTTTGCGACCTATACAAAAATGCAACGTATTGTCAAAGAAATTTCACAACAAAACAACATTGCGTTAGTGCTGCGATTCGACAGCGCTCCGATCAACCCGGACAACCCAAATGAAGTCGTTGTCGGCGTGAATCGAGCCATTGTTTACCAATACAAATTGGATTTGACCACGATGGTGATTAGTAACATGGGTCCAACGGTTGCTGCAAAGGCCGGTGAGACAAAACTCAAATAGTTCGCCTGCTGGCGGCTCTAAAAAATTCGAAGCCAATTTGCTGGCCAAGGCGTCCACGAAATGCATTGGCCGGTTTCGTTTTTAGAGGGAGCGGTTCGTTCGCACCGCGCTACTCCATGCGCCTTTGCGCTCCAGGGCGTTAAACTTCAACGACTAGGGCGTCTGGGAAGATCGGCATTCGGTAAGTCCTAGGATTTTTGGAACCAACGCGGCGACGTGAATAGATAAAAGCGAGCGGATTTGCTAGAGTTCCGGAGTCTCACTCGTCCCCACGTAGAGCCCATTTCGCTCATGAACGTTCTTGTTTTCGAAGATCCCCAAGTCGAATTGCTCTATCCGGTCACGACCGGTCGGCCAGCGTTTTCGGTGAATGTCGGAACGTATCGACTGATTGATTTTTTGACTCGTTGGGAATGCGAGTTGACCTCGTTTGTTCGGCCTCATCTGCGCGAACTCGTCGCTTTGGACTTCCCCAAAATTCACCGCCGACTAGGCGGCAAAGACTGGACGTTGGTAGTCAACGCCCGACTGGTCCCGTCGATCGAGAATTTCAACTACCTTGAGAAGTTCACTCCGTCGGGCGAAGCGGTCGTGGTTCGCAACGGTCCGCGAATCATTTGCGCCTGGGTGCCGACCGAAAAACTTCAACGCCTTCAATTCAACAGTTCGGTCAGTGAGTTCCTCGATGCACTCGATGGGTGTTTGGCTGGCGTTCGAGAAGTTCTGTTGCCGTTGGAAATCGTGGAATTTCCCCACGATTTGATTCGCTTCAACATGCGGCATTTCAATACCAACTTGCAAGACAGAATCGCCCATGGCACTTACCGTGAAATCGCTGACGGAGTCTTTGCGGCCGAGGGTTCGAAGATCAGCGACTTTGTGGTCACCAATTCTCGCAATGGTCCGATTGTCATTGAGAAGGACACGGTCATTGGTCCTTTTTGCTTTTTGCGGGGGCCTGTGTTTATTGGTGCGAATTCGCGGGTCAACGAACATTCGGCAATTAAAGACGCGGTTTATGTGGGGCATACCGCCAAGATCGGCGGCGAGGTGGAAGGTTCGGTCATCGAAGCCTATTCCAATAAACAACACCACGGGTTTCTTGGACACAGCTACCTCGGAAGCTGGATCAATTTGGGAGCCGGGACCTGCAACAGCGACTTGAAGAACACTTATGGCGAGGTCAAGATGGATTACCTCAACCATAAGATCGCAACCGGCATGCAATTCGTTGGTTGCTTCATCGGAGACTACGCCAAAACGGCGATCAACACCAGCATCTTTACAGGGAAGACCATCGGCGTCTGCAGCATGGTCTACGGATTTGTAACAACCAACGTTCCCAGCTACGTCAATTACGCTCGGTCATTCGGGCAGGTTACCGAATCGCCACCATCAGTCATGGAGGCCACTCAACGACGGATGTTCAGTCGTCGCAATGTTGAACAGCGGCCGGTAGACATCCAATTGCTTTCGGACATGTATGATCTGACTCGCCGCGAGCGGCAAATGTCGGAAGAGCCGTTGAGTTTGTAATCCCAACCTCGATTTTTCAGGGACAGAGGATGAAGCCCTATTTGCTCACGATGGTCTTGTTGACCTGCAGTAACGTCTTCATGACGTTTGCCTGGTATGCACACCTAAAGAACTTGAGCACAAGCCCTTGGTACATCGCAGCGTTGTTGAGTTGGGGCGTTGCCTTGTTTGAATACCTGTTGCAGGTTCCGGCGAATCGGATTGGCCATGACGTGATGACCATTGGACAATTGAAGATCCTGCAAGAAGTTTTGGCGCTTACGGTGTTTGTGCCGTTTTCTTATTTTTATTTGCGGGAAAAATTAACGCTCGATTATCTGTGGGCTGGTTTATGTTTGCTGGGAGCGGCCTATTTTATTTTTCGTGGTCGCAATAGCTTGGCCGATTAGGGCCGCAGAATTTCTTTCAATTTCAAGAGTTGCGATTCGTCAGTGACTCGCAGCGCATCATTCATGCCGAAGCGGATTGCGCAATCCTCGTAGCCCAGATCAATCTCGGGCATTGAAAACGAACCATGAATTGCCTGGACGCCCGTTTCGGCGATCAGTTGTCGGCAATTGTCGGGCGTGATACCGCCGCCTGCCAGAATTTGGATTTCTGCGCCAGCCAGTGTGCGCATTTCGCGTAAGACAGTAGCCCCTTCTATCGCTGTATGATGTCCACCACTCGTTAGAACTCTATCGACCCCGCATTCGATCAACTCTTCTAGACCCGCACGCCAATCCTGCACCAGATCAAATGCCCGATGAAACACCAATTTCGTGTGGGGCAGCAGTCGCCGAAGTTGCAGGATGCGGTCCGAGTCAATTTGCCGCTCGCCGGTGAGGACGCCAAAGGCCACTCCCTGCACACCCATTTCGGAAAACCGTTCGGCGTCATCGATGAGCAAATGCCAATCGCGTTCCGAATAACAAAAGCCGCCGGGTCGCGGGCGAACCATCGCCACCACTTGCAGCTTCGTTTCCGCCAGCACGGCGGCAACCAACCCAGCCGAGGGGGACAGCCCGCCCAGTGGCAGCGCTGAGTTCAATTCGATGTTCGACCAGCAACAACGAGCGACCTTCAGCGCGTCGTCTAACGAGCCCACGCAGATTTCGACAAAAATCTCGTTGGATTCTGGCATTGCCAATGCTATTTGCCGTTTGCGTGAGCGGAGTGACTAAGTGCCAACAATGCGTAAGCCGTTACCAAATTGGCATCGCCCTCGAACCAGCGATCTGCGGAATTGGCCCACGAGCCATCGGAGCGTTGTCGTTCGGCGAGTTCGTTAACTAAGTCGGCACGCCAGTTGTGTTTCACGCCTTTGCTGTCGGCGAATTCGTCTTCGCCTAACACATCCAGCGCCTTGGCAAACACCATGTAATAATAATACAAGCCTTGCTCGCCCATCCCAGGATTGGATTTCAAATCATAATGGCGGCGAATCCAGTCTGTCGCAGCCAGCACACGCACATCGTCCTTTTTTACCCCGGCATGAATAAAGCTCTTGAGACCAGCGTAAGTCATTGAGCCATAGCTGCGTAGACCGCCTTCGACGGGCGGCGGCACGGCTTTACTTTCCCCGCCGTTCGCTGGGGAATAAATGGAGCCGCCTTTATCATCGGGAGTTGCTTTGGCAGCAAAATCTGCGACGTTATCTTTGGAAGCCAGATTTTGGCACCGCGAAAGGAATACCCGGGCGCGTTGCATCGCGGGACTCTCTGGATCTTCGCCCGTTGCCTTCAATGCATCGATAAAGAACGCGGTGTTGCTCAAGTCCGGGCGTTTGCCCGAGCCATAACCCTGCCCGCCGTAAAAATCGCTGTTTTGGTCGTGGCCTTCTCCTTCGTCCCACTGTAACACCTTGAGGTAGTCCACCGCCTTCTTGATCACCTCGTCATAACGGTCGTCCTTGTTCGCTTCGACGAAAGCCAAAATCGCAATCGAGGTTTCGTAATTAGTCAGGGCCTGGTTGTGGTATACCCCACCGTCGGGCTTCACGAATTGCTTCACGTATTCCAAGGCCTGAACGACATGGCGGTCATCCGCTGGAACACCATTTCGCATCATGGCATAGGCACACAATGCCGTGACCGCAGGGCTGACCTGTTTGCTATACGAACCGTCTTCGCGGTCCTGGCCCTTCTCTTTCAAAAAGGTAATCGCCCGGGCAACCACCTGTTTATGCTTTTGAGCATCAAATGAGTCCGGTTGTTGGGCAATCGAGAATCCAGTGAGCAACAGACCAGACACTAAGGCCAGAATTCCAAGTTTCATCGTTCACCCGATTGTTCAAAGAGAATGGCAGCCATTGAGGGACAACTGCCGTTATTCAATAGTAGCCAAGATTTCCGATTCGGCCATGATCAATAATTTTTCGCCGTTGACCTCGATTTCAGTCCCCGCGTATCGCGAAAACACCACTCGGTCGCCCTCATTGACCTGCAGTCGAGATCGCCGACCGGCACTATTAATTCTGCCTGAACCAACGGATAGTACGCGCCCTTGGAGAGGCCGTTCCCGGTTGGCTTCTGGCAGTAAGATTCCGCCCGTCGTTTTTTCCGCGGACTCTAAGCGCTTGATGACGACTTGATCACCAAGGGGTTCAATTCTCATTTTTTTGTCTGCCGAAAGATATAGAAGTTTTCCGAGTTTCCGGAAAGGACACATTTTCCCACGCGCACCTGTCGACTTCAAGGTGCCGATATCGGCCATTCTCGCGTCGGTTCCCCAAAAATCGCTCAAAGATTCGAATTGCCACAAAAACCACCTACTATGGGCGACCCTGCAAATTTCCCAAACCGTACAACCGGCAGACAACGCAACGATACAAGCCCGGCAGGCTAGTTTGTCGATAATGCCAAGAATGTTCGAAATACTGGCATTGCCGTAAGGAACTCCATCAAGATGAGCCAATCAACCCATCAAGGATTACCGCACAGTGCCGGTCGAGATACTCCGGTGAACGCTGCGGGGACTGCCGCAGTCGCAACCGTATCTTCTCGAGTCGAGCCCATTCGGTTTCCTCATATTCCGGCGCGGACTCGCCAATTGCCTCCCGTTGACGCCTATTCCTACACCGAACACGGCGGTCTGACGCGACGTGACGAGGCACACTTGGTTGAACCAGCCGCGGCTCCAACAACTCCAATCAGTTCGTTTTCCCGCGATCTCCCTACGGCGAGCAATGAAACGGACAGAGCCGCAGCCCGCAATCGCGAAGCCCATCGAGTCTCAACCGAACAAGTTTCGCAAATCGCCGAATACCTTCGTCGTAAACGCGACGAACTGGAAACCGAGAACGCTGAGTTGGCGATTAGTACCTGGCAGCAGCAGCAACTATTGTTGTTGCAACGCGAGAGCTTGCGGCAGAACCTGACCGCGATTCGCCGCCTCAACTCGCTGACCGAGAAGATGCGTTGCGAATTGATCGAATTGGGTCATTGTCTGGTTGATGCGTTTGACGGCAACGATTCCCTGATCCAACAATTTTCCCAGTTGTGCGAAACCTACGCAGAAGTCGCCGAGCAGGCCAAACTGGTTCGGGCCGCTTAATCTTCGCGTCTGCCTTTGCGAACCGTCTTCCGCGGGCTTGGGACGGTTCATTGACAGAAGTGCCTCATTTGCCCGATTCCCCACAGCGGCGTCGCGGCTAGAATCAGGGTCGAGGTGCTCCTATGTCCGACAAACTTAAGAACAAAAAACGGCAGACGATAGTCGTGCTGTTGGTGGCTTGGGGTGCAGTTTTGTTCTACTCAGGCTGGGCCATTCGTGGATGGCAGTCTCAAGTGCCAGCCCCGAAGCCTCCCGCGACGACTGATTTCGAAACGCACGTTGTGCTCGAAAACGGCTGTCTCATGCCGTGTCACATTGAAATCTCCCAGTACATGCTCCGAATGTGGATCGAACTAGAGGGTCAGACGTTTTTCAAAGTTGAGGAGCCTTTTTGCCTAAATAAGAGCGATGGTGTTTCCCGGCCTCGTCGATCTTATTTCGTGCGCGGTGTGGGAGAAACAGGCCAGCCCTTTTCGATGCTGCAATCGGTTTACCGGACTTTCCCGGCGGCTATCGAATTCGACCTGACATGGAAAGCGATTGAGACGGACCTTGATTTGGAAGTTTCACATCGGCTGTTAGCTCAGGTCGGCTGCCAGGGTAGCAAACCGATTTCCGAAAAGGCGACCCTGAAATGGTCACTCGATCCCTACAATCCGGCAGAGTTTTTCAAAAAAATGGAAACGGATGAATCTTCGCGCTAACGCCTACTCAACAGGTCCTAACTCAACTGCTAAATTTAGAAATTGAAATTTTCTCCGGGCCGGTTGGTCCTTTGCCACGGGAAGTAATCCATGAACTCAGCCGTTTCGCCGGTGGTCGGCGTTGTGATGGGCAGCAAGTCGGACTGGGAGACAATGTCCGAGGCCGAAAAAATCCTCAAGCAGTTTGGCGTTCCACATGAATGCCGCGTTGTCTCAGCGCATCGAACTCCAGACACGATGGTGGAGTACGCAAAGACGGCCAAGTCCCGTGGGTTGAAGGTGATCATTGCCGGGGCAGGGGGGGCAGCGCATCTTCCGGGCATGTTGGCCGCGCAAACGATGTTGCCAGTGTTCGGTGTTCCAATCCAAAGTCGTGCGCTCAACGGAATCGATTCCCTGTTATCAATCGCTCAAATGCCGGGTGGAGTGCCGGTTGGCACGTTGGCCATTGGAACTGCGGGAGCAATTAACGCCGCGTTATTGGCAGTCCGCGTTCTGGCGTTGAACGATGCCGAGTTGGCTCAGCGTCTGCAAAAGTTCCATGACGACCAACGAGATACTGTATTGAAG
>JBEBGH010000626.1:0-1699 GCA_040081565.1 Pirellulaceae bacterium
GATTTTTATCGGGCGGGCCAATTTGGGCTGGGCTGCGGTGATTACTTTGGGGTGGGTGTCGTCAATGACCGAACTGGAGATGATGTCTACGAATGTTCGCATTATGGTTTGGCGACGGGCGCTCACTATGCAGCCGGACTGGTCTTAGATGATGCGGGGCGCGACACCTATCTGTCGATTCGTCCTGCAGGGGTTGCCACGCTCGGGGGGACTTGGGATCTGTGCATGGGAGCTTTGATCGATAGTGCTGGCGATGACGTCTATCAAGGAGAGGTTTATACGCTCGGTGCCGCAGCCCAGACGGCTTACGGTTTCTTGTGGGACAAACAGGGTCGCGATTTCTATCGGACGTCGGGGGGCTCGGCGGGCGAAGGGGCAGGGTTCATTGGCGGCGCGACTTACGGCGGCGGCCGCCTCGCCCGCAACCTGGCAATCTTCCTCGACGAAGGAACCGCCGAAGACGACTACCGCATGCCCGACCGCACCAACAACAAATCCGGCATCCACAGCGAATACGGCGTCTGGCTGGATCGGTGAAGAAGTGACCTTCTTACATGGCGGGATTGGTCAAGATAATACGTTAGGTGAATAAGAAGTGTCAGAATCAACCGCAGTAGTCCGAAAAACAAATCAAAAATCGATGCTTGCATACGCCCAATGACTTGATTAAGTTGCTTACCGGGCACACCGAGACCGAACGTGTCACGGATTTTGATGATCGTAGTGAACAGGCAACTTAATTAGGTCGAAATCCAGAAATCACAATACAGAATAGTGGGCCAACAAAGGACAATCTCCGATGATTGAATCAATTACAAATGCGGTTGTTCAATTCGGAAACTAATTATGGGCCATCAAAGACTTGGTGAAATACCAAAATCTAAAAAATGGTCTGCTGTCGTCACTGCAGTTTCGGGTGGCAAGGGTAGCGGCGGCGGAACCGGCAATCTCGCTGAGGAAGTCGTGAACATTGCTGACTTGACGCTTGAGGCCGCAGACTCCGGGTTGCAAAGAGCGGTTGATGACAAAGGATTGCGGTTCACATTCTTCATGTTGACCCAAATCGTTCTTGCCGCGAGACATGAAGATTGGCGTTCACAACTTGCAAAACTCGGAATCACGTTGACCAATGAATCATCGCTATTCGAGTTGACGGCTGAAGTTCAAAACGTCATTGACGATCATTTGGCAGTAGATGGACGTCCTACAGACATCAGCGAAATCGCCCAACAAGCGGCCGGTGAAGCTTTGGCTGAACTTGCTGGCACCAACGCCAAGACACTGTTCGGCAGCGGAAGCGACGAGTTGCGTGACGCTATCCGAAAATTGTCGACAAGAGCGGGGTTTGCGAAACTTGGCCAGCGGTTTTTTGGCGGTTTCATGACTCGGTTCCTGAACTTTTATCTTTGTCGAGTTACGGCACATCAGACAGGCGGTTCGCGAATTTCCCAAGTTGGCAGCCTGACCAAATTCAATGAATCACTGGCTCAACATTGCCAACAGAGCGCCCAGATTGTCAAGGATTTTTGCGGCGAGTGGTATTCGAAAACCGAGTTTCAAAAGGGCATTGATCTTGAAAACTCTTCCGGGTTCATGGCCGTTGCCTTGAAGAAATTGCAGTCTGAACTTCGCCGGCAGAGACAGGAATGATCGAGCCACGTCTTGTGCTCTGTGGCGGCGCAACAGTCGCTAGTTCCGA
>JBEBGH010000033.1:0-23881 GCA_040081565.1 Pirellulaceae bacterium
TCATAAGCCCTAACCGGCATTGCCCCGCAAACCTTTCCAAGGAGTCGATTCAACAAAACTCTCTCGCTCTCGGTTCCGCACGTTCACTTCCATGACGTTGCGTCACGTTTTCCCCTGAGACAAGGAGAGCCTTATGAGTCGAATTACAAGTTCAAGCTTCTGGACCAGCTGCACGCTTGTCCTTATTTCAACGGTATCCACCTGGTGGTGGTCGACCGCACAGGCCAACCGAAATCGTAAGGCCAACGAGTCTGAAATTCTTGCGGCAATTCGCAACAACAACGCGATCTTTGAGCAATCTTTTGGTGGATCGCCGCCAGGTGCAACGGTCCACCCCAGCCTTAACTCGAATGAAATCCTTCGTGACCGACTCGATCTGGCGTCGCGAGAAGTAATGCTCAACTGGACAAACCGTCGGGCTGCGCAAGAAAAATATCTTCGTTGGCCTGCCGTAGTGAATGCTGATGGCGAACTAGCCCAAGCGATTGCCAGTTTCGAACCAACACAAGAATTTTCCGTCCGGGCCCAACATCGTGGCCGCAACGCGCCCGAATTGCCGAACCTGATGTTGATCTATGGCCAACAAATTCCCAAGCACTTCTTGGAAATTACATACCGTTATCACTTGAATTCGAGTTCGTCAATTTCGGTCCTGCCCAAGGACATCGGGTTATCTCCGAAGCCTACCTGGTCAAGTATCGATTGGAAGCAAACCAACTGCGACCTGTGGAGAAAGAAGTTAAGTGGATTCTCGAGGATCGATGGGAATTTATCGCCAGCTAACGTGCCCCTTCCACGGCAGGCGTTTGCGCTTCAAGAGGACGTTTGGCTCTTCGAGGCTTTTCTCGAAATCGTTAAACTACAAAATCGAAATGCCTTGTCGCATTCACAACGAGTTGTAACCGGCATCGATCACGTATTTTTCGGACGGGAGGCGTGGGTCGAGCGCGACTCAAGCTTATCCCAGCCCGATTCTCGACTCTTCGCCCAGCATTCACAGGGACATTTGAAAGAAAAAAAGGAAGATATCCGCGAAGATTTCGAAGATCCGCGGCCAGCCCATAAGCCTGGCAACCGGTTTACTTTCGAAATCGAAGGCCCAAACGCTGCGCTGGCGCCTTTCCATGGTCGCTACGTTGGCCCCGACTTTCGTCCCTTAACAATCCAAGACTGGTCAACAATTCTAGACTTGCAAGATCTGCCGGACACTAATGTTGAGGGCGTCGTCTGTCGACGGGTTCCCTTTCGGATCGCATTGCGAATCAGCGAACAGGCACTTCCTGAACTGATGCACGCGATGCAAGGTGATGAGTTGGCGTTTGAGATCAGGCAACTTCGGATCAATCGCGAATCGGAATACAGCGGTCCGGGTTACTCTCCGATCTCTCGAAATTCGGACTCAAACAAACAAAACAACCGGCCCCAGGTTGAAGGGCCAGGTTCTCAAGTGGACGGTGAGTCATCAACTGGTACGGCTTCACGCTTTGCCGGAAAAATAGGTACCGTCAATCGCCAAAACGCTGAAGTTCGCCGAAACGACATAGTGAACGTTGAATTTTCAGGGACAGTTCGACTCGTCAATCCGGTAAATACCAAGTTGATTCATTTCGCGACGAGGCAAACGCGCAACGAGCTTTCATGGGTCAAGAACGCAAGAGAATTAGCGAACAACTGAGTTCAACGTGCAATTCGTATCTGAACCAGATGTCTCATGAAAAAAGGCCCAGCAGAATTGCTGGGCTTTTATGATTCGGGACTAGGGACTTGAATCCCGACCAAAAGAGCAAAAATGTTTCCAGGCGAGCGTGATCGCGGACCGTGCCCCCACGCCTATGCCTTTCAATTTCCTGTGGTGGATATCCAAATAACGCGGACGGAATTTCTATATCCACCTGGCCACCGATCTGGAATTGGCTTGTCCCAAGTGATTTTCAATTGCGGCGATATCCAAATTGCGTCCAATTCAGGCTTGTCGTAAAGCGGTTGGAAGCATCCAGGTTCATCGGGAAGAAGACCTAACTTCTGCGTGTCACTTGCAAGCGTTGTTTTTCTTTTTCTCGCGTAAACAAATGGTTGACCAAGGACAAAGCACACCGCAAAGTCAGCGACAGGTTTGTGCTGGTCGGTACTTCCTTTCCTTCGAAATCCCAAATCGTGATAGACTTCGCCCCAATTTAACCAATAGTCAACCGCGATTAATTTAAATTCAAGATGGATTGCTTTGTCGTTAGCAGAAGGCGGAAGTAAGGTCACATCGACGCGCTTTCGCTCAACGACAGCCGACCAACCTGGAAGGACTACCGATTCGGACTGCCGATTAATTAGATACGCCAATTCTAGCGCCAACCAACCTTCGGGTGCGACGTGAGCAAAGTGATGGCTCAAACGTTCGTTGACTTCTGGCTGGGATAGATGGACATAGTATGCTTGGGCGATAGACTCTAACATCGACCAAGTTGTTTTGGTTTGACTCATTTGTACGGCTTTGCAATTGGCTCGTTTTGCATTCTTAATGCGGGATCATTTGTCATCGTGGAATAAAAAAACAAAACCAACGTGGGGGACTATTGTGCAACCGACGTCACTCCCGCGACCGTTTCTCAAACAAATTTTCGGGAAGTTTTTCCGGCCAGTTTCCGGTCAGTGACGCGGAGCGAACCCGGACCTGAAAGTCGTTGGGGGCATGAAAGAAACCGAACCGGCCCTGTAAAACGGCATCCACCTTTTGTTCGTGAATGGACACGCCATTGATCGAAACGGAAATGATGTCGCCGCTACGCCGCAGAGTGATCTTGTTCCAGTCGCCCGATTTCAAGTCCACTTTTCCATCCCGATTGGCCGACTCCAGCTTCAACCGATTTTCCGCGTTCACTCCAAACCAATCACCACTGTCACTCGTGATCCAGTGTTCAAAAACCTGGTCTGGTTCAATTCCAATGGCGATCCGGTCGATAGTCGGCCAAACCGAAAATTTCCCCGGCTCGTGCCAATATTCAAAATCAAATTGTTCGCCATCGCAGAGGGGCCTGGTGTAATACAACCAGGCTTCGCGGCGTTTCAGCTTTTCTTCATTGACGGCCAGTTTGTTTGCCAAGTCAATTTTTTGTAGGGCTGCGTGATCGACACTTTCCAGGACCCCTTCAACCATTCGCCAGTCTTCGTTGACATCGGCTTTATTTTCGACAGGGACCGAGTCGACGGGCGACGACGGTTGGACTTCCACGTCTGGCGCCAAATATTTTACGTCCGGTAAAATACTGCCGTCAAACATCGCCGACCAACCAAGCAGGGATGGAGTCAGCAATTCCTGGTTTCGCGGAATGGAATAGTTACCGGATATTCCAACCAATTCGAACGAATTGGCGCTGTCTCTCGCGCTTGCGAAACCAAAAAAGGGAAACTCGTTGTCCGCGACCAACAACTCGACAGCTGGCTCTCCGTCCAAAGTTATTTTTACCGAATCGGCCTTCTCGCGTCGAATGACAAAGGTAACAAATTCACCTTCCGGAAGTTTTTCCTTCATGACCCACTGATGATTTCTGCCACTCGAAGAGCGGACCTGAAATCGTCCGTAAGGTTTGGCGACATCTAGACAAATATTGTTGATCGCAATGCCTGGCCCATAGTTTTGAACAGGTAAGTTGCAGCGGACTGTGATTTCATAATCGCCCTGCAGCGGGTACTTGATCAACAGGCACGATCGCGAGATTCCGGTCTTGTGTTCCCAGATAACAGGCGACTTCTCAAACCATAACGCGTTCTGCGGATCACCGGCCAGCATAGAGGTGCGTGACATGTCGCTGGCCAAAACAAAATGCTTCAGCGAATCTGGAGTTTCGGGTTTGCCGTCTTTGTGTTGCGCGGCTTCGGTAGCGAAATGTATCGCGTGACGACCCGCCGTCGTTTCGCGCAGTTCCTTAGTCTGATGAAATTCGCTGGCCAGGTGCATTCCCATTTCGCGTGTCGCCGGATCAGCCAACGCGGCACGCGCGATATCGACTTCCAAGGGAAGCCCCAAGAGCTTTTGCCCTTTCGAATGCAGCAAACGGGGTTCGTCATCAGCCGCTTTTGCCAACGACAAATCAATCGATCCTGTCTGGACTCGCGACAGCAGAATTTTCGCCAAAATGGCGTCCTCAGATTTCCTCGATTCCAGATCCGCGATTCGCTGTTTGACCTCGTCGATTTTTCCGATGGCCTGTGCATCCCGCATCAGAATTTCCAGCAAACTGGTGCTGAAGGCGTCGGCAGAAGTGAGTTTTTCAAAGGGAAATTGAGTCGCGCCAGACTCGGCTTTCCAGGCATCACTAAAACGCTGGGGAATGTTATCGCGAACGTTGACCATCGCCGCCTGTTGCAGTCCAAGTTTCGGCATTGACCAAACCAGCGAATCCAAGATTGTAAATCGGGACTGGGGCTCCAGCTTGAGGAGTTGTTTGATCAACGGCGCGCGCGGTGCAAGGCTGACCGCGCTGGAATTTCTGGACAACGCACCCTGCGATAAACTTAGCCCCAAGAATTTGACCCCCAAATCGGTGTGCCCCGCATCAAACGCGATTGTCGAGGCCGATCCGTAATAACTGGATTCCAACCCGGCTACGTAGCTTTCGTTCCCACGACGTAACGGCTTGAGTGTGTTGAACAGAACTAGGGTGTATCGATCAAATGATGGTTGGTCACCCGATTTTAGCGATTCAATCGCAGCAACACGAATGGCATACCCCAGCCATGAATCTGGCGAAAGCGTCTGATCTGCCTCGGCTTCTCTCGCCACCGCTTCCCACAACTCTTTTCGGGCAGCTGAATCCTCCGGCAGCGTTTTCAAAAGTCTATTAACGTGAGAAAACAACAGGGAGGCGTCCTGGTCTTTGACGATCAAAGCAGGCGACTGGGCCAATTCACGGCAGAGTGCTTCCTGATTTTCGGCAGGTTCATCGATCGCCAATAGCAACTGAATCAGCCGTACGGTCAATTTTGCGGAAGGCATCTCCTCTCGATTTGCCAGCTCCAACCGCAGGTCGTCGACCATGGACGCATCCCTGGCAGCATGAACCAGCGTTTCTGCGACCGACAAGATGGGAGCGGGTTCTGTTTTCATTTCCAGGGTCAGATTCCCAAACGAACGGCTGTTGGAACGCATTTGATTGGAATAACAAAAGGCTTCGCTGGGACGGGAGGCGGGAAAAACGATTTGTTTCAAAACAAAATAGCATTCGGCCGAATCAAATGACTTTTCCTTCCACACCTTGGCAATTTGAATCAACTGGTTCACCACTTGTGTTTGTTTCAAATTTGATTGCTGCGTCAATTGACTTGAGCTCATCTGCCGGTTCGGCGAATTTCCCAACAACCCGCCCAATTCAACGGACGAAACTGGCGGACCATTGCCCATCGCTCGGCGAACAGCCTCCAGTGAGACATCTTTCAATCCGCTTTCGGCAGCCGCACGAGACAACTCTAATGCCGCCAATGAACGGTCGATCGGATCGATTGGTTTAGATGCAGCGTTTCCCCCTTTAAGTGAGACTTGCCCGAACATCAACGTGGGATTCAACAACCCGGTCGCCATCAGACAGAAAACGAAACCGGTAAACCGCGAAACCCAAATGCGTCCGCCAACTGATTTTCCCGAAGATGCACACTCCATTCGGGCAACGTTCTCGCTTCGCCGTTTTGTTACGCAGCATGGGATTCTTATTGCCATTTCAGGCCTGCAAAAATTACTTGATGGATGGTTTTTCAACTTTGTCACCCTCGGGTTTTGCTGGCGGAAAGAGTTCATCCAGCGATTCTAGAAACAACTTACTGGCCGCTTCCTGATCATGCACTGCAACTGCTTTGGCGAGCTGGTATTTCATAGCGAACAGCAACGCGTCCTTGTGAGCAGCTCGCGCCGCATCCATTGCCCGATTCGTCAGGCGTTCAATCAATTCGAGTTCTTCTTTGGAAGTTGCTGGCAAATTTCTGGCGGCAATTGCCAGCGAAAGTTCGCGGTTGATCAAGGCCGACCGGGAATCGTCCTTAACGCCGTTTTCAACATCACCACTTTCAGACTTCGGTCCTTTTTCTTCCGCCACTCGGCTCCAGTCGGGAGGGGGATTTTCGGACATCCAACTTCGCAAATGACCAATTAAGGTTGATGTCAAATCTGGATTCTCCAGACTCTTACACACAACGATGCGGTTTAACAGATACTCGAATTTTGGTGCCGGTTCGGCGGGTAGTTTCGACAACCAATCGGAAACGGAGATCTGAAGCTGTTCGTCCTTCTTGATTCTTGCGACAAACACTTCCAGCGGCAAACCGATATTCGCATTGGCGAGCGAGTTGCCAGAGAATTCTACATTCGACAAAAACGTAGAATTCTCTTCGATTGAACCAACGCCGGCACAGGCCTGGCGAACGGTTTTCAACACCGTTTCCGCAGTTAGCTTGGCTTGAATGCTTGCCAGAATTCTCTGACCCCGCGCTGTCATGTCGCTGCCGCCCCATTTGGCGGCCGCCGCGACCATTTCACTGTTGGCGAATGATCGGGAATAAGCAATGTAAGCCTCGATCGGGCAATTGGCCGCGATTAATTTCAGCGACAAAGAATCCATCGATTCTAAAAACTGGTATTCGCCATAGCCAGGATTGGCCTGATTTTGTTGTTCATCGACTTTTGCTTCGGACAACATTCGCAGCAAGTGGGTTTTTGCTCGCTCCATCTGGTTCGAGTTTTCGCAGGCATAAACGAGCAAATTCACCGGTCCAAAATTCATACGCGACCCGTAATTTTGGCCCCAAGCCTGATCATCATTCAAATCGAGAGATTCGAGAATCGTAACAGCGCGCTCTGGCGATTTTTGTTTTTCCGCCAATCTCGACGCAATACACCAGATAGCTTCCATCATCAATGGACTCTTTTTCTCGGAAGCCAGCAGTGGGGCGATCAATTCGTCGACCTGTTCGTACTCCCCGTTGGCAACAGCAATCAAACCAAGGGTTGCCCGGGGGAAAAGTGAATTGGCATCTTCAGCAAGTTGCTTTTTCAAACCCTCCACCAATCGTTCACACTCCGCCTTGTTGCTTTTCACCATTCCTACCAGACTGTCAACGGACCCGGTCATTGACCCGTTTGACGACCTACCGCCGGAAAAGCGAATCTGATTCTGGGTTGCAGCAGAAGCGAGAATCTTGTCGACCAACAATTTTGCCAAATCATCATCGGCCTTGAATTCCCCACCGTATCTGAAATTCTCCAGAACCGAGCCGACCTGTGCGATATTGCCTCCTTCGATCAGTCCGCGGACCAGTTTGTTGGCTACCGCATATTCCTTGTACTGAACCAATTGCTGTCCAATTTCCTGAAGACGGTAGCTTTGCGAAAACTTGGCAAATCCGACTTCTTGCATCATGTCAATCAGTTTGCTCCAACCCTTGGTCGCATCAAACGCGGATCGCATTTCGTAATAGTTGTTGTTGAGCATGTCTGGCGATTTCCGCAGCGCCTCAAGATATTTCTCGACTGCTTTGGCATTGTCCCCGGCGGCCGCCAGCGCCTGGCCAGCAGCAAACAGGCTTTGTGGATCGGTCGGCGATTTTTCGGCATTGGTCAATAACAATTTCTGGGCATCCGTGCGTCGACCGGCGGCCTCGTAAAAAGCCGCCAGTTGCGACGAAAGTTGTACCGCCCTCGGGGAACGCTCGACCAGTTTTTCGTACTGGGCAATCAGCGGCTCGATTTTTCCCGCGCGAACCAATATCTGTAACGCCTGTTCGAACTGCGCGTCTTCACTGGTCCGGTAATTGCGACTGGCTGGGGGTTTGGTCCGCCGAACAATTTGGCGTGCAATCTCGCTCGCCGCGTCCATGTTTCCCGCCGTCGCGTAGCTTTGCATCAACCGTGAAAGTGTCTCCTGCTTGCCTCCTGCCTTGCGGCGAATTCGTTCCATCATCCGATCGCCCATTTCCTTCATCCCCAACTGATGCATCAAATCAGCTAATTTGAACTCGGTGTCGGACGCGAGCCGTAAGGCAAACAGTTTTCTGGCCGATTCCCTTGACATTTCCAAGTCGCCAAGTTGCAGCAGCAGTTGCAACCGTGTCAACTCGCGATCCACCAGCATGTTCTGGTTGGCTGGTCGTAGCGCATCGACCATGGTCAAAGCACCTCGAATATCACCGCTGTCGTATTTCAACCTAATCTGCATTAGGCTGTTCGTTTGGATGCCTACATTCAACGTTGCCAATTGTTCGAGTGTCTTTTCGGTCGCCGCCCGATCATCAGCCCAGTACTCAACGGATGCTTTGGCCATAACATGTACATAAGTCAAGAATGGATCGTCCGTTTTTTCTGCGACCCAGCTTTCACAAGCGGCCTTTAGTTTTTCTACTCCCTCTGGCCCCGACTCCTTTGCCGACTGAAACAACGAATTCAGTACGGCAATACTTCCGGAATCAAAATAGGCGGTGGGCGGCGGAAACTTCACAACGAAGCTTTGTCCACGGCCACTCAATACGCGATAGTAAGAGGCTGGCTGCGAACCGCTTTGAGAACGATCTCGTTGCGAAGGTCGCATCTCGGCGGTCATCCGAGCCTGTAATCCGATTGCTGCATGAGCGATCTTGATGACATCATCTAACGGCGATGTCTGGCAGAGGACAGGAATCGACTGGGCGAGTGAGGAACTCATGTATTGGGTGTTCATTGATTTGCCGGTCGCATCATTGAACGCCTCGATCATTATTTCTCTTATCGCCTTGTTTTGTTCAGCGATCTTTTCCGGCTCCGAGTCACCTGAAACCAACTGCTGGGTCATGGACACGGCCATTTGGAATTTTTCGTATGGTTCCGTTACTGAGCCGAACATTTCGGTATGGACCTGGTTAGCCTCGGCATCCATTCCGGCCTTGCGAAGTTCCACGGACATCCAGTTGTTCAAATAACTGTATTGGGCCGTAGGCGCGGATTTGGCCAGTTCCCTGAGCTTCAACAACTTCTCCAGCTCGGCTCGTGGCATGGGTTCGATTTTTTGAGCTGCCCCGCCTTCAATCCCCCAGGTCGGCTGATACAGATTGATTCGCCGCGAGTAAATACTGGTCAAAACCGAAATAGCTGCGTCTGCGTCGCCCAACTCAGCCAATTTCTCGATGCACGCTTGGGCAGGATTCGATTTAGTGTCGTCGGGTGTACGCGTATCAATCCACGCTTGAAAACGAACTGCCTTCCACAATAAATCGCGATCATTGCCAGCCAGGGCCGACTCGATCATTTTCGCACTAATCGATTCTCGGGCTTTGACATCTTTAATTGCCAACAATTCCATTCCTTCGGCGACGGCGGATAGAGCGCCAAAACACTTTGCGCTCCACAGCGGCAATCCACGACTAAAACTATAGGAATCACCGATCAGACCAACGCTTTGCCTAAACGCGATCAATTCGCCTGCTATATTCAGTGGTCGATCGAGAGAGTCGTAATACTCGACACCAACGGCATTTGGATTAGGACTCTTTTTTGTGGTTGCAGTTGCCCTGGCCTTTTGCATCAACTCGGAAAGCGTTCCTGCCGGAATCTTCATCGCCAAAACACGTTGAGCGACTTCCTGTGCCTGGTCCAACTTCCCGGTTTTGACGTAAATCAATAGGGCCTGTCCACACAATTCCCAGTTGTTCGGCTCTCGCTGCATCGCCTGTTCGACCAGTTTTGCGGCCGTATCGATTTGGCCCTTGTTGATCAGACTTGAAACGGTTGACTGGATCGAAGCGTTGTCGCGGTTGCGTTGAGTGAGCTTCATCCACAATCCTTCGGCTTGGTCAATCTCGCCAATTTCCATTAGCAAATTAGCCAGCGCGTACTCTCCTTCCGGAGTCGGCGAAATAGCGACCAGCCGTTTTTGGTATTCAGCCGCGGATTGAAAGTCGAATTCGCTTCTGGACAGCTTCACGAGTTGCTCGAGCAGTTTCGTGTCGCGGCTGTCCTCGCGAACCAGTTGCTCCAACATCTGACGCGCCATCCCCAGGTCACCTGCCGCCTGGTGGGCACCCGCAATCCACAGCAAACCATCGCGCGTCTTGTTGGCCTCGCGGCTGATCACACTTAATCGGTCCAGCAGCGAATCGAATCGATCGGTTCGCAAATACAATCCGGCCAGTGATTCAATGATTGGCATTTTCGTTTCGATGTCTTTGGCCAAGTCAAACGTTCGCCAGTACAACTCGATTGCCTCATCGGTCTGAAATTCGTCAGCCAGTGATTTGGCCAGATACGTGACCGTGTCCGCGTCGTTAGGATTGGTGCGAACGTTGCGGCGCAGCATTTCCAATCCGCGATTGACTTGTCCTGCCTGACTGCACAATTCGGCAAAGAACCGGTAACTTTCCGAATTCCCTGGAGCGGCTGCGAGCAATTCATCACCCGCCGCCAAGGCCGACTCAACATTTCCAAGCCTCATTTCCAGGCTGGCGATTTGTGTCAGATAATTTGTCAAATACCGGCGATCGAGTGTCGAAAGTTTTCTATACGCTGCACTTGCCTCACCAAATCGCCCGGTTCTCTCGTACAAACCTGCTGCAGATTCCCAAATGACCGCGTCATCGGGTGACAATGTTGTAGCCTGTTCGATCGCTTCGCAGGCTGGTTGAAACTGACGATTCGCCTCCCGCAGCAACGCCAGCAATCGCCATTTTATTGCGTCCGATTTTGATTTTTCGGCGACATCGTTTTCCAGTTCTTCGATTCTATTGACCAAAGTCCCCGCTGCTACATAGCTCTTGATCCGTTCGCTAATGACCAACTCCCGTTCCTGTAGGTCATCCGCCAGTGACTCCGACAAATCCAACTGGGCCAGGGAATCGTCGTTTCGGCCCGCGTCGCGCAGCAACTCCGCGTACCGGACCCGATGTCCAAAATCGGGCTTCATCTCACAAGCGGCGGCGATCGTCTCTAGCGCGCGTTCGGGATAACTGAACGTGCTCAAGACTTCGCTCAATCGCACGAGATTGTCCCGAGTCTTTCGGTCGCCGCTGGCCAATTCTTCCCAAGTCGCCAGGGCTTCGTCTTTGCGACCAAGCTGATGCAAGAACTCGCCCAGGTACTCGCGGTACTGTGGCTCGTTTTCGGCAAGCGAAATGGCTTTCCGGTAATGTTCGATCGCGAGATCAACGAGTTCGGCTCCTCGCAATAGGTCCGCAACACGTGCAAGCGTTACCGGATCGTCGGCCCGGCTTTCCAATAGCCGTTTCCAGATGTCCGCTGCCTTCTGTCGCCTTTCCCCGGCAGGCTGACTCTGTTCGGACATCACCAGTTCGCCCCAGCGCACAATCGCGTCCGGGTTGTTCGGTTCCAACGCGACCAGTTGCTCCATTTCGGTTGCCGCCTGGCCAAATTCATTTTCTGCGACCAGCGTTTCCACCAGCGCCCGGCGGACCTCGATATTGGAGGGAGCCCGTTCAATCGCTTTTCGAAACCAGGTTAAAGCCTCCGGAGTCCGTTTCTGAATTGAGAGCACGCGCGCTGTGCGCATCATCGCATCGACATCGTCTGGGTGTTTTTCCGTCCAGTCTGTGTAGTACTTCACCAGTCCGTCAAAATCGTTGCTGACCCAAAAGACTTCTTCGATTCGGCTACGAATGTCGCGATAGAGCCAACTGTCAGGGTTGACCGTCGCCAGCAATTTTTCAAAATCGGAAAGTGCTTTTTCGGAATTGCCCAGTTTGGCTTGCAGCTGAGCTGCCCGCACTCCCATTTCAATTTTCCGAAATTGGTCGGTGAGCGATTGTGCGAGCGCAGTGTAGCGTTCCAACGCGCTTTGATCGGCTCCTTCTTCGGCAAGAATTGCTGCGATCTGTTCTTGAACACCGGTGTCGCCTGGGTACATCGCTTCTAGTTGAGACCACACCTCAAGTGCTTCCTGGTTTCTACCAGTCCTTTGAAAAATCCGGCCCAGGTCCTGAAAGATTTGCAGCATGTCTGCTCGCGCGGGCTTGCGTTCGATTGCGCGGCGCATCGCATCAGCGGCTTTGTCGACTTCACCGGTCAACACCAGCGACTTACCCAGGTAATAACTGGCCAATGGTTCTGCGGGCAACAATTGTTCGGCGCGTTCGAGGGCTTGGGCACCGAGCGCGTCCTGGCCACGTTGCATCTGAACCATGCCAAGAATCAGCCAGAGATTGCCTTCGTTGGATGCCGTCGCGTCAGCCTCGAGTTTTGTGACGAAAGCTTCCAGCGTCCCCCTTCCAACGTGATAGCCATAGACCTTGTCGAGTGCTGTTCCCAAGCGCGGCCGCTTCTTCAGCAAGTCCAAGAATCGTTCGGCCGCGACCCGTTCACTTTTCTCTTCGGCCGTTTCCGGCGTTAATTCCTGTTGAGTTGTTGTGGACTCTTGAATCGATGCGAAACTGGCGGCCGGAACCAGGACCAGTGGTACAAGCAGCATCGAACAAACAATTATGTCGGACCAACTTCTGCGCCCCGCCATTAAATCAGACGTTTGTAAATAAGAAGACATGGATCGAATCTCCTTCAGGCAAGCTCGTTCTTTTTCAACGGGTTTTCACATAAGTGTATCAGACCTGTTTGTCGATTGCCGCAATAATTCATTTGAAAATTCATAACAACCATCGGTAAAAAAGGTTCCGAAACATTTTTTCTTTGCCGGTGTAAATCCGTTTCATTAAAATGAGGGCCGATTGATTGACTTAGCAGGCCGTACCCAATAGAACGATAAACAATCAAAACGCAGCCACTCGGAGAATATATATGAGCGAAGTCGATTCGGAACTTCGTCGGCAACTGGATTCCTTTCGCCACGACTTTCAACGGCTGCGGGACGAGGTCGGTAAAGTTATTGTTGGCCAGCAGGACATCGTCGACGGGGTTTTGTTGGGGCTGGTTGCCGGAGGCCATGTTTTGCTGGAAGGCGTTCCGGGGCTGGGAAAAACGCTGTTGGTTCGAACGCTGGCTGATGCGCTGCACGCCAAATTTTCGCGAATCCAGTTTACGCCCGATTTGATGCCCGCCGATTTGATCGGCACCAACATGATTGTCGAGTCAGAAGACGGGAACCGCAACTTCCGTTTTCAACGGGGTCCGGTCTTTGCCAATATTCTGCTGGCCGACGAAATCAATCGGGCCACACCCAAAACGCAATCGGCTTTGCTGGAAGCGATGCAGGAAAAGAGCGTTACCGTCGGGGGAACTTCGCATACGCTCGACCGAATGTTTTTTGTTCTCGCGACACAGAATCCGCTGGAGATGGAAGGAACTTATCCGCTGCCCGAAGCGCAACTCGACCGTTTCATGATGAAGCTGATGGTTTCTTTTCCATCGATTATGGACCTCGAAGAAATTCTCGACCGCACGACTGAGTCGAGAAAAACCGAAGCCAGCCGCCTGTTCGAGCCGGACCGGATAATCGAAATGGCCGCACTTGCCAGACGGATTCCGATCGGCAATGAAGTCCGTCGCTTTGCGATCAACGTCGTGATGTCGACTCATCCTGAGCATGACCTTGCGACTCCAATGACACGACAGTTCGTCCGTTACGGCAGCAGCCCGCGTGGCGCCCAGTCGATTATTCTTGCCGCAAAAATCAATGCGATTC
Source organism: Pirellulaceae bacterium (assembly GCA_040081565.1). Classification (GTDB taxonomy): domain Bacteria; phylum Planctomycetota; class Planctomycetia; order Pirellulales; family Pirellulaceae; genus BJ22. The sequence goes on from JBEBGH010000033.1 coordinate 13,590, forward strand.
TGGACAAACGTTATAACGTGGCTCGCGAGGACATCCGCGCGGTGGCAGTCAATTGCCTGCGACATCGCGTGTTGTTGAATTTCGAAGGGCAAGCCGAAGGAATCAAAACCGATTCGGTAATCGAGTCGATCCTGAAAAACGATCACGTGGCGGCCGCCGTTCCGGCATAACGACTTCGATAATCTACCATCAGTCAAACCCTTCTTACACGTTGCCTGCCATGCCATTGTTTGATTCAGAGTTCTTGAAACGACTGGAATACCTTTCCTTGGTTTCTCGCCGTATTTTTCGGGGAAAACTTCTAGCCCAGCGGCGCACCAAACAATTGGGCGGGGGAATCGAATTCGCCGACCACCGCGAGTACACGCCGGGCGACGACCTGCGATACCTGGACTGGAATCTGTTCGCCCGTTACGACTCGCTGTTATTGAAACGGTTTCAGGAAGAGCAGGATTTGCACGTTTATATTTTGCTCGACGTTTCTCAAAGCATGAACGCCGGGAATCCCAACAAGTTTGATTACGTGCGCAAGGTCGCTGCTGCAATGGCCTATATCGCGCTGGCCGATATGGACCGCGTCGGAATTTTGGCCTATGCCAACGATGTTCGGGCGACGCTGCCGTTGACGCGAGGCAAGGAACGAATTTTAACAATCCTGAAATTTTTGGAGCAATTGAAAACGGCGGGTACCGGAACGAACTTGCAGGCTGTTTCCAAAAACCTTGTCAATCGAGCCGAACGCAGCGGGCTGGTGATCATTCTAAGCGACCTGTTCGACCAGGATGGTTTTCGACGCGGAATTGATATCTTGCGTCACCGGCGATTCGAACCGCATGTCATTCAGATTCATACAACTGCGGAAGCGAACCCGACCTGGTTGGGTGACGTTGAGTTAGAGGAAGTGGAAAACGGCGAGTTGCGGAAGATCACAATTACGGAACGAAAGCTGCGACAATACCGAACGCTGTTCGAGGAGTTCTTGAAAGGTATTGATAAATATTGTCGCGACTATTCGATGAGTTGTTCGCGAACGACGACCGAATTGCCGTTTGACGAACTGATTTTGAAAATGATGCGGGCAACGGCGCTGGCGAGTTGATGCTTGATCGACGACTATTGGTTTTGGATTGATGGAAAGGCTGGAGGGGTTTCGTTTTGGGGATTTTGGAGTTCGCAAATCCGATTGGCTTCTGGTGGGCATTTGTTGCCTTGCCGATCATTGCGTTTTTCATATTGAAAGTACGCGTCCGCCGCGTTCCGGTGACAACGCTTCTTTTCTGGAATCAACTTTATGATGAAAAGAAACCTCGCTCGTGGTGGCAACGGCTGAGGCATTGGCTCTCGCTCCTGTTGCAACTTGCGTTTCTCGTATTGTTAGTGGGTGCACTCGTTGATCCGTTGTGGAGTTGGCAAAAGTCGCGGCAAAAACGAATCGTCGTGATCATCGACAACTCGGCCAGCATGCAAGCCGTCGATGCCCAGGGGAAATCGCGGATGGAACTCGCCCAAGAAGCGGCCCATACGCTGGTTCGTTCGATGCGTGATCGCGATGAAATGGCACTCGTTGCCGCTGGGGGACGACCAAAAGTCGTATGGGGAATGACCAATCATGGTCGCTGGCTGAAACAGGCGATCGATGAATTGAATGTCACGGACGCGCCGTCTGCAATCGAAACATCAGTGGAACTAGCCCGACGACTGTTGAGTGGGCTCGGAGGCGAAAACGACATCGTTGTCATCACCGACGGTTGTTCCGGAAACTTGCAGCCGCTGGTTGATACCAAACAGATTCGTCTGCTGGGAGTTGGCGAAAAGCTCGACAACCTTGGCATCACCCGTTATCAGGTTCGGCGAAGTTTAATCGATGCGATCAGTTATCAAGTACTGGTGGACGTTTCCAATTTCTCGGAAGAAAAACGGTCGTGTCGCCTCGAGCTGGATTTGAATGGTGACCTGGTCGACGTCTTGCCACTGGAGCTCGAACCGAACCAGACGGTTACGCGAATCGTCGATCACACTTCGGCAGCAGGCGGAGTGATGACGGCCAAGCTCAACATCGAGGACTCAATGGACCTCGACAATTTGGCTCGGGCGGTCTTGCCGACTCGAAAAAAGACGCCTGTCACGTTGGTGTCCGAGGGGAATCTGTTCGTGTTCAGCGCGCTTGGAGCAATGCCGCTGGTCGAATTGACGACCACCAATGATCTCGCAGCGGTCAGCGCTAACACCCAGGCAATTCAGGTTTTCGACCGCAAGGTTCCGGAAAAAATTCCAGCAGGGCGGGTCTTAGTTATCGATCCGCAAAACGATTGCGAGCTGTGGACGATTCAAAAACCAATCGAACAACCGATCGTCGCGGCAGTTGATGGCAACTCACCAATCACGCAGCATGTGCGACTGGACAATGTCATTTTTCCAGGAGCGAAACAAATCGAATTCAAGACAAAGATCGACAAGCTGATTCGCGATCCACTGGATCAGGCGCTTTTGGCCCGCATTTCGCGGCCGGGGGGCGATGTCATCGTACTGACTTGTAATTTGGATCAAGGAGAGTTGCCGCTGCGAATTGCCTTTCCGGTGCTGATCAAAAACTGCATTGAGTGGTTTCAGGGAGACGCCGGGGAATTGCGGCCTGCCGCGGCAACGGGGGAGCTGGTGTCGGTGGATGTGCGACGGAGTTTTGGACAGGAGGCGTCAGCGAAAATTCCGGAACCGACCACCGAGGGAAATGCCGGAATCGTCGTCGAGTCGAGCGTTGCGACCAACACTGCGAGTTACGAACTACTTACACCCGATGGTGTTGGCAGTCCAATCGCGACTGGAAGTGGCGTGGCCACCATCGGCCCGTTACTTGACTCTGGGGTGTGGGTGTTGCGTCCTCTCAACAGGGACGCCGACGTGAAAACCCCGGCGGAAAATAAGTCACCAGCAAATGGAGAGACACAAGCCGACGACGCCGAACCGTCGCTTCAAATCGCCTGCAATCTAACATCGACGGAAGAAAGCGATTTGCGGCCGCGATTCGAGATCCCGAAGGCCGACGAGTTGAGCGCATTCGGATTGGGCGGGCGCTCGATCTGGTTTTACCTAACTTTATTGGCCGCCGGGTTGACCGCTATCGAATGGTGGCTTTATCAGCGGAGGATCATCGGATGAACGATCCTTCGATTTCTGGGTGGTCGTTGGATATCACTCGACCGTGGATGTTGTGGCTGCTTCTGCTCCTGGTGCCAGTCGTCTGGTTTTTCATTCGCAGTCTGAGCGATTTTCCCCGATTTCAACGCCGAGTCTCACTGGTCGTTCGCACGTTGGTTTTGGTGTTGCTGATTCTGTCGTTGGCGGGATTAATCCTGATCAAGCCAACCGGACGGCAATTTGTTGTTTTGGCGATCGATCGTTCGTTGAGCGTGGACAAAGAAGCGGCAGAAGTCATCGACAAGTTTGTCGCCGAGGCCAAATCGGCCGCCGGGCAAGACGTTTTGGCAATCATGGACTTTGCCAATTATCCCACGCCGATTGTGCCCGTGGGTGAAAGCCCTCCAGATCCAACGAAAAAACCCGCCGACGATCCGAAGCAAGCCGAGGAAAACCGCAAGGCGACCAATATTGCGTCGGCCGTTGAAACCGCCGCCGCAGCGATTCCGCCCGGTCATGTCCCGCAAATCGTTCTGCTGACCGATGGCCGACAAACGAGTGGCGATGTTTTGCAAGCCGCTTCGACCGCAAAAATTCCCATCAGCATGGTCGAATTGCCGGTGCGTACGGAGCCTGAGGTACAGGTCGCCGATGTTAGCGCACCCGCCGAAGTCCGGCAGGGGGAACCGTTTTATGTCGAAGTAACAATTGCTTCAAATCACGACGACCAGGGATTCATCGATGTCTATCGCGGCGACGTTTTGGTCAGTGAGCAAAAAGAACCGCTCAAAGTCGGACCGGGCGAAACCAAATTCCGTTTTCGCCAAAGTATCGACAACGAAAGCCAAACCGATTACGCGATTCGCATTCGGGGCTTCAACGACACGCTGCTCGACAACAACGCGACTTCGACCGTTGTGTTCGCTGCAGGCAAACCCAGTGTTCTGGTCGTTGACTCGGACTTGGCACAAACAAACCATTTTCGTTGGGCGCTCGAAGAGCAGGACATCCTCGTGCAGGTCCGTCCAGTCGAAGGCCTTCCCCGCTCGCTGTCCGAATTGCAGAAGTTCGATTGTCTGGTTCTCTCGAATGTTCCGGCAACTGCGATGAGCATTCAGCAAATGGAAATCATCCGGACTTATGTTGAGGATCTTGGCGGGGGACTCGTGATGATCGGCGGCGACCAGTCGTTTGGGCTGGGGGGCTATTACAAAACGACGCTGGAAGAAATCCTTCCAGTCCGCAGTAATTTCGAAAAGGAAAAAGAAAAACCGAGCTTGGCCATGGTTTTGGTAATCGACAAATCGGGCTCAATGGGGGGCGAGAAAATCGAATTGGCCAAAGACGCGGCCAAGGGCGCCGCCGAACTGCTCGGCCCGCGCGACCAGCTGGGCGTCATCGCGTTTGACGGAGCCAGTTACTGGGTCAGCGAAATGCACTCGGCCGCCGACCGCGGTTTTATCATCGACCGGATCAGCACGATCGAAGCGAGCGGCGGCACCAGCATTTATCCCGGCCTGTCCGATGCTTACGACGCTCTAACAGCGACAACGGCGAAGCTCAAACACGTGATTCTGTTGACTGACGGACACAGCGAGCCCGGCGATTTCGAAGGGATTGCACGGGACATGGTCTCGGCGCGAATCACCCTCAGCACGGTTGCCGTTGGCGAGTCAGCGGACGCCGAGCTGCTCGAACGTTTGGCAGAATCGGGTGGTGGACGCTATTACATGTGCGACGATCCCAACAGCGTTCCTCAGATTTTCGCCAAGGAAACGATGGAGGCTTCTAAATCGGCGATCAACGAATTGCCTTTCGTTCCGCTGCTTGTTCGATCCACCCAGGTATTGAGTGGAATCAATATCGAGACAGCCCCGTTTCTGCTTGGTTATGTAATGACACGAGCCAAACCGACCAGCGAATTCATTTTGGCCAGTGAGGCCGGCGACCCGGTCCTCGTCTGGTGGCGATACGGTCTAGGAATGACGGTGGCGTTTACATCGGATGCCAAAAGCCAATGGGCCGCAGAATGGTTGACCTGGCCAGAATTCGGGACGTTTTGGGCGCAAGTCATTCGTCATGCAATGCGCAAAAGCGAATCGAAAGGTGTCTTCGTCGAAGTCGAGCGGCGCGGCGATGTGTCTCGTGTCAAAATCGATTCCGTTGATGTCGCGGGCCGTTATATCAATGAAGCCGAAACGAAAATGACATTGATCAATCCGAACCTTGGTCGCGAAGAGGTCACCTTGAAACAAACGGCTCCTGGCCGGTACGAGGCGGATTTCCCTTCACTTGACCGCGGCGCATATCATTTGGAGTTGTCCCAGCAGCGCGGTGGTGCTCAGACTTTTCGCCAAACCCGCGGCGTAGTCGTCGGCTATCCTGATGAACTCCGGCTCGGTCCACCCGACACGGCCTTAATGAAAAAAGTAACCGACTTGACTGGGGGCCGATTCAATCCAACCGCACGAGAATTATTCGAACCTACCAAAGCGACCGCCGAGAACATCTTTCCGCTGTGGCCCTGGTTATTAGCGGTGGCTTTGGCATTATTTGTCCTCGACGTTGCCCTTCGCCGTTTGGACTTTTCCTTATGGAGGAAACAAAAGGCCGCTGGCTTTTGACCGTAATAACAACTCGAATCTGACTTGGGCGATTATTCTCACGATTAGCCCGTCGATATCATATTTCTTCGGAACAAATGTATTTCATAGGGTTAAAACCCTTGGTAGAATCAAGCGTTCAGATTTCCCGTCTTTTAACAGGATGGACTTTCGATGGTGGACCAAATCACTTCCAGATTGTCGTCGGTCAAATTTCGAAAACGAATGGACCGTGGATTTCGCTGTGCTTCAACCGGACTATTGCTTGGTGCAATGAGCGGGTTGATCATTCTGATTCTGCAACGGACCAACGTGTTGGCCGACTCGTCTGCCCCTTGGTTCGTCTTGATGTCTGCGACCGTTTTGGCTTTCTTCGTCGGAATACTCTGGCCGACTTCGTGGCAATCGGTCGCTCGATTGGTCGATTCAGCCTGTGGACTGAAAGATCGATCGGTGAGTGCGCTGGATTTTTCCCGGCGGCCTAAACTGGACGAACTTCAGACCTTACAAATTCAGGACACGATCCAGCACCTTGATACCATTGATGCGAAACAAGTTGTCCGCTGGACAATTCCTCGACTAACGATTCCTGGAATCTTGACGACCGGGCTGATGCTGGTTGTTGCGTTTTTCCCAGGCACCAATAATACCGCAGTGGCCAGCGCCCCCGAGGCAATTCCGGTTGTCCTCGAACAGGCCCAGTTGCTCGAAGAAACGATGCTGGAAGATTTGAAACAATTGGCCGAAGAGAACAAAGACGAAGAACTGATGGAGCTGGCGGAACAGTTGGAAGCGGCCATCGAAGAAATGAAACAACCCGAAGTCGACGAACGTGAGGCTCTTGCGTCGCTGTCTGAAATGCAGCAGGCGATTACAGTCGCAATGGAGCAGTTGAACGTTGAACAAGTTGACGCACAGATGAAAGAGTTTGCCCAAGCAATGGAAGCGGCGAAGGCGACTCAGGCCGCGAGCCAAGCCATCGAATCGGGCGAATATGAAAAAGCCGCCGAAGAACTCGAAAAAATCGATGCGTCGTCCATGGAACGGAAGGATCGCGAAGCTGTGACGGCCAACCTCGCCAAACTCTCCAAAAAACTCGGCGAAGCGAAAAAAGGCCAGTTGAGTCAAGCGGTTTCGGAAATGTTGGAAGGACTGGAAAACGAAGAATTTTCCAAATGTAAATCGGGCATGTGCAAGGCGGCCGGTGTCTGCCGAAAACAGGGAACCAAAAAATCGATTTGTGAATGCTTGGGCTGCCAACTCAATCGCTTGGCTGAGTGCAAGGGTGCCTGCCAATGCAACAAATCGGGGCCCAACGAGAAGGTTGCGAAATCGGATTCACCATCGAATAATTGGGGAACCGGCAAGTCCGGCCAGCCAACCGGCGACGAGAAAACCAAATTGGACTCGACGCGTCGCGAAGAAAACGTCACTGGCATTTCCGGCGACGGGCCGAGTGAACGCGAGACATCAACGACCCTTGAAGCCCGCCAGGATGCTTCACGAAATTACAAAGAGCGGTACGCGCAGTTCAAGAAAGAAATGGAACAGGTTCTCGATTCAGAACCTCTCCCGCTGGGCCATCGCGAAACTGCCCGCAAGTATTTCGAGTCCATTCGTCCAAAGAATGGCGAAGAGGACAAATAGACTGTAAAATTGCACAGGAATGCCCGACTCGCGGACGCATCAAACGAATTCAAACAGGTTTGGATTATGTTCCGGAACTTTGCTTTCCTTGCTCTGGTATCAACGGTTTCTCTGAATCTTTCCATTGGTGTTGCACAAGACGCCTCGCTTAAAAGGAGAGTTGAAATCGCGAACCAAATCCGAAGGGCACCGACGGTTGAACTCGCTGCTCTGGGGTTCGAAACCACTCCCAAAGAACTTGGAACAGTTGCCTGGACTCGCGATTGGGACGCGGCTTTGCGGATTTCGCAAGAGACACGACGACCGCTGTTTGTCCTTTTTCAGGAAGTCCCTGGCTGACAGACTTGTCAGGATTTTGGTGGACAGGTCCTGTCCGCTCCCCTGATCGTCGAGGCCATCGAAACGGAATTTGTTCCTGTTCTGGTTTTCAACAACCGCGACGAAGATGCGGCTATCTTGAAAGAATTCAAGGAGCCGACCTGGAATAATCCGGTTGTACGTTACCTGAACGCCGACCGGAAAGATGTGATTGACAGAGTTGACGGACTTTGGACCTTGGCGGAAACGGCTCCCCGAATGGTTTCTGCACTGAAAGCAGCCGGGCGAGACATTCCCGACTATCTGCAATTGGTCGCCGACGAGAATTCAATCAAACGAGAAACCGCCACTTTCGCCATGCACTGTTTCTGGGAGGGTGAAGCGCGGCTCGGAAACCTCGATGGCGTGCTGAATACTCGCGCCGGCTGGCTGGACAATCTGGAAGTGGTCGAGGTCGAATTCGATCCGGCAACCATCGAGTACGACGATCTGGTCAAGACCGCTCAAAGCCTGGAGTGTGCATCGAAGATCTTTGCCCATAACGAAGGTCAATTTGAAATAGCAAACAAAATAGCAAACGGACGAGTAGTCCGGCTGAAACCGGATCAGAAAACAACCGACGCAAAGGAGTCGGATCAGCTCTATTACCTCAAGAATTCTGCGCTGAAGGGACTGGCGCTTACACGGGTCCAACAGGTCAAGGTGAACGCGCGAATAGGCAACCAGAAAGAGCCTTGGTGTTGGCTCAGCCCACGGCAACTCGACCTTGTTGCAAAAAGCGACGGAACAAAGCCATCCGTAAGTAATTCGGGCAAATAGCGATTGGCGGAAATGGGGCTTCCGACGTGAACCATACTTTGCCCCCATTCAGGAGAGCATCACGGATACCCTTTTGCATTTCCACTATCACTTGCCTTTGCCCCGACATTACCCAAGCGGCATTGGACACGGCAGTCGCTCGGGAACCGATAGTTTGAGCTGGTCGCAGTAGTCAATGAGCGGAATGCCTTTGACCAGTTCCATGTCGAAGAAAGGCGCCCCCTTAATTGACCTAGAGGCACGGAACAATTCCGCAAATTCAGCGAGTACACCGCCTATGAACCCACACGGCCTAAGAACCACGGACTAGAATCGAAAATAGCCCGCTGTTTGCGGGCTATTCTGTTGAGTTCGGGAAAAGGGATTTGAACCCCAACTAAAAGAGTCAGAATTTTGCACGAGCGTTTCAGAAACTCGATTTTCCCGCGTTTTTTCAGTGTCCAGCGCCAACGCAGACCCCGCTAAAGATACCCAAAACGCGTATGATACGCCCGCGCTAGTTTGGCCCTATCGCCGAGCTCCGCGTCAAGTTGGATCGCCGACCGCGTGTTGACGAAGACGGCGAGCGCAGCCAGGAAGACCCGCCGCGCGAGTTCCGGCTCTTCGGTCTCTTCGGCGATTATACTAAATTCTCCCCCAACCGCTTTCAGATCGCCGATATGCTTCGACCTTCCCGAATCGACAAGCTGATCGCCAAGTGCAAATCGTGGAAGGATTTCACGCGCGCACTCGCGCCGCGGAACGCCGCCGAGAAGGGCGACGCCTTCGAGCGATTGACGCAGCTCTATCTCCTCACGCGCCCTGAGTTCGGAGGGACGAAGCTCCGCGACGTTTGGGTCTGCAAGTGGGACCTCCCGACGAAAATTCGGACGAAGCTAAAGCTACCCAAAGCGGACGAAGGGATCGATCTCGTCGCTCAGGCTCGCGACGGATCGTTTTGGGCGATCCAGTCGAAATACAAAAGCGACCAAGATAAACCACCGACACGCAAAGAGCTCTCGACGTTTGCAAGCCTCGCGTTTATCAATTGCCGCGGATGCTTTTCCGAAGCATGGGTCGCGCATTCATCGAGTCGGCCCGTTCGCAAAGGCAAGCTCGCGGGGCATACGTCGGAGATCGGGCTCGAGGCTTGGCTTGCCCTAAGTCGTGAAGATTGGGGCCTCATCCATAAGCGACTAAAAGGCAAAGCGGCGCGACCGACGCGACGCAAACCGCGACCCCATCAGACAAAGGCGATCAAAGCAGCGACCGAGCACTTCGCCAAAAAGCGACAAAGCCGCGGCAAACTCATCATGCCTTGCGGGACCGGTAAGAGCCTAACGGCCTATTGGATCGCGAAGGCTCTCAAGGCGAAGACGATTCTCGTCGCGGTCCCGAGTCTCGCGCTAATCAAACAAGGCGTCGAGGACTGGACCCGCGAGATCGTCGCGACCAACGAAAAGCCGCTGGCTGAATGGCTGTGTGTTTGCAGCGATGAGAGCGCAGGGAACATCGAACGCGACCAGTTTGTCGGCGACGTCTACGAACTCGGCCTCGACGTCACGACGGAGCCGGAAAAGATCAAGTCCTTTTTGACGAAACCGACAACGTCCCGTCGGATTGTCTTCACGACGTACCAAAGCTCGCCCCTACTCGCGAACGTAGCGCGGAAAGCGGGCGTCGAGTTCGATCTCGCGATCTTGGATGAAGCCCACAAGACCGCAGGGGCAAAGGGTAAGACGTTTGCGACGCTGCTTTTTGATAAGAATCTGAGGATCCGCCGGCGCATCT
>JBEBGH010000627.1:0-1697 GCA_040081565.1 Pirellulaceae bacterium
TGGCTGCTTTTTCCCAAGACTCGGGAATCTTGTAATAAATCGGATTTCCTTCCGCATCGACCGGCGCTCCACGATTCGCCCCGCCGCCCCAGCCTCGACCTCGCCAACCCCATTGATCAGCCGGCTCGTAATCCGGCAAGGTCGCCAGGTCCGTCAACTCCTGCAGCTTCCACGTCTCGCCATACATTCGATCAAAGGAAACCAACTGACTGAGTTCCCAGTAATACTCGGCCATCAGATTTTTGTCGTCGGAATCGTTGACCGCCTTTTCAGCACGTTGCATGATTTGCATGGCACGCACGCGATCACGATCCTGGGCACTGGTCCAAACACCGCCACCCCGGGCGCTACCGCGATAGAATTTTCCGGCGGTTGTGAATCCAAAATGCTCGATGTTGAGCAAACTCATTGCCAGCCTTTTTTGAAAGCGTGGCTTGTTTAAGTGAAGCTCATGAAATTCTTCCAACAAGACGTCGAATTCCTGAACTTGCTGCAAGTGTTGAAGATTCTGGACAACATAATTCCAGTCTTCCGCGAGTTCGACGTCTTTGGCGTCTTTGTTTCGAATTACCTTGAGGTACATCGCCAGCGAATCGCGATAGTTGCCTTCATCCATTAATTTTTTGGCCGCCGTGCGATCTTCTGGCCTAACTTTTTCGTCGCTTATCATGCTGGTTGACGTTCCTGCGAATGGCCAGAAGATGCTCGAAACAAACAACACTGCCGTGGCCAGGGAAAGGGCCAATGCCTTGAAAATCATGGTTTTCGCCTTGAAAAAACTACTGCTGCCCCAATCGAATCAGGGTTTCGACTGTTGCACTCTACCAAAAGTTCCCGAAATCAACAAAAAACTTGGGCTGTTCGAACTGCAAAAGATTCACCTAAGTGTTTTTAGCGGATCGTTCCGGCTGGTGCATCGAGCAACTGGGAATTGGAAACGTTATTTCCAAACCGCGCAAACTCATCAAGTTTCCAAACGATCTTTTTCGTCTTGGGTTCGACCTCAATCAGCACCGGATTTCCCTCGCCCGCATGACAGTTGCCAATCACGTAGTTTCCGTTGGGTAAAACCTCGAGGGTGGTGATCCAAGCCAACGCGATGCCGTCAAAGTCTTTTTGCGAAAGCTTCCAAACAATTTCTTTCGCAGGAGTAACTTCGATGACGCTGTGGCCATTCCCAGTGGCAATCAGAAAATTTCCATTCTTCAACTGCACCGCGCCGAACGTTTTGTTGCCAAACGATTCGGGCCCATGTCCGTCGCGTCTTTGCTCGCCAAACATTGGGATCTCGAATTCCCAAATGACATCACCCTTCGCGTTGTATTGTCGCACAAAACCATCTCCCTCATGACAAACCAGATAACTGCCATCGGTTAACTTTCGAACCAACCGCGTGTCCATGTGCGGATGGGGACGGTTAACCTTGAGGTTGATCGTGCAGATCAATTTGCCTTCGCGATCGACCTCAATGATTCGGGCTCGTCCAGACTCGGCAATCATGACATGCCCATTTTCCAGTGGCTGGAACGCGTGGATTTCAACTGGCGATTCACCCTCGACGTTTTGTTTCAGAGAATCGTAGGTCCAGACGACGGCTTTTTTCTGGCGATCAATCTCAACGACTTTCGTGGTTCCTTGTTGCACCATCACGTTTCCGTTGGGCAAGACGTGCAAATCATGGATGCCGCCCCACGGCA
>JBEBGH010000628.1:0-1695 GCA_040081565.1 Pirellulaceae bacterium
CAACGCACTTGCGGATTGCGTTTCCCATATGGCACAGGTCGCTGCAACTCGAACGGGCTTCTTGAACAAATGCCGCGATCCGTTGATCGACGAGCTTCGGCTCGAATGGCTCTCATCACCACAAGCCCACTCCGCTCAACCCTGATCCCTACTCCGCGGTCTCCGACCGCACTCGCGAAGTCAAAGCCTAGTATCTTCCAGAATCTTGTTTTCGTAGCTCAGTTGCAGTTCTGTCTGCGGCAGTTACAAAGAAAACGTCCTCACAGGATGGCAGTCCCGTGAGGACAGCGGCTTGCAGATCGTCAAAGCCTGGGTTTTTCAAACCGTCATTAAGCTTGATCGCAAGTCGTTTCATTTCAAACCCGAACCGTCGCTGGAGCCACATTCACTGTGAGCTCGAATTTTACTAGGAAGGGACAAAATGAATATTGTAGTTTACTCGTTCTCAAGGTTTGTGGGTATCGACGTCTCGAAAGGGACACTCGACATCGCCAGTGCCGAATGCCGATCGGCAACCATTGGCAACACAAAAAAAGACATCAACACATGGATCAATTCACTCATTGAAACGGAGAATACGATCGTTGTTTTGGAAGCGACCGGCGGCTATGAGTCGCTGCTGGTCAAGCTCCTGCACCAGCGGAAAATCGCGCTGGCGGTGGTCAATCCACGCCAGGTTCGAGACTTTGCCAAAGGCATCGGCAAAAACGCAAAAACCGATGCGATCGATGCGCAAGTCATTGCGCGATTTGGCGAAGTCGTGCGACCTGCGCCCCAGGTTGCTCAATCCGATGACGAAATTAAACTTGGCGATCTTGTTCAGCGGCGGCGGCAGCTTCTGGATCTCATGAATCAGGAGCAAAACCGCATCCAACAGACGGTCGATCGCGATATCCGCAAATCCATCGAGACTGTGCTCGGAAGCCTGAAAAAACAGCTGAAGGCGATTGAAGGACAAATCGAGACAGCGGTTCAAGCCGACGAACCTAATGCACGCAAGGTCGAAATCCTGAATTCCGTGAAGGGCGTTGGGCCTGTCACCGTCAGCACGCTTGTGGCTGAGCTTCCTGAACTCGGACAACTCAATCGTCAGGAGATTGCGAAACTCGTTGGCGTCGCGCCAATGAACAACGATTCAGGAAAATCCGTCGGCAAAAGAAAGACGGTCGGAGGTCGTTCGACAGTGCGTACCGTGCTGTACATGGCCACCCTGACGGCCACGCGATGGAACTCCTCCATCAAGACCTTCTACCAGCGTTTGCTGGCAAAAGGAAAACCGAAAAAAGTGGCCCTGACCGCAGCCATGAGAAAGCTGCTGACGATCCTCAATGCGCTGGTCAAGTCGAATCAATTGTGGAGAGTAACAACCCCGTGTCCCGCAAAATGAGCGTCCGGAGATCGCTCCCCGGAACGCTCTGGTTCGTCCATCGACGCACCGTCGAGCTGACTATCCCTCAGCAAGTTGTGTCCCCACAGAGCTTGCCTCCGTTTCATCAGCTGGGACTCATCCTAAACTGACCCTTATCGCAAATCCATCGAACACCCGAGTCATGCCTAAAAAAAATCCAACAGCTCTGGGAAGCGAATCCGCGCGCAAATCACGACGATGAACAAAAAATACAAAGGAATTCAAAATTTGTTTTGAATCAGTTGTTGACCAATCTTAAGACCGTCGCTTAATGGTTCGTTTTCTTT
>JBEBGH010000291.1:0-6834 GCA_040081565.1 Pirellulaceae bacterium
TTCTTCTGTTCTCCGGAGTCTTTCGGCGAAAAATCAAATACATTCGTGACGAACTGAAAACCGACGACCGACAAAATCACCAACCAGCTAAAGACCTCGCGTACCGTGATTTTTCGCGGCGGGTCGGGAATGATTACCGAATCGATAACATTGCTGGTCATTCCGGGGCTTGGGTGCTGGTCGTCTAGGTTCATGGATTTGGTGCCAACAGTTCACTGATTCTTTTTCAATTTACAAACTTCAGCCAGCACCGAGTCTAACATCTTTTCTGTAAGACGCCCGGTAAATGTGTTTTGTTGACTGGGATGAAAACTTCCGACAACCCAAGTCGTTGCATGCTTTGCCGGTTGTTGCTTTTCGGCAAGTTGATTGTTTCGCAGTCGGACCGCGGCGCCATGGCCAAATCTCGGAATTGGCCCCTGCCACCATTGGTTACGCTTGGCAAACTGGAAAGTCTGCGACCAGGCGATTTGGCCGAGAGTGAGTACCACTTGAGGCCGCGTCAGGCTCCAAGTCCTTTCCAAAAAAGCTTGGCAATTAGTAATCTCTTCGGGACGCGGCTTGTTCGCCGGTGGTGCACAGTGGCAAACGGCTGTGATCGCGCAATCGATCAACTGCTGACCATCACCCGTGTTTTGATACGACGGCAATTTCGCCAGCCCCGCCCGATGCAATGCACGAAACAACCATTCTCCACTTCGATCGCCGGTAAACATTCGTCCCGTTCGATTGGCTCCGTGGGCACCTGGGGCAAGTCCGACGATCAAAACTTTTGCACCGGCCGATCCAAAATTCGGCACAGGCTTTCCCCAATACGCTTCTTCAACGTATGCGGCACGCTTGACAGCGGCGACGGTTTGGCAGTGTTTAACCAAACGAGGGCAACGACGACATCCTTCGATCGCTTGATTCAGTTCGTCCCAAGCTAACTTTGCGTTCTTGACCGATGGCATTCAAAAGTCAATCGAGAGTAAAAACGGTTCAATGAGCTGATATTAAGCCGCAATTCGGACGACCTACTTGTGGGTAGCAACAAATTTCTTTTTCGAGCGTTTGTATCGAATTTCCATGAAAATGATTATCGCCAAAATAACCGCGATGCCGCCAAACTTGATCACAGGGCTATTCGTATCGATGTAGCGGCTAACTTGTTCAGCAGCGAAATACAACACTCCGTTGCCGATTAGGCAGCCTAGAATCGTGCCAGCAAACACAGCTGTTCGAGAAAGTCCCAACAAAGTGCCCAAGATCGAGCCGCCTACCGCTCCAGTCGCAGCCAATGGGAACGCAACAAACAGAGTCAAACCGGTAAACGTCAATCGCCGCATCCAGGGGAGCGTTTCCAAAACAAATCTTGCATCCTCAACCAACGAAGCCACTCGTTTTCCCAGCCAAGGCAAGCGAAACAGTGCACCGATGTGGAATGCCACGAGTAGGGCGACGGAAACATCCATGTAGGTGACCATCAGGAATAGCTCACCCGGCGTTAAAAAGCTGAACTTGTCCAGAATTGCGGCGGTCGCTTCGTGAGGTTGTTGCCCAAACAAAATTACGAAACGTCCGAGAACGAAAAAGGTCGCAACTGCGGCACCCACCAACTTGGCCGTGAATTCCCAACCGCGCACCCACCAGCAAACGCCAATCGCGCCAACCAAAAGCAGAATCGGTGTGATTAATGTGGCAAAGAACAAAAGAGGATGTTTTTGCCGAAACCCCTCTTCAAACCCGTGCAATTTGGTTTCGACTCTTTGCTCCAGTTCATCCGTGGTCAGCTCGTCGTTACCTAACACAATTTCCGAGAGGTCCGCCGCCCCCTCATCGACTGGTTTTCCAACTGAATCCTTCATTTCTTACTTCAAAGAATTTGTGTAACGAATTTCTGAGATTGCTTCGACAAAACAAAACATGGGTTGGTCATTATTGCCGAATCATCGTAATTTTTGAATGCCGTGGACAGCAGATTTCTGCGGCATTTTGGGGCTGCAGTCCCTAATTATTTTTGCTAAATACTGTCAGAAATTTCGATTTCTGGGCCCTGAGTCCTTGACTGCAATGGCAACCAGATGAACTACGTCGATTCACAATCGTTTAATTCAGGATTTTCGATGTCTGCGTCAGGAAAAAAAATTCATCGCCGAAATTTTATTGCCTTGGCGTCCGCCAGCGCAATGGCTGGACTTTGTGGCTGCCGTTCGGTGCCAATGACGGGGCGCAAACAAATGGTCTTCATTCCCGAGGGTAAAGAAATTTCGCTTGGCATTCAAGCGTTTGAGGAAACGCTCACGGAAAAACCCAAAAGCCAAAACGCGGTCGCAGTGGAAATGGTAAAGCGTGTCGGTGACCGAATCGCGCGCGTCGCCAATCGCCCGGACTACCAATGGGAATTCGTTCTGCTGCAATCCAGCGAACAAAACGCATTTTGCTTGCCCGGTGGTAAAGTGGCTGTGCACGAAGGCATTTTGCCCGTGTGCGACAACGAGGCGGGACTTGCCGTCGTTATGAGCCACGAGGTGGCCCACGCACTGGCCAGGCACGGAGGAGAACGAATGAGCCAAGGCATGGCTGTCAACGGCGTAAAGCAAGCGGTCGACATGGTAACAACGGCCAAGCTGCCCGATAAAAAAGCAATGATCCTGAAGGCGTACGGAGTTGCTTCGGAAATCGGTTATGTATTGCCCTACAGCCGGAAACAAGAGTCCGAGGCGGATGAGATAGGCATCATGTTGATGGCCCAAGCCGGTTACGACCCGCAGGAGGCACCGCGGTTTTGGGAACGATTCGGATCGGCCAAGGGCTCTACAAAGACACCCGAATTTCTATCGACACACCCCTCGGATGCCCGCCGTGCGGAAGACCTGGCCAATCTCGTCGATTCAGCAGTCGAAAACTACCGACGTGCGCCAGTCAAATATGGAAATGGCCAGCCAATCTAATTTGCAATCGGCCGATTCAATTCACGGTTTCGATATCACGTTTCGAAAACGGAAACAAACACCCAATCACGATCGCCGGATAAACCAATCCAAAAATGACCGAGGTCCGATCTTGGGTGAAATACATTTGATTGAGCACCAAAATAAAAACGCTGGCAACGCCCAATAACAGCGATAGGCTTATTCCCCAGCGTCGGTCCAGCAACAACCCAATGCCAGCAATCAGTTGCAGAACTGCAACGCTGACCGTGATAAAAAAAACAGCCTTGGAAAAACCTAGCATGCCCTGTTCGCCAGTTGCCGCACTTGCGGTCGCCGCAACATCCGCAGAGGCAATCGTTGGATCCGACGATACCAAGCTAAAAAAGTAGGCCCCGAAAATCGATGTTACGATCGTCATGGAACCAACGAGAAAACTAAACATCGATAACACAACGTGTCTCGGGTTTATTGGCTTGGATACCACAATGGGAATTCGGGATTCTTGCCCGGAAGTGGTTTTGTCAGGGGAGTTTGCCATTCTCTACTCTTCTTCTGCGGGTGCTGTCAAAATCTTGAAATAACACCATCCGGTAAGGCCCCAGACAAAGGCCAAAGACAGAATCATGAATACCCAGCCAAGCGGTTGCATGTCAGGTTCCTTCGAAAAAATTGGTTAATCGTTTAAGGGTTGGGAGTCATCAACATCCAGCCCTTCATCGCGCCAACGCTTCTCGCCAATGGCAATACACAGCACCAAAAACAACGTTACTCCCGCGACCAGCACCAGTGCCCCTTGCCGCATTGGACTTTCCGCGACGTGGCCAATCCACACCGGCAAATTGTTGTAGCAAAAGGCCACAAAAACGACCAGAAGATAAACGGGCGCTACGAATAGCATGACGAACTTGAAAATCGATGGCACTTTGATCTTCGCGCCCGCATGAAGCTCTCGCCAACCGCGTTCAATTCCAAAAATCCAACTGAAACAGATAATTTGAACGGCCGCCAAAATGAAGATGAAAAAAGTCCCAACCCAATCGTCAATCGTGCCAAAGAACTCACCGCCTTTGGAGAAATACATAACGCAAGCCGAACCGATGAAGCACACTGAAACCATTAAGGCGGTGGCCCTGATGCGACTGACTCCCAAGCTCTCCTGAAGAAAAGCCAAAGTTGGTTGATACATCGAAATCGAACTGGTGATGGCAGCCAAAAACAACATAAAGAAGAAAATTGCTCCAACGTATTGACCAAGTGGTCCCATTTGAGCGAAGACGACTGGTAATGTCTTAAAACCCAAACCAAACGTACCGGTCTTCGCAGCTTCCATCGTGCCAACCGCGCCCAAGAACACGAACGCCGCGGGCAATGTGATCAAACCACCAAACCCAACTTCAAAAACCTCATTGGTCGCCGAGGCTGTGAGCCCAGAAAGGGCAATGTCGTCCTTTTTCCTCAAATAGGACGCATAGTTGAGAATTACACCAAACCCAACCGACAAACTGAAAAAGATTTGACCGGCCGCTGCCAACCAAGCGGCAGGATTTGCCAGAGCACTCCAATCCGGATTCCACATACTTCCCAAGCCATTCAGCACATTTTGCTCAGGATTGGCTGGGTTTGGTTCCAATGTCAGAACACGGATCAAAACCACTACGGCGCAGACAGCCATTAATGGCATCGCGTACGAACAGAATTTTTCGATCCCACCGGAAATTCCACGATAGATCAGCCAGATATTGATCGCGAAGACGATTCCCCAAAAAACCAGAGTCTCAATCGATGACTTGAAAATTGCGCCATTGGCAGCATCACCGGTGTAATTGACGAAGAACTCCGCCGACTTGGCGTTTTGCGTAGCCAATGGTGTACTTGGATCAACGCCGACGCCACCATTAACCAAGAAATGCCAGGTGTAGCCCAGACACCAAGCTTCCACAAACGTGTAATAAAACGAAACCGCCAGCGGAATCAAAATACTCAAGACGCCGAGGTAACGAGCAACCTTGCCACGACCCACCACACCCAAAATGGCTGGACCAGAATGGAATCCTTTGCGTCCGCCATACCGAGCCATCGACCACTCGGCCCAACCGATTGGGATACCGAGAAAGATCAAGGCGCAGAAGTAAGGAATCATGAACGCACCACCACCGTATTGGGCGGCCTGTCCGGGAAACCTTAAGAAATTGCCCAAGCCCACGGCGGAACCAGAAACTGCCAAGATAATCCCTAGCCTTGTTCCCCATTGTTCTAGTTTGACTTTTGCCACAGACAGTCCCTCATGGATGTAAGGCCAAGATTCTGGTGTGTGATCCCTAACCTAAATCGTTAGTCGATCCTTGCAACGTTCTTCGCCGCAAGACCCGCCAGTATATCAACAAACCAACAAGATTGAACCATCGCGTGCCAAACTTTTCGACCTTCGGCTTATGCGATTCGGTAATTTGGGAGAAAAAAAGTGGATCGAACGGCAACTGGAAACTGAGTTCAGCCGTAGGAGCATCAGTCTTGAATCGCCGGGTCGTCGTTAAAAATGCTACTGATCGATTTGTGCTGGTGAATACGGCGAATCGCCTCACCCAGAAGATTGGAAATCGACAACCGATGAATCTTGGAAATCTGCTTTTCCGGAGCCAATGGGATTGAGTCCGTTACGACCACGCTTTTGATGGGTGCCGCCTCCAGCTTGGCAATGGCGTTTCCGGCGAAAACCCCGTGCGTCGCGCCCACGTGAATCTCTTTGGCTCCCAATTTGTGCAACAAATCCGCTGCCCCGCAAATCGAACCACCGGTGCTGATCATGTCGTCAAACATCAAGCAAATTTTGCCCTCGACCGGCCCGCCGATAATATTCTCCTGTCGCGTGTTGTCCGCACCCAACCGACGTTTGTCGATGATCGCAATATTTCCGCCAAGTCGTTTGGCGTGGCCAACGGCTCGTTTGATGCTGCCTTCGTCCGGGCTCACGATCATGATTTCGTTCGGATCTTTAAACAATGTCCGAAAATGCGCTGTCAAAACCGAACCGGCATACATGTGATCGACCGGGACGTCGAAAAACCCTTGGATCTGTGCGGCATGCAGGTCCATACACAGCACGCGGTCCGCTCCGGCACGGGTGATGATGTTCGCCACCAGCTTGGCGGTGATTGGCACGCGACCTTCGTCCTTGCGATCCTGACGAGCGTAACCAAAGTAGGGAATGACTGCCGTGATTCTCTCGGCGCTCGCGCGACGGCAAGTATCAATCAAGATCAACAACTCCATCAAGTTGTCGTTGACTGGCGGGCAGGTGGGCTGCACGATAAACACATCGCGACCGCGTACGTCTTCAATTTTGCAATGCAACTCGCCGTCCGGAAACGTCTGCAATTTGCAAGCGCCCAATTCCAGATGCAGAAAGCTCGAAATTTTCTGCGTCAACTCCGGATTTGCCCGCCCGCTGAATATCTTAAGTTCGCGCATTACTTTCGTTCCATTCGCTGCAGTTCTCGTTCGACTTCGGCCAAGTGTTCAACGGTATTGACGCTCAGTGCTTCAATCGGCTGAAGAACCGGCAAGGCCCGCACCGTTAGCCCTTTGGCCAACATGATGGCTGGCAAGTCGGTGATGTAATACTCTTTTTGCTGATTGGTATCCGTCAATTGATCCAGGCCTTTTAGCAATTCGGCGGCATCAAAGACGTAAGTGCTCATATTGACTTCGTTGATCGTCCGTTCTTCGGGAGTCGCGTCCTTCTCTTCAACGATGCGTTCGAAGTTCCCCGCGGAGTCACGCACGATTCGCCCCAGGCCATGAGGGTTCGGGTGTTTCAGGGTTCCCAAAACACAAGCGGCACCCGTCGATCGAGCTTCCTGCAAAATCTTGCGGACACTGTCGGCCTGCATCATTGGCGAATCGCCCGCCACGACCACCA
>JBEBGH010000034.1:0-23854 GCA_040081565.1 Pirellulaceae bacterium
TTTCAAGGCCGACGAAAATCAGAATCGGCAACACCGCCGCCTCGGGAATCCACTGAAACAGCAACACAAAGAAGCCGAAGACACCCGCCGCACCGACGAACAGAGCCGTCGCCAAAGTATATGCCGCCCGCGCTCCCATGAACTTATAGGCTGGATGCCCGATGTAGGGCGTCGTTTGGATGACGCCGCCGCACAAGCCCGCGGCGATCGTCGCCAAAGCCTCCACGCTGATAATACTGCGCGTCGAGTATTGATCACCAACCGACGCGGCACTCTCCGCACAGTCGATGCCGCCAATTACCGTTGTGATCGCAAAAGGGATGATGTAAGGCAAATACTCCAACGTCGCCGGGAAGGCCGCGATCCAGTCAAAATTGAAAACGGTCAGCCATTCTTGCGGGAACCACACGACCTCCAGAACTTCCGGAGTCGTCGCCAACAATTGTGTCCCCAAGCCGCGGTCGGAAACTTGCATTAAGTGCCATAGCAATGTGCCAATGCCGACCGCCGCCAAGGCTCCCGGGATGCGAAACGGCAATTTGTTCTTGCCAATCAAGCTAACCAGCACAACCGCCAATGATGTGAAGCCGGCGATTGGATTGCTCATCATCTTTTCGAGTTGCGTGAAGGCGATGATTCCCAGCGCAATCGCCGCCAGTGAACCAAGGAGTCCCGCGCGTGGAAAATACTTTTGCGCCCAATTCGATCCGACCGACAACACCAGCTTGATCAACCCCGTGATGAGGATCGACCAAATGCCGATGTGCCATGCCAAGGTCGCCGCCGCGGTGGGGTCATCGGTCTTCGCCAGCTCGCCGGCATAGGCTGGCCCCAGCACAAAGAATGCCATGCCGATCGTCGACGGAGTGTCCAAGCCCAACGGCATCGCCGTTACGTTGTTACGTCCGGTCCGTCGTGCCAGCACAAACGCCAGCACAAAATACATCAAGTCACCGACCAGCACGCCAATGGTTGTACCGGGGACCATGTAACGGATTGCAAAATCTACAGGGAACTTGAAAACGTCCTTAAGGATCACCAGTGCCAGAATCAACCCTGCGATATTGTCGAGCATCAGCCCAAAAAAGGCATTAATGTCCCCGCTAGCTGCCCATTGATATCGAGGATTTTTCATGGCGACGATCGCTTTGGCATAAGGGTTGCAACTAGAACAGCCCGCGAGTCTAAATCGCCAAAAAATGTCTGTCAAACGTCGATTCGCGACCAAACGTGTCAACTGGCGAGACGAAAGTTAAAAAACTCAAGCGTTTCAATAACTTTTCAAACTTCAAGGAGGAAGCATCGACGGCCAAATGGCCGGGGAAAACAGAAAAATGTCTCCCCGACCGTGAACTTTGGCTAGAATGATGCGTAAGGAAACATGCAAGCCACTGTCTATGATCTGGACTTTAATTACGCTCGCCAACGTCAAGCAAAAGAGTCGGAAGTGACTGACGAACAATTGCTGCTTGAATACCGTCAGACGGGAGACCGCGAGGTCTTTGCCCAGTTGGTCTATCGGTACGAACGCGAGCTATACAACTACTTGCGCCGTTATCTGGGTAACACCGAAATGGCAGAAGACGTTTTCCAAGCGTCTTTCATGCAAGTGCATCTGAAGTGCGATCAGTTCCAAGCGGACCGCCGCTTTAGACCTTGGCTGTATTCGATTGCGACCAACCAGGCAATCGATGCCCGCCGACGAAACAAACGTCATATGATGTTGAGTTTGGATTCGCCCCGCGAGCATGAACAGGAAGAGGTTGGTCAACTTGCAAATTTGTTGGAGTCGAGCGAGCAATCGCCAAGTGACGGCTGCCTCGATGGTGAACGACGACAAATCATTCGTCAAACCTTGGAGCAGTTGCCCGAGAGCATGTACGCGGTAGTGAATTTGGTTTACTACCAAGGCATGAAGTACCGGGAGGCAGCGGAGGTTCTGGACATTCCTGTGGGAACCGTCAAGAGCCGAGTGCATGCGGCCATCGCACGACTCGGAGAAGTCTGGAATACAAATCAGGTAGAATAAAACCCGTGAATAACCCATCGAAAGAGGACTTGCTCGGTTACATGTTGGGGGCACTGGACGCCCAAGAACATGTGCAAGTCCAAAAGGCGATCGATAGCGACCCTAATTTGGAAGAACAATTGCTGGCGATCAAATGCACGCTGGCACCCCTTGAGGTTATCGATCGTCCAGTCGGACCGCCCGCCGGTTTGGCCCGGCGAACTTGCCAAGTAATTTCCATGGCCGCACGCGTCATGGAACGCGATGCACTCTTCAATCAATCCGTATCCGAATTCAAGACCGTCGAAACCGGCCATGGCTCCTCGCACGCACAAGTCGAGCCGGGTGTTTCACCCGCCGTTTCGAATAGACGCCAGTCCACAGCGAAATTTTCTGCCGACTCCTCCATCCACAGTTGGATGCAGCCCGCCCTTTCATTGAGCGATTTTGTGGTTGGCGTTTTGGCTGTCGGCGTGATCGGAGCCTTGCTGTTTCCTGCCATCCTGACGACCCGATTTAACCACCGAGTGACTCTTTGTCAGAACAACTTGGGCGGCATCTATCAGGCATTGGCGACTTATGCGGACAATCATGATGGCATTTATCCGCAAATCCCCACTCAAGGCCCCATGCGATCGGCTGGAGCATTTGCTCTGACGCTTAAGGATAATGGCTTGATCGATCATGATGGGATCTTCTTCTGTCCAGGATTGGCACGTAATCCCGATAGCAGCCTTCCAACCGTTGAAAAAATTTGTCGCACGACTTGCCCGATCGAACAGCAAAAACTGCGTGATAAAGCCTCTGGCGATTTTGGGTACTCGATGGGTTACCTGGACGGCCGAATTTATTATCCAGCGAGAGAAAGTGATCGCTCAAACCGCGCGCTGGTCGCCGACGCACCACGAGTTACTCCAGCGGGCTGGAAAAGTCCAAATCATTCGGGACGAGGTTCCAATTCCCTGATGGAAGATGGCACCATCAAGTTCATTTCGAATGGCATGATTGGTTCGGATAGCATCTACCAGAACGAGATCGGGATCGTCGCTCCTGGCTGCCACGCCAATGACTCTGTCATTGCCAGCAGTGGCGTGCCAATCACGATGACGCTGAGTGTTGAGTAAGTTGACGGATCACTGGGGGTTCCTCAGCGGGACGATTCTCAAAAGCGTGCCACTCTGCTGAATCCCGCGGTTGTCATTGGATTTGAACACCCTGGTCGTTTCTGTTCCCGAGAAATAGTTGACATTCGATTCCGCCAGCATTAGTCTGCTGCACTAGCAAACGCTTCCGACATCTTTGCTGCCTCGCTTCCTCGTTTGCCACTTATTATTGGCCCAGCACTTTTGACTTTGATTTGCTGCGCAGTGTAGGAGTTTGTTTCTTTTTCCAAAGAGGTGAGTTATGAAGCGTCGATTTCGCGTCGGATTGTTTGTTTGCTTGGCGGTTGCCTTAGTTTCATCGAACGCAATCAAATCGTTTGGTCAAACCCCAAATGCCATCGCGCCTCCGGCCATTCCAGGCCATGTTCAAAAAGTGCTGGAAATCGAAAAACTCCTTGCCCAGCCTATCGATCCGAAAATGAATTTTGACGGCGTACCATTTTCTGATCTTTGTGCTTCAATGGAATTTAACGTCATCCTCGACCAATCGGCGATCGATGATTCCCTGCAAATGGACATGCAAATATCGTCTCCGGCGATTAATAAGCCAATGTCGCTTGATGAATTTTTGTCCATCGTTTTACGTGCACACAACGCCACGTTTATTGTGGAAGAATACGGTTTGCGCGTGATATCTGCCGACAGTGCCATGGAGCCGCATTTTTTTACGACCCGTTTTATCAATTGCCGTAGTCTGTTGGAAAAGATGGATAAGAATCCCAAGGCTGCTTGGAATTTTCGTTTCTCAGACGCAGAAAAAATGGCAAACAAGATTGCCAAAGACGCACCACAAAAAACCAACAACCCGTCTCTCTCGACCGGAGAATCCTCGACGGCGAAAAACGACGCCAAGCCAATTTCTCAAACCGAACAGCTTGCGCGCCTGGTGACTGCCAACATCACTCCCGATTATTGGAGCACTCAGCAAGGCGAGGCGGAATTGCAGATTTTTGATGGAATATTGGTTGTCAGCAACACTCGCGAGGCTACGAAACAAGTCGAAAAGTTCATTCGCGAATTGGAATACGCTTACTTCAAATAGCGGGCATTGAGCTTGTTTCAAAAATAGTAGCGGAGGGGCGCAAGCCGCCCGGTTTCTCGATAACTTCGCAAAATCCACCGGACGGCTTGCGCCGTGCCGCTACAAATAAACGCAGGTCATCAGAAGAGTTGCGTTATTTGCCTGGTTGTTTCTCAGGCGTTGACTTCTTGTCGTCATTTCCTGTTGCCGGAACCGCTGGCGGTGGGATATAGGTAAACGACTCGACGAATTTCTTGGAGTCTTTTTCTGAGAATTCGTCGAGTTTTGAAACGTAGGTCAACTGGTACATGCGCCCGTTGATCAAGATCAATCGAGATGCCACCTTAAGTTTGACGGCGGTAGCGGCATCTTCGCCTTGAACGCATTCAAAAACGAAATCACGCCCAAGGTAGTTTCCAAGCTTGATCTTTTTGACCGATTTCAAGTCCCCCAAAGTTCGGATCAAGGCCCCTTTGACGCCACCATCCAGCGTTTCATCCAGTTTAATAATGGAGTCGGGCATCCGTGGAACTTCGTTGTACGCGAATACATAATTGTTCGTGGGTGAAAGCGCCAGAATATTCAGATGGACGGTCGTAATCTGATCTTTGACCGGATTCATCTTTCGCTCGACGGCTTCTGGTTGACCAGGCATTTGAAAGGAAGCATTGGCCCCCTCCGGTGAAATCGTCTGCCATTCATCGGCCGTTGCTGACTGAGTTTGTTTCGCCGTATTGGCTTGCGCGAATCCGCGACCCGCGATCAGGAACAAACTCAGGCCGATCAGGATAAGGGCACGGTATCGAAACATGAATGGCTCCGGTTTGCGACTTGGACATCTGTTCCTCGATTATACCGCATTCCACTCAACTCCGAGAATTGCAATTTCCACTCGATCCTGTTTTGGTTGCTTCCGCGCTCTCACGGCTCGCCGCGTTACGCAAACGAGAAAAAATGGTACCTTGACAGCTACCCCAGTTTGGCCCCATCAGTACGGCCAGCCCTGGCAATTCATTGAAAGGAGCCCTCGTGTCCAGTCCCAGTCGCAGCGGTGCATTTGATCAAGCCGTTGATCGCCGCGTCGAGAAATTCTCTGAAAGCATCAGTTTTGACTGGGCGTTTTATCGCCAGGACATTCGCGGCTCATTGGCTCATGCCGCGATGCTTGCCCGCCAAGGCCTTATCTCCGATGACGAATGTCGGCAAATTTCGCAAGGCCTCAAAAGCATTCTCGATGAAATTGAAACCGGAACATTTGTCTTTCAGGAGCACCTGGAAGACATCCACATGAACATCGAACACGTCCTGATCGAGCGACTCGGTGACGTCGGACGAAAGCTGCATACTGCCCGCAGCCGCAACGACCAGGTGGCAACGGACTTACGCTTGTGGGTCCGAGATCAAATTGATCAAATCGATTTGCAGTTACTGGAGTTGCAAAAGGCGTTTGTGGGTCGTTGCGAACTGGATGCAGATATCGTGCTCCCGGCCTACACGCATATGCGTCGCGCTCAACCGGTGCTCGCAGCCCACTATTGGCTGGCCTATTGTGAGAAGCTCGAACGGGATCGGGGACGACTGGCGGATTGCCGACGACGAACCAACGTAAGCAGTCTCGGTGCGGCGGCCGTCGCGGGAACAACCTTGCCGATCGATCGCGAGTACACCGCGCGCGAATTGGGTTTTGATTCGGTGGCTATGAATAGTCTGGATATTTCCAGCGATCGTGATTTCGTCCTCGAGTTTGTGTTTACTCTGTCTGTTATCGGAGTGCACTTAAGCGGTTGGGCCGAGGAATGGATCTTGTGGTCGACAACCGAATTTGACTTCATCGATTTGCCTCATGCCTTTTGCACGGGATCATCGATCATGCCGCAAAAGATCAACCCAGACGTCTTGGAATTAACGCGAGGAAAATCGGCGCGAGTGATCGGAGCCTTGCAGACATTGCTGGTCCTGACCAAAGGGCTGCCGCTGGCTTACAACCGAGATTTGCAGGAGGACAAGCCGGCCATGCTCGACGCCGCTCGGACGATTGCGGCCTGTCTGGACGTCGCGATTCCGATCGTTCAGCAAACCCGTTTGAAGGTTGCCTCGATTCGCCGTCGCCTGGAGGAGGGCTATCTCGATGCGACAACGTTGATGGAATTTTTGATCAAACAGGGAATCCCCCAACGCACGGCCCACCATTTTGTCGGCGAACTGGTCCGCAAAGCCGCAAAAAGCGAGCGAAAACTCGCCGATTTGCCGCTTGAAGAATTTCAGCGAATCTCTCCAAATCTCGACCGTACTGTTTATGATGGATTGGGTGTGGATGGGGCAATTCAATCGTTTGTCAGTGCCGGTTCGACGGCGCCCGAAATGGTTGCGGGTCAAATCGCAGCTTGGAAAAGCCGCTTAAAGATTTGAACCGTTGCAGATTGCCCAAACGGATAATTAAATCAGACGGGACGACTCTTCCATTAGGTAACTTCACTCTAAACCTATTGAGCAAGAGCATTAAGGACGATTTTGGATTCCATGAACCTGTTGAAAAAATACCGGCTGGCTCGGCTCGCGCTTTTGCTCTGTGCAACGTCTTTGCCATTGGCCACCTGTTATTCTCAAGTTCGATCGGGACAAGATCCGGCGGCGGCTCCTGCAGGTTTTGATCAAGCCTTCCCGCCAATTCCCGAAAGCATTTCTCGGTCCAGTCGTCTGGTTTTGGAATCGCTTCGTTCGGCGGATCCTTCTGCGCCCATTGATATTGCCAGGGCACTGGGTGCTGCGCTCGATATCGAACAATATGAGCACGCAAAATATTTCATTGGAAAACTCGCCGACCTGAATCTGGATGAATCGGCCTTGTACCAACTCAATGATCAAGTCGGTTCGGAGTTGTTCTTGCGAATGCACGGCCAACCCGAGTTGCAGCCACAAGGAGCCGAGCTGGCGCGCAAGGTTTTCGCGGCGTCCAAAGTCCAAGCCAGCGATCCAACTCGCCTTAACGATTTGATTGGCAAACTGAGCGACCCCAATAACCAGGTTCGTTCGCAGGCGTTTCGCGACTTGAAACGAACCGGACCGGTTGCCGTGGCCGCCATGTTGGACGTGTTTGGAGATTACGATCGGAAGGACGAATTTGTTTCCATTCGCAACGCGTTGCGATCCATGGATGAGGTCGGAATTGGACCGATGTTGGGCGCGGTGAGTGCTGGGCCCATGCAAGTGCGTTACGAAGCGTTGACGGCGCTCGCGCGAATCAAAACTCCCGAAGCCCACGATGCGGCGATTGCAGCCTACTTTGCCCCGCAGACTCCGCCCGTCCTTCGTGAGGCGATTGCGTTAGGCCTGGAGAAGACCTATGGGCAGCTCCCGGCAGAAGACGGAGCCCTCCAGCAAGTAGCCTCGCGAGCTAAAGAATTTTTGAAAGGCCAACGGCGTCCCGGTGACGACATTCGCCTCGATTCAGTCAGCCCCTACGTATTGGTGTGGCGTTGGAACGCAGAATCCCGAACCTTGGAAAGCCGCCAAGTTGCCCCCGAAACGGCCAGTCGGCTGATTGCGTTTGATCGTGCGGCCGACTTGTATCGTTGGCGACCGGAGAATCCAGAGTTTCGACAATTTTATTTAATAACCTATCTCGATGCCGAAAAGCGGATGGTCGGACCGGCTCAAGTACTCGCGGCAGGAAGTTTGAAGCAGGCCTTTCCTGACCTTTCGGCGACGGAAGTCGACCAGGCCATCGCGCTGGCAATTTCACAAGAAATGTTGCCCGCGGCGACCGGCGGTTGCGAAGCCTTGGGCGAACTGGCAACTACCGAATGGCTGGCCGGATCGCGCCAAGCAAACTCGGGACTGATGCGGGCGTTGCAATCGGGGGATCGACACTTGCAGTTCGCCGCGTTTCGAACCATCGTTGAACTTGATCCCCAGCGGGCTTATGTCGGCAACAGTTATGTATTGTCGCTCGCGGTTTACCTTGCCGGTTACGGCAGTCGCCCCTCGGGACTGGTTGTTCACCCGCATATCGAAGTTGCCCAGAATCAAGCGATGTCGATGAGTCCAGCCGGAGTCGACGGACGCGCCGTAAACAACGGCCGTGATTTGTTGCGCGAGGCAACATCGGACGCTAATGTTCGCTACCTCTTTGTTTCGGAAGATCTACCGCGACCTGGCTATATCGAATTAATCCAACAGTTGCGTTCGGATTGGCGTACCAAGCGGATGCCGATCGCAATTCTGACAACGGCCGACAATGCGACGGCCGCACAGAGAATTGCCGACCGCGATCCGCGAACAATCGTCATTCCCTTGACGACCAACATCAAGCTGATTGCGTTGCAGGTCGAACGACTACGCGAGATCGAGGGGCCATGGAGACTTTCGAACGAACAGGCCCAATATCATTCGGAGTATGCCATCAATTGGCTAGAAAAGATAACGGCTGACCGCACGACGTATCGTTTCTATGAAGTCAGCTCGCATTTTGAAGCGATGCAGAATTTGATTTTGAACCCTGCTCGCACCGAAGCGGCGATGGAAATCCTCGGTAACATTGGCACGCCTCAGGCTCAGCGTCGCTTGGTCGACTATGCCAGCCAGTCCGGGGCACCTTTGGAATTGCGTCAACTCGCCGTCGCCTCTTTTGAACGGGCCGTCGACGCACGAGGCCTGTTGCTGACCACCGACGAGATTCGTTTGCAGTACGATCGTTACAAAGCCAGCAGCGACCAACCGGGCGAAAGCCAACGCATCTTGGGTTCCGTTCTGGATCTGTTGGAAAGACGGATCAAAACGTCTGGAACACGCTAATTTTGGGAATTCGGTGTCATTCCCCAATCGTGATAGCACGCAATTCTCTTGACGTGCCCACCTGAAATCTTGTATTCACACAAGCCATTTCAATCTCCCACAGGCTGTGTGTCATGAAAATTCAAAGGCCGATTGCTGCCGCATTGGTAATGTTGACTGTGTTCGCTGTTGGCTGCCGCAATCATCAATTTGCGCATGTTCTCAAAGATAACCAACGCGATATGGTTGGCAGCCACGAAGCTGGTGCCGAGACCTTTAATGTGCTGGTGGATGAATCCGTCGCGAAATTATTGGGACGGCAAAGCGCTGATTGTGTGGACCCGGTAACGGGCGAGGCGATGCACAAACGAGTTTGCTTCGTCGGTGTCGAAAATCTGTCCTCCGAAGATATTGGCGACTTCAAAGACCAGTTGTTTGAGCAAATCGATTCGGCTGTCGCATCGAGCGGAACGTTCAACACCATCAGTTCGCGGTATGTTGAGAATGGTCTGCGCCAGTTACGGTTGATGCCCGAGGACCTGATGGTTCCCACACATCGAGCGGCCTTTCAAAATGTGATGCAGCAACATGAACAGCCTTTCGACTACCTGCTGTTCGGGAAGCTCACCAGCGGCACCACCTCGGACAACAAGAGCTACCAGCGGGACTATTTGTTGACCTTGGAACTGATTGATGTAAACGACGGCAGCTTTGACAAGGAATCAGCCAAGATTCGCAAGGGCTACCACAAGTCGCGCCTGGGTAAATGGACGAAATACAATTTGCGCTAGTTCCGCTGCTTGGGGCTAGTCGTCCAGCGACAACACTTTTTTGACGGGATGAAATGAGTCAGCTCCGCGTGCTGTATCACCCGCAAATCGGAACGACGATCGCCAGATACGTGGTCGTGGGAACGCTTCTATTCTGGCCGCTCCAAGCCGGTTGTGTTTCGCATCGACAAATGGTTGAGCAGGCGCGCGATCAATATTGGCACGGGAGTTTTGCAGAGGCCGAGAGCAATCTGGCCCAAGCCCGTAAGCGTCCTAAAAAAGACACCGAAGTCCTCAAGCTCGATCAGGCTATGGTCCACTTCTCACAAGGGGAATTGGCCGAGTCAGCGACATTGCTGCGTGAGGTTCGCAACCACTTTGAACGCCCGGCCATTGCTGGCGCGGCGCAAAAGGCGACTTCGTATTTGACCGACGACAACACTCGACCGTATGTCGGGGAAGATCACGAGAAAATACTGGTTCGCGTTTTGCTGACCATGATCGATCTTGCTCGACAGCAAGGCGACGCAGTGGCGTATGCTCACCAAGTGGGCGAATCGATCGAAGAACTCTTGGCGTCACGCGAGCCAGCCCCGACTCCTCCAACTGAATCTGAGAATGTGGCTGTTGCGGAAACGAGCCCGCCCGAGCAGTCTGTCCAACCGCCTGTTGATATTGTCAAAGAAGAACTGGCGATTGCCCCGTTGCTGCGGGCTCTGGTTCGCAAGTCGTCGCGAATGAATCAGGATGAAGTCCTGAGAAACTTAAAGGTTGCCACCGAGTGGCGATCGAACAGCCCGTTCCTGATGCAGGAATTGTTGGCCTCGGCCGAGCATCAAGACATCGCGCCGGGAAATGGAAGCGTCTATTTGATCATGTTTGTCGGCCGCGGGCCGGTCAAACAATCAGTTACCGAGCCGGTGACTTCGCAGGCCTTGCTCATTGCCGATCAATTGCTGTCGGCCGTTGGTGAATACAGTCTGCCGCCGACGATTGCGCCAGTGAAAATTGCAGCGATGGTACCGTCTCCTTGCAACGTCGATGGAATGCAGGTTTCGATTGGCGGCCAAGTCGTGGGAAACACGGAAACGATTGCCGATTTGAACCGCCTGGCCGTCGCGCGCCATCAAGAATTGTTGCCGCAAATCATTGCTCGGGCTGTCGTGCGACGCGTTGTAAAGAAGTCGGTGGTGGTGGCCACGAAATCACAAACCAATGTGCAGAGCGAGCTGGTTTCGACCGCCTACAATCTGGCTGGCGTCTTGTGGGAGGCAAGCGAGCAGGCGGACTTGCGTTGTTGGTCGCTCTTACCTGGGCAAATCCAGATCCTCCGCGTCGACTTGCCTGCGGGAGTTCATCGATTGGTGCTCTATCCTACTTGGCATGGCCAACTCGCACGAGCTGAGCCGCTGGAGGGCAACGTGGAGGTCAAGGACGGACAGACAACTTTTGCCATCGGAACGATGCTCGACCGCGACCAACCAGGCACCCTTTATTCCCCGCGCCAGTAAGCCGATCTGTCGACAGTATTCGATTATTTTTTGTTCGGCGGAATGATCAGGCAGCGTAACAAGAAACCGGTGGATTCGTAGAACGCGGACATCGAATCTAAGTCGCTGGAACGGAACCGGTTATGGGAACGAAACCCGCGGCTCCAGTGATTAAGAGCCTCTCGATAGCGTTCCTTTTTGGCATGGGCAATCGCCATAAAGTAATCATCGACACAAGGATCTTCGTTTTCTTTCCTTTGGTTTCGCGCATCCTCTAAAGCGGCAATCGCCTCGTCCAATAGATTCAGCCGCAAAAAACAAACGCCGTACGTGTTCAAATAATTCGCATTGTCCTCATCCAATTCCAACGCCTTTCGCACCCAGCCTAACGCGTCGGTTTTCTCGTCTAGCGTTGACCCGGGGTCTTGGATTGTTTCCCATGCCAACCCGTTAAAATATTGGGGATTGTTAGGAACGGCCCGACAAAGTTTTTCGAAACACTCGCGAATCTGCTTCTTGTCGCGACGCTTGATGGCGTTATCTAATTTCAGAAGCAGTTGATACTCCGACGCAAACTCAATCCAGCCTTCATTGTTCTCTTCTGCAACACGTCGGCTGGCAACCATCGTATTGGAGTCGGGCAAGCCCTCGGTAGAAATTCCGATGACGTCCATTTCTTTCTTCAGTGCCCCGAGATTCCACTCGTGGATGCAATTAGATTCTTCGCTGGTAAACAACAGTCGTGTTCCATCTGGAGTGAACGAAAGAAATATGACGGTTTGTTCTTCGGGATGCGTCAGCCGTTGAATGATTTGAAAGTCCTTCAGTCGGATCAAGCTGACGGATCCGACGTCAAAACTGATCGCCAGCAGTCGGCCATCCGGAGAAAATGCAGGCTTTCCAATTGCCGGCCCCCAAGTCATCAAGGGCTTTTCCCATTCGCCACACCGATACAAGTGCAGGGCCTCGCCCGGTAAGGTCAGCGCCAGGAATTTTCCATCAGCACTAAAGCTGGGCACGGTTCCTTTAGCGTTCGGAGCCAAATCCCAACTTCGATCAGAGTTGGTTTCGTACACCCAGCATCCGTTGTACCAATGGCTTGAGCCGACAATCCACTTTAGGTCGGAGCTGACGGCCACCTTGCGCACATCATTGCCGTATTTTGGCTGGGCTCCGACGATTTGGTCGATCGTGCCGCTAGCGACTCCACCGTTTTGGTTCCAGACAAAGAACTTTCCGGTTGGATCGACGGCAAATAAGTCTCCCACGATTGGGGAAACTGGTATAGGCTCGCCGTATTGGATTACGCGCGTCGCTGAAACCAAGGGCCAGCGAATTAATTGCCCGGAAGTCAAACCCCAAAGGTCTCCCTTGGCGTCAAAGGACAATGCCGAGACCTTGCCGGGAATCATAAGTTGACGTCCTGATTCCAGGTCAATGACAGCTAATTCGCCGCTAGAGATATTAACAACAACCAATCTGCCGTCAGGCGAAACTGAAAACTCGCGGGGCTCAATCATTACGTCTGGTGAAACCGCGTGCTGAATATAAACATTACTGGGCACCAATTCCAACATTTTCGAATGCATGCCATCGTACAGTGGTCCGATTAAATAATTGGAAAAATTCAGGAATTGGCCGTCAAATTCCGGAGCAATATTGGCGACGCATTCGCCGCTATTTACATCAAAAACTTGAATGCGTTTGTTCCAGGTTTTTGTCTCCAGATACCGTCCATCCGCTGTCGCCGAGAAATTCGATCCTCCAGTGACATGGGCCTTCAGATTTCTCGATATCTCCCAAGACTTGGGATCAAACACTTGAATATTGCCATCGGTAGATTTGACGGCGAACCAATTGTCGCGCGGTGACCAACAGGCATTTTCAAACACAACCTCACGTTTCGGAACGCGAATTTTACGCAGAATTCTGGCATCGGAAAAATTTCGGATCTCGACATGATCTTGATAGAGCAGCGCCAGAATTTCCGTTGACGGATTGCAATAGACTAGCGGAAAACGTGGCGGCTCGCAGACGATTGGACCGCGTCGAGCTTTGCCAGTTTCCAGTTCGACGATAACGGGGCGGCCTGTCTGGTCTATGGCAATCAAATGGTCATGGTTTGGTGAAAATTGTCCTTGATAGGGTGGGGCCCTCATACCCCATAACTTTTTCCCGCTTTTGATCTCCCAAATCGCCAAATCCATCAGACCATTGTGAAAATTGGCATGGGTTAAAAGATGTGTTTTCTTACGATTGAGTTCAGCTAAATCGGCATTTACATCGAATTGACGAATTGGCTTGGCAAGGTCTTGCGTATCGTAGATTGCGGTTACAACTCGTTCGCCAAAATTCTCTCGAAAAACGAGAAGTGAATCGTCGGCGTAAATAAAAGACGCCAAGCCTCTTTTGGATTCTTTCAAAGAGAAAGGGAATGCCTCGCGAAAGGAAGGAAGAGCGAGCGCCGCGACGGCTTCCTCTCGGAGCTGCGCGTCATGGGACAAAGAACGGTTATGTTCCGGACGCAATTCATTGAGCATTTGATTGGCTGTCTGCAGGGCCTTGATGCTGTCTTCTCGGGCCGAAATGGAACCAGTTTCTCGCACTGCGCGTGCTTGCTGAATCAGGCTTTGCACCAATTGCTGTTTCGACTGTTCGTTGGCAATTTTCGTGTTTCTCTCAGCGTTTTGTGCCCGAGTCGCTTCGTTCCGCCACATCATCGAATAGGAAATCGTGATCGCTGGGACGACAACCGCCGCCAACAACAAAACCGATGCAATGGAGGCCGCCGCTAATCGATTTCGACGCGCCCAACGCAACAATGATTCAACTGAGGATGGCTTGCGGGCTCGAATGGGTTGATCATTACAAAAGCGTTCCAAGTCATCACCCAGCTCGCGTGCCGAACGATATCGGTCGGCTGGATTGCGGGCCATGGCGGTGAGGATAATCGTCTCCAAATCCCGCGGAATGGCGGGCTCGACAAAACGAGGTCGGACTACCGAGTCGGAACGGACTCGCTGCATGATTTGAGCGTGGTTATTACCGTTCCAAGCCGGTTGCAGCGTCACCAATTCGTACAGCGTGACGCCGACACCATAGATGTCGCAACTGGGAGCCGTCACGCCGTCGAGTTGTTCGGGAGCAACGTAGCGAAGCGTCCCTAGAATGTCCCCGACTTGAGTCATGCGCTGTTCAGAATCCAGTTTGGCAAGCCCAAAGTCAGTAATCCAGATTTGTCCGGCTTTGTCGAGAATCAAATTGGACGGCTTGATGTCGCGGTGTACGGTTCCCTGCTGGTGTGCGTATTCCAATGCCCAAGCCACATCCCGAGCCAGGGTCGCAATGTTCTTGTAATAGGCTTCGCGCTTGCTTCGATTTTCAGAAACAGAAACACGCGAACTGGGTGGCTTGGACGAGTCCCGTACTACATCCGTTTTATTGCCCTTGTGAGCGCTCAAAGTCTTGCCGCTGGATGATTCAGCCGGCTCGCTGCTGGAATTTGGAGTCTTCGTGGGCGTGCCCCGAGTCACAGGAGAATTCGAAAATCTTGATGCGGCTGTTGATAGAAGACGACGAGGATAGTCGTCATGATCGCTCGCCAAGTGGGCGTCGTCCTCCAGTAGTCGCTTAACGCCGGTCAGAACTTCTGCCAAGTTTTTTCCTTCGACGAGTTGCATCGAGTAATAGGAAAATCCTTGCTCAGAGCCATTGCTGAAAACGGCCACGATATGAGGGTGTTGGAGGCGTGCCGCGGATCGGGCTTCTCGGGCAAATCGCTCGGCGAATTTGGCATCCGTTGCCAGATGCCGGGCCAGCAGTTTGATGGCCACCATGCGGTTCAACGAGATTTGCCTGGCGGCAAAGACCACTCCCATCCCCCCACGTCCCAGCTCATGCAGCAATTCAAAATCGCCAATTTGCCGGGGGTACTCGAAATTATCCTGCTGTTGCTGAGCCTTCAATTGATTGGCCCGCGATAACTCGTTGTCCATCCTTTCGGCCATGAGCAAGGTCGAAAAAATCTCACGCAAGTCTGCAGCATGATCGGGATATCGCCGCTCGAAATCCTCAAGTCGCGGATTCTGTCCCGTTCGTTCTTGCTGCAGAATTTCATCGATGATGGCGTCGAATTGCCCATCATTTTCAAGTTCGTTCGGTTTGGAAACGATGTCACTCATCGCGGCTGGCCCAATCGAGATGTTGCTCTAACAACGCCGCTTTCAATCGTTTGAGCGCCCGCAAATGGCGTTGACGAAAAGTGTTGGCAGGAACACCGGCCTCAATCGCAGCTTCGGTCGCCGACAGTTGTTCGGCATGTCGCAATAAAAGCGCCTCACGGTCGATCTCGTCCAGCGAGGAAATCGCTGCCTCCAGTTTTTCGCGAATCTCGCGCCGAGAGACTTGTAAACTGGGGCTGGTAATTTCACCGACGAGAAAACTTGCGAGGGCAATCGAAGACTCGTGACCCGGTAAATGGCCGGGGTTTTCCTCACGTCTCACATCGCGGGCTTGAGCGTGAATGTGGCGTCGTGACATCTCGGCCAGCTTTTGCCGACCCAGAAAGCGAACCCATTCGAAGAAGCCCATTTCATTTTTTTCGGCGTATTCAGGCAGTCGGCGCAGGACGTCCATTTGGAGCTCTTGAAAAACATCCGACTCATCGACTCGGCCCCTCAGTCGTGAATCGATGCGAACGGTGATCATTCGTCGAATCCGTGGTGAGTGCAAAGCCATCAACGGCCCATACGCGGATTGGTCCCCTTGGACAACTCGATCGATCAGAACTTTTTCGTCCGTTTCCATTCGGTCCGCTCCGGGGATTTCCCAACAGGAAGTTAGCAGCCATTTATTGTCCGACTGCAGACCCATTTTAGACAACATTTTTTCTTCGAGGCAGCTTCTTAGAGGGATTTCAAAGTGGAAACCGTCCGGCCCTACAGAACAAATTATTGATTTTCAAAAAACCTTTCGCTTACCGGTAACAATCCCTGTGCTCTCGGCAGTTAGTAAGAAATAGTCCGATTTTCACGCTCTTTTAACGTCTTTTAGTGTCGAGGGCCTTGGAATGATTAGCACTTACTTAAAAAAGATTTTTCCCAACCGTATCCAGTTCTTCACGCTGGCCCTTTTGTCGTCGCTCGGCTGGTCGGTTGTTGGTCCCTTGCCGCAAGCACAAGCCCAAATCGATTGGAACAATTTCACGGGAATTCCAGACCCTTACTTTCACTTCGGCAGCAATTGGATTGGGGGAGCGGTTCCTGGCTCCGCCGATCGGGCGCGTTTTGCTACGGCTATGAACCATGAGGTTTGGTGGGATGTCGCTAACGGTCCATCGTACTCCGAAGTTGGATTCCTAAGCGTGGACAGTGGCAATGTTATTTTTTCGAATCGTTATCCAATTTTTCAACCAACCTTAGTGATCAACGGATCACCAGACTACGGTGAATTGAGTGACTTTGAAGTCCTGAACGCCGGGACATCATTGACGGTAAGTGGTATGCATATTCGCAATTTAGGGGGCGGGCTTATCAGAGATGGAGCCACGCTCAACATCGATGGCTCGCACCCTACCGGCTCCAAAGTGTCAATTGAGGGCTTTAATTTTTCGGTGGACGGGAATTTGAATGTGATGAACGGTGGCGAATTGCACTCGCTGTTTTTTCGCGTTGGGGATCGAGGAGTCGGGAACGTAATGGTCACCAACGGCGGACTTCTAAAGTCCAATTCCACCGCATATGTTGGGGTTTTTGGGACCGGTCGCGCGACTATTAGCGGGAGCACTTCCAGGTGGATTTCGGAAAGCCTCTTAATCGGCTTCGGAGGTACGGGAGAATTAAGAATCGAATCAGGGGGACAAGTAAACAGCGAAATTGGAAGTCTTGGTACTGTCACCCGCCATGCATCGGGAATTGCTACCGTGACCGGGGCTGGATCGCAATGGAACGTGTCCGACCGCCTGTTTGTGGGAGCTGATGGACGTGGATCCCTTACAGTCTCAGACGGCGGAGTAGTAACCGCAAATCGAGTCGTAATCGGTGCAGATACTTTTCAGACCGGTGTCGCCACGATTGCAAATAACGGATCTGAGCTAATCAGCCACGAATTGATAATTGGCGACGGTCCATATGGAACCGGAACATTAAATGTCCAGGCAGGCGGTAGGGTTAGGACCACTCACGAAGCAATTCTTGGATATTTTGAAGGCGGCGGGTCGGGATCGGCAACGGTTACCGGCAATGGCTCTATTTGGGATGTTGCTACCCGAATGTTGGTGGGACACGGGCCTGACGGTCATGGGCAGGTTTCCGTCGAATCTGGTGGAGTCGTAAACTCACTCGATACCATTATCGGGGACCGAGCGACTTCAACCGGAGGGGTGACCGTGCATGGCACCGGTTCGCAATTTAACAACACACGTGATTTGTGGGTTGGATTGAATGGCCAAGGCAGATTGAATGTTTTAAACGACGGGAAAGTCGTTGTGGGCGGTCACACTCAAGTGGGTGACGACGGCCTAATAACCAATATCCACGGAACTTTTGCTGGTAATACGGTTGCCATTAATACCAACGGCATCGTCTTCGGGAGAGGTCGTTTTGAGGCCAGTGGTGGTTGGACTAATTCGGGAACCATGATTTTTACCAGCGGGACATCAGAAGTAACTGGTAACATCAATAACTTGCCGGGAGGGCGCGTTTCCACGGTCGGGGCCGGGACGACGTACTTTTATGGCGATGTTGTTCACAACGGACGGGGTATCGAAACCGATCTCGGCAGCACGTCCGAGTTTCATGGAATGGTGAGCGGCTCGGGCCCGTTCACGGGCGCAGGGACTGTCCGGTTTCTGGGTGGGTTCCGCCCGGGATCAAGCCCGGCGATCGTAAGTTTCGAAGGCAACCTCGAATTCGGCGATGCAATGGAAACTTTGATTGAATTGGGCGGCCTGACGGACGGCCAATATGACCGTTTGGTGGTCGAAGGGGACTTGGCCCTCGACGGTGATCTGATGGTTTCGTTGATCAACCAACATCAATTGAGCTTCAATCAGGAATACTTGATTGCCGACATTGGCGGCTTGTTGTCCGGGCAGTTTAACGGTTTCGATGAGGGCGCGCTGCTTGGTAACTTTGGGGGTCACGATCTGTTCATCACCTACCAGGCGGGTGACGGCAACGACATCGCTTTCTTTACCGCGGTTCCTGAACCTGGTGTCGCGATGCTTTTCGGATTGGGCGCGATTGGTCTCGCAAGTAGCTTCCGTCGACGGCACCAGCGGCCACAACGATCAGTTTGAAAGCTGGAGTCCAACTCGGCCTCGCGCCCGCCAGGCATGCCTTGTCCTATGCGGGCGATCGTATTACTCGTGCCGCAAGGCCTCGATCGGGTCCATGTTCGCAGCGCGGATGGCGGGATAAATCCCAAAGACGACACCGACGATGACCGAAATACAAAACCCAAGTGGAATCGAGAGCATCACGATTTGCGGTTCGATTTCTTTGGCAATTGGCGGCAAGCGACTGTAGGCGCCGGGGGCCAACTGTTCGACGGTGAACAATGAAAATTGATAGACCAGAGGGAACAATACACCAATGATGATTCCCGAAATTCCACCAACAACCGAGAGCACGATGGTCTCGACCAAGAATTGCCGGACGATATCCTTCCGTTTCCCACCCAGGGCCCGACGGATACCAATCTCGCGAGTTCGTTCGGTGACCGTCGCGAGCATGATGTTCATGATTCCGATCCCACCTACAACCAAAGAAATCGCGGCCACCAAACCAAACGCCAACATCAACATCATCTTGGTTGCCCGAGCTTGTTCCAGCAATTCGTAGGGGACAACGATGGCGATATCTTGTCGGCTCGGATCGCGACTCTTCAAGGTCGCCTCAACCAACTCCGCAGTTTTGGGGACGTTTTCCACATCGTTTACTTTGATCGTCAATTGGCTGAGTTCATATTGCTTGGCCGAAAACGAACCAGACGTTCGCTTAATGTCCATATCACCGATGCGTTTTTGCATAGTGGAAATCGGTATGTAGACGTCTTTGGAGAAGTCTTGAGCGGCGAGGGAACCGCCGATCGCAGCCGTGGCGTTTTTGGGTTTGAGCACGCCTACGATTTTGTAATATTCCTTCGTATCCGGCAGATAAATCTGTTTGTTGATCGGGTCGTCACTCGGAAACAACAGATCCGCCAGATTGGCGGCAATGACACAAACAGTCGCACTGGATTCGATTTCGCGGGGAGTCAAAAAATGACCGCGATCGATATACAAGCGCGTAACATCGGCGTATTCTGGAGTACAGCCAACTAACCGTCCATCGATGGGCTTAATGTTCGGGTTGGCGGTATTTGCGAACTGTTTGGTTAGTTCGCGAATCGGCATTACGTCAAGAATCGTTGGTATTGAATTCGACAACAGACGATGTTCTGACCGCAGCAACCCGTAAA
The DNA here is from genome assembly GCA_040081565.1 of Pirellulaceae bacterium. Classification (GTDB taxonomy): domain Bacteria; phylum Planctomycetota; class Planctomycetia; order Pirellulales; family Pirellulaceae; genus BJ22. Next base: position 19,686 of record JBEBGH010000034.1, read on the forward strand.
CCTTGGCCATTCGCGTTGTTCCACCGGAGCTGTTATCCGGGGGCTCAATTGACCGGACGATAATATTTTCCGCGCCGAGTTCTTCAATTTGCTTTTGCGCTTTTTGACTGATGCCTTCACCCACGGCCAACAGCCAGATTACGCTGGCGACGCCAATCAGAATCCCCAGCACGGTCAGTAGTGACCGCATGGGATGCAAGAACAGGCTTTTGATGCCTAGTCGCCAAGTTCGCAAGTTTAACATCGCTTCAATTTACCCTTTTGCATCCGCAACCAGCGAAGCTTCAACGAGAGGAGGAACATATGTCGAATTACCGGCTTGAGCCAATCGTTCAGGCGGAAAGACTTTTCGTTGCTCATTGCGAATGTCGGTTTGGATCATCCCGTCGCGGAGACGAATGACCCGTTTCGCATGCGCGGCGACTTCATCTTCGTGGGTCACCATGATGATCGTCCGACCTTCATCATTCAGTCGTTGAAAGAGTGCGAGAATTTCCTCGGTCGTTACGGAGTCCAGGTTTCCAGTGGCTTCGTCGGCCAAAATAAAATACGGATCGTTGACCATGGAACGGGCGATCGCCACGCGTTGTTGCTGTCCCCCGGACAGTTGCGAGGGCCGATGGTCCAGCCGTTCACCCAAGCCGACCATTTGAGCCAAAGCAATGCTGCGTTGACGCGAGCGGGCATTGATCTGGCCCATGTAGTACAGTGGGACTTCAATGTTTTCAACGACGGTAAGTTGTTGAATCAGGTTGTAGGACTGGAAGACAAAACCAAGCCGCGAAGCTCGAATCGTAGACAACTGGTCATCATCCATTTGAGCGACGTCGTCATCGCCCAAAAAGAACGAGCCGCTGGTGGGTTTATCGAGGCAGCCCAACAAATTAAGTAGCGTACTCTTGCCGGACCCCGAAGGTCCCATGATCGCCACATAGTCCCCAGCGGGCACGTCGAAGGAAACGCCGCGGAGCGCGCGTACCGTTTCGCTTTTCAGAACGTAGTGCTTCTGCAGGTCGCGGATTTGAATCGCCAGTTTCATCAGTTGCCGCCCCCGCCGGGAGGACCGCCGCCGCCTGGACCGCCGCCGCCTGGACCGCCACCAGCACCCATACGGGCCCGCATTGCCTCGAAGGTTTTATTAAGTTCTGCGGTGGTGACTTCGCCGTCTTTGTCGGCATCAGGGTTGTCGACCATCGAGGCCATGCGGTTGTCAGGCGAGTCCCATTCGCTCGTCTGAATTTTGCCGTCTTTGTTCAAGTCCAATCGCTCGACCAATTGCTTCATCATTTCGGCTGGGTTCCTATTGCGATTTCCGCCCTTGCCTTTGTCGCCTTTGCCGTCGCCCTTGCCATCGCCTTTGCCATCAGCAACGGCTCCGGGAGGACCACCTGCAGCAGGACCGCCGGTGCTGCCCGCATCTTGCTTGGCCGTCTCAACTTCTTTTTGAGCGCCTTCTGGCAATTCGATCTTCGTATCCTTGGCCGCTTCCGGCAAGTCCATCAAATGTTTGTAAGCGCCAGGATTCATGGCAACCTGTTCGCCGACTTCCAATCCTTCCTTCACCCAAACGACTTGGGAGTTATCACCACCAATTTTGATAGTTCGCGTTTCCCATTCTTTATCATTCTTCTTGATCAAACAAAAATGTTGTTCTTGAACTCCGTACACACATTGCAGGGGAAGTTGAAGGGCTTCTGGTTCGTATTTAACTTGGATTGAAACCGAAGAATTCATCCCGGGCTTCAGTTCGGGTGGAGGATTCAAAATCTTTACGTACACCGCGTACTTGCGAACCGAGGTGCTCATCCAACCGCTGCTTTCAGCGTATTGATTGACCTTGGTCACGATGCCCTTCAGGGTTTGGTTGTTGAGGGCATCGACGCGGATTGAGGCAGGCATTCCGGGGCGGATTTGAGTAATGCTTTGCTCATGGATCAAAGCTTTGACTTCCATTTTTTCTGGATTCGGAAGTCGCATCAGGACTTGGTTTTCGCGGACCGCAGCACCTTCTTCCAGCGCCCATTCGGTCCCACCGCGAGAGGATTCCTTGCCGTAAACAACTTGGCCTTCGACGCCTTCAGGAACCTTGATCGTGCAGTTTTCGATTTGTCGCTTGATTCCTTCGAGTTTGCTTTCTTCAACTTTCAACGCTTCGCGATCGTTGTCGAGTTTTACTTTCGCGGCTTTGATATCACTGCGGAGCCGCACCAACTCCTTCTCGCGTGTGATCTCTTCCAACACCTGAAGTTTCCGTTTTGCGAGATCGATGGAATTTTCAGCTTTGCCCAAGTTGGTCTTGGCTCGTTCGACTGCAAACTTGTCGGCTTCGAGCTGTTGTTTGGTGGAGAATCCCTTGTCAACCAATCGAATCGTGTGAGCTAAAACGGCTTTGGATTGTTCCAGTTCTTGCAAGGCACTTTGGCGGGACGACTCGGCATCGAAGAGTTCGTTCTGAATCGTCTTTTGTTTCTCGACGAAGAGCCCTTGTTCGTATTCTTCCTGCGAGGCGAGGGCGGCTTGATAGGCCGACTCCGATTGGATCACACTTGTTTGGGCGTTCGCAACGCCCACCCTTTGTTGCTCAAGTTCTTTTTCGAAACTTGTTGCATCGAGTCGAGCCAAGAAATCCCCAGCTTTGACTCTGGATCCTTCCGGAATAACTTCTAGGACGTTGACCTGTCCGTTGCGCGCTTGGACTTGGCAACGGATGTCGACATTTTCGCTACTCTGAATTTCACCCTGGTCGAGAACTTGCGAGACAAACTCGGCCTTGGTAACCGCGGCGAAAACGGTGGGCACGTTCAGGTTGGTCGTTTTGCCTTTGTTCAACACAAAGAAAGCGCCGCTTCCCAACAATAAAACGCTGACCAAGGCAATCAGCAGCACGGCGGCGGAAATCCCGCGGCGCCGCGAATAGATCCTCGGCAGCGAATCGGGCCGGGCAAACGAAACCATTTTACGTGTCGAATTTGAATGGACTAGAAGCATGGAACGTGACTTTATTCTTTGAAAAATTCAAATTGAAAAAACTGCCGTTTGAACGAACGAATTTCGGGAACCGAAAATAAGGCGAGAGAACAACCGTTATTTGCCCCATCTGGGCGAAATTTGACAAGTCGGCGACTTCAAAATTCGGACAAACGCATTCGCCGTCGCACCCCTTAAATCGTTCATCGGATGAAATCCGAGCCAAATCCCTGGTTCACCCAATTGTGACCATTAATCTGGTAAAAATTAAACCGAAACAAAGGCCTAGAGTTCCGCTATTTCGCCCGGATGACAGGGAATTGGACCCTGCGAAAACCAACCAATCGACCAGCAGCAAAATAAACCGGATTTTTGCGGAAAAAGCTTTCCATTGGGCCAAAATGGCACAGCCAATCCAGTGCTCGTTTCGTTTTCAAAAGGCCAAAGGTCTTTCAAGCCAACGAACGGAAACATCTAGGTTCGCCTTGGCCACTTACGAAAAACTAACCGGAGCGCGGTCGTACGGTAACGATGCGCGAGCGCGATTGGAGGTGCAATTAGAATACGCAGAGGAACTTTATTGCGGTGTGCCAGCCCCGTTTCGGACGCGTTCCTGCATTACTTCCAGTTTTTGCTCGATCGCCTCGATCCGATCCTGCAAACCCCGCAGTTCGTCTTTTTTCGTTTCCATCAAGGTGCTGATGGTCGCCAAGTCTCCCGTGAGATTTTTGTTGTCTTCACGAAGTTTGAACAGCAGTTCCTCGCGGATCTTTTGTTGCTCTTCGGCACGAGCCAAAGTCACTCGAGAATCTTCAAGGGTTTTATCGACGGTCAAAGAACTCTTGTTGTAATCCTCGGCTTGGCGGCGAAAGTCGCTTATCAAATTTGGGAAATCCAAGAGCTGACGTCGGTAAATCGTATCGTTGACTTTCACGTTCCCTTGTTCAAAAGGCGGAATTTGTGTTCCGTCAGCTCGCTGATAACCGTCGGCCGCAAATCGATTGACGAGAACTTTGTTTCCTTTTTTGAACTCGACTTCCTTGCCCAAGTGCAGGCTCTTGTCGATCGCTTCACCCAAAATTGTGAACTGGCCATCGTTGTTGATATTTCCCGGTGCGTCGACACGATAGGGGCGTGAGGCATTTTTTTCGAATTCAACTACCACGAATTCTTCTTCCGGTGCAGGTGTGAAGGTCTTCTTG
>JBEBGH010000629.1:0-1694 GCA_040081565.1 Pirellulaceae bacterium
ATGTTATACCTCGCAGCCGTGTTGTTCGGGCTGGGCAACGGCGTTTTCTCCCCCGCCATCAACGCCTGGACCATCGACCTGGGTGACCCAAACCGAAAAGGACGTGCCCTGGCGACCATGTACATTGCGCTGGAAATTGCCATTGGCGGCGGCGCCTTGCTGGCAGGTTGGTACTTTGCCAATGATTTCGACCGGATGCCGCAGGTTTTTTGGTTTGCGGCGTTGATGAGTTTGGGGGGCTGGGCTTATCTTACGTTTTGGACGAGGAACTTGTCTCGCAGGGTTTATGAAGGTTGATAAACAGCTACAATTTAAAATGCAAAACAGGAGAATTTAAAACAGAAAAAGGAAATGTAACATGAAAAATGTAGAAGTGGGCATCGAGCGTATACAAGGATTTTTGTTGTTGGCTGGAACAGATTTGTTCTTTATGCTACCCAACCTTTAAATTCAATGTTTTACATTTCCTTTTTCTGTTTTAAATTTTTCTGTTTTAAATTTTAAATTAACCGTAACTGTTTAGCACTAGGTTCGGATATGATGATCTTTGCCATGGAATGCAGCCAAGGCTGCCTAGCACCTTTTCGATGAAACACGACGCGATTGATCAATTCCTTCAAGCCAAGCTGGAGGAGCAGGGACTGACTCCGGTGGCCGATGCGGACAAAGTGACGCTGATTCGCCGTGTGACGTTTGATGTGACTGGCCTGCCGCCGACGCTCGATGAGATCGCCGCGTTCGTGAAGGACGATTCTGAAACGGCATTCGCGACGGTTGTCGATCGCTTGTTGTCTTCGACCGCGTTCGGCGAGCGCTGGGGTCGGCATTGGTTGGACGTGGCTCGATACGGCGAATCGACCGGTTCTGCCCGCAATCTTCCGTATCCTCATGCGTGGCGTTATCGCGACTACGTCATCGACGCCTTCAATAACGACAAGGCGTATGACCAGTTCCTGCGCGAACAGATTGCCGGCGACTTGCTCTCCGCGAATTCGGAGGCCCAGCGCGACGAGCAACTCATCGCCACCGGATTTCTGGCACTGGGCGTGAAGGACGTCAATCAGCGATACAAGGTCCGTTTCGTCATGGACAACGTGGATGAGCAAATCGACACAGTAAGCCGAGCAGTGCTGGGGCTGACCGCGAGCTGTGCTCGGTGCCACGATCACAAGTTCGATCCGATTCCGCAGGCGGACTATTACGCCCTGGCCGGCATCTTTCGCAGCACTGATCTCTGCGCCGGTGTGCGAAACAAGATGGGTGGCGGTGGACTGGACTACTACGACACCGACATGTTGTTGAAGCTGGGCGCGGCAAAGAGTCCGGATGGCGATGGATCGGCTACGAAGCGTGCCGAGATCAACAAGGCACTGGCGGAGGCCCGCGCTGAATTGCAAAAGCTGCGTGACAACAAGGAAGGGGGCGAACTTGCCCCCGACGGGCGGCCGAAGAACGTCATCGCCCGCGAGAAAGTCGCGAAGTTGCAGGCGGAGTTGCTCACGCTCAACGACCCGGCGTTGCTGGGACCGATTGCTTTCGGAGTTCGCGATTCCAAGAACGTCAGCGATACCGAGATTCGCGTACGCGGCGAGGCGGAGCAGCTTGGTCCGGTCGTGGCACGTGGGTTTCTCGGCCTGATTTCGTTCGCCGATTCACCGCCAGTGAACCCGCAACAAAGCGGCCGGTTGGAGTTG
>JBEBGH010000292.1:0-6827 GCA_040081565.1 Pirellulaceae bacterium
GCTCGAACCCGCCAAGCCGGTACGGGTCTATTCGCAGGGCGCCTATGGCTATATGGAGCCGATCAACGGCTCGCATGACGTGATGTTTACCACCGTCACCATGGACAACGGCATCGTGGTGATGATCGGCGGCGGCTGGAACTTCCCGCCGATGTCCGACAGTTTGATTACGAGACAATTGCTGACGCGATCGTGCATGTCAGATATACGGCACGAGAGGGCGGTAGCTCGCTAAAGAATGCCGCGGCTTCGGCTCTAAAGGCACAACTCCTTGTAATCAAGCAGCAACTGTCGCAAACGGGGCTTCATCTGGCGATCGACATGAAACACGAGATGCCAAACGAATGGAATCTGCTCAAGCAGGACGCCACCGTGCAGTTAACCCTCGACAAAACCAGATTGCCGTATTTTGTACAATCACTGGATGCAACTATTGAGAACGTGATCTTCCTTGCAAAGGTGAAAAACAATCCGGTAAATTTTGCGATCACGGTCGATGGCGCCGCGCCAACGAACCTGAGCCGAATCGATGCCTGGAAATTATGCCGTGGCGATAATGCAGATATCGAGATTGACACGCAGTTTACGCTAGCCGTTGCGGCGGGCGATATTGGCAATCTTGAGGATTTGATGATCGTCGCAAGATACGAATTTCCGGTCTAAATGAGAAAGTCGACTCCGCCGCGATGGGCATCGGTCTTGGCGCGACAGGGGTCAGCGCCATCGTTCCAGTTCAAACATGGGCATTGCAGCGTTCAGCGGATCGTCAAGTTCGGCGGCCAACAGCGCGTTGCCAATCGAACCCTTGTACAGTGAGAACTTGAGTTTTTCGAATTCAGCACCAACGGCTGCTTGTGATAGGTGAACGGATTCGTCGGCGAGTCGAAGTGCACAATCCAGCCAACGTTCATCGCCGGTGTGTTTGAAATAATTCAAGACCCCATATGCTTGGCCGGTTCTGCCACAGCAGAGCTGACTGATTGACTCTTGAGCGTTGACGACATTGATGACGGCACCTTCGGCTAACGTCAGCCAACGCGGATCGTGGTCAAAAGAGTGCACCAAGGTCCAGAAAAAGATCATGCCAGCGGTTCCATTGCACCAACTTCGATCGTAATAACGCGAATCTGGATGCTTTGTCCGCATTATCGCACGAGGCCAGCGGATTCCAAATTGAACTGGTTCACCCTGTTCAGCGAGTTGTTGAAATCGCGCGCTCAATACTGGTGTTGGCTGTCCACTGGTAACTTTCAACCACATCAACAGCGAATACATCATCCCTGACCAACCGTGCGCGATTCCCAGTTGTTGCAAGGACTGCTTCTCAGCAATCGGCGGCTTTGCTGCGAGTTGCGAATGAATCAAGTCGAACAATTGTTGGCCAAACGCGCAAAGCGGTTCATGGTCAGGAAACAGCTCGTAGAGGAAGGCACTTCCCAGAAGCAATCCTGAAACCCCCAAGGTAAGATCCAGGTTGTCGCAAGCTTCACGCCCTGCGGACAGAAATCCGTTGATCCCGTCGAATTGGGCCTGAAAATCTCCCATCGCATGGCCAATCAATGCTTTGACGACAAACACTCCGGTTTGGGTGTGGTACAGCGAAATCGGACCAATCGTAGATCGGGGAATCTTTTTTTCGTCATTTGTGAACGCAAGCTCGCCCATGGATTTCGTTTCTGCGACGGCTCGTTCAATCCACAACTTCGACCAAGAAAGGTATTCGGGATTGTTTCGCAAGGCGGCCATGCGATGGAGAAAATAGGCGACGCCAGCACTACCAAAATTGACAGAAGAATAGGGTGGTTCCGGGATTCCCGTTTGAAACAGGGCTCCGAAGGGATTTAGCGATTCCAGGAATCCTTCGCAGTAACCCTGCGAGTGCACCGATTGTGCAATCGGTACAACGGTCTTCGTCGCCGACATTTCCGGTACCTCTGCCTGCCGTAATGATTCGGCCATTTCAGCTGTCGTTTGAAAACGTCCAGCAGCATCTTGAGATAATGCGCGTGCCAAGATCCGCTCGACGTCGGGCCAGGGTTTGAGTCCCCATTCTTCAAAAGCCATCGGGAGGGACGCCGACAATTGTGTCATGCTTTGCTTATGTTCGGCTGAGAATCTGGTAAATCCATGCCCGGTACACAGGTTATACAGAAGGTGCGCCAGAATATGCTGTTCCCCAGAAAATGTTGCCTGAGGCAGGAGCAAATTGGCGAGAAAAGCCTGGGCATATTCGGGTTCATAAAAGTATCCGAACCCACCGCGCCTGGATCGCACTAGTGTCGGATCGTCAGATGCAATCAAACGCCCCAAACCAAAATCGATGATTTTGACCTTGCCATCCAATCCGACAATCAGATTTCCTGGATGGACGTCGCCATGCACGATCTGCAGTTGATGCAGTTCGGCATACGCATTTGTGATCGCACAAAGCAGCTCAAGCAGTTCACCTCGACCTTTTTTACTACGGTTCGCACGTAGTTTAGCGGAGGCTCGCCCCGCATCCAGACCGGCACACCATTCAATGGCCAAATAGCAACGATCGTCAACAATCCCATGTTGAAACAGCTGTGGGGAAACTCGGCCATTAATTGCCTGCAGGATCCGGGCCTCTTTTTGGAATATTGAATTCAGCCATTCGTTGCTGGTCACACGCGCAATTTTTAACGCGACCTGTTGATCGTTCGGTTGGGTCGCCAGGTAAATCTCTGAATCATCAAGGATTTGCACGGGACGAACGATTTTCAAATCGGTTCCCCAGGTGTCACCTGCAGCCATCGTCGCGCGAACTGCCTCGGACTGGTCGGAATCCGGAGACACAAGAAAGTTTTCTTGGATGAGCCTTTGCAAGACCGGATAGGCGTCCTCCAGAGTTCGCTCTGGATCGTGTTTTTCACACCGACAAAAATTAATGATTGCTTCAACAATCGTTTTTCCGGTTTTGAACTCATCCAACAGTTTTGCCATTTCGGCGTCGATCACCTTGGAGCGACTGCGGCCGTGAAGACGAGTAATGGCAAATCCTTCAGATTGATCTTCCAATCGCTGTCGCTGTTCTGGCGGTAAGGAATCAATGGCGACAATTACAACATCCTCGGCCAGTACAAGCCTGTCTGTCACGTTCACGTTACGTTCCTTTCGCGCCGCCGCTGTTCGAACGTATCCGTCGGTGTCCAAGTTTCGGTATCAATTCCTTCCAGACGCAATCGGTCAAGTGAATATTGCCAAGGCTCCATTGTCGCGTGTTGGTCGCCTTTACATTGCAATACACTTCGTGCAATGTGGTTCGTGATCCACAAGCGCCAACTGGCGACCTCCTGTCCTTCCAACGCCGGCATTTCCTTCGGATCGATACCCCACGAAAGCAGCCCATTGCCAAATAAATCGGCTGAAAAGGGCACGCCTTGAACGGTCACGTCTCCAACGGCTTCAGCAACCGCCCTGCCAACCTCTTGCACGTGGTCGAAGGAATTGAAGTACGCGACTATCTTGTCAGGACGGCACAAGCCTGGTAGATCCGCTCCGATCTTGAAATACGGGACGGCCAATTCCGTCAAGGTCCGAATGAACGTGGGCAAACATGCAGGTAGCGATTCACAGGTCGGGCTGAAATACAGTTTGAAACCGGCCTTCGTGCCACGACTCAGCCGTTTCTTTTTCTTTGCGGTCCAAGATCGCCAGCCGGTTTGAGTTGGGCCAAGCGGCGTAAACTCCCAGTTGTCTTGCAGCACCTGGGCGCAAGCTCCGCCGCGTTCCAATCCCAAGAATTGTTCGTAGGCAGTATCGGTATGCAGGGCTCGCTGCAGACGAGGTGTCACCGGATTTCTGTTGTAGAAATACATGAACGCTGAGACGCGCATGGGTTCGTCGGAAAAAAGGCGCTGCCCCAACTGAATGGCCGCCAACGATATTTTCGCCAAATGGCTTTGATTGTCGAGCGGCTGCTGATTGTCATACAAAAAAGGAAACGCGGCAGCACCGGAAACAAACCCTTGGTCGGTCTGCAATTCAAGAACACCGTCCAAAACGAGTTCCGCAACCAATTGAGTTCCGTTTGAGCCATCTCGCGCCAACTCCTCGCACAAAAAATGGGGTAACGGTCCCACCTTGGTCATGGCGTAGAAAACCAACGCAGTTTCCTTGCATACCGATTTCATCGTTAGCGAGGAACCCTGCGTTGGTCGAAGCACGCCAAAGCAACTTCCGTCTTCCTTCAATTTGTCGAAGGTCTGACGTTCGGCATCCGAAAACCGCAGTAACTCGACAAGCTCAAATTCCGGGTTGGACCGCAAATTCATGCCTAACAGTCGACTCAATTTACTGTCGCCGATTCGAGTGGTTTGAGTCAAACCACTCATTTTTTAGGGCCCTTGCCAAGCTCGACTTTCATCTTTCGGATCTCTTCCAAAGCCTCTTGGAGTTTCTTCTCGATCATTTCGGCGTCGGCCAGCGTCCGCGGTTTGAGCGATTCGTTGGCTTCTTTTTCCTGTTCTTCGACTGACTGCAACTGGCGCTGGAGTGCGGCCTTCAAATCGCTGAGATTTCCCCTGAAAGAGTTGCCCGCCACTCGCGGGGTTGGATAGTTGGACAGGGAGCCACAGCTCGGATAGCTACAACTATCCGTACAAATGGTGCAATAGCTGTAATCACTGCAAGGGCAAACCGTTCCCATGTCGCAACCACCGCCGGTCCATGCGGTGCAAGTCCCACAGCCTTTGGCAACGGCACCCATTGGCGCTGCCGCATGACGAGCGAGATTCGTACCTGTCACACAAGAAACATAGCTACAACCGTCCGTACAAACGGTGCAATAGCTGTAATCACTGCAAGGGCAAACCGTGCCCATGTCGCAACCACCGCCAGTCCAAGCGGTGCAAGTCCCGCAATCTTTTGTCTCATTTTGTTGGGGAACTACTTTAATCATCAAGTCTTTAATCTTAAACATCTCAATACCTCCCGATACCACATTGCCAAGCCTGTGATAACACAAAATTGTTAATGATAGGAATTCCAATTCAGGACGGTCGCCTGAATTGGCCATCACGACCACGATTTTCGTCGGTATGAAAGCGAATGTCAAGCAATTCGGAACAGCATTGACGATCTGCGCGGCGTCGCGGTGCTGGGAATTCTGTTAATCAATATCCAGTCCTTTGACATGGTCGGGGCGGTTTATATCAATCCGACCGCACTTGGTGATTTGAAAGGCGCGAATTTCGTGGTCTGCGTCGTGGGTTACGTCCTGGGTGTACCACTGCCGTGAGGGTAGGCTGTCCAGGTTGACTTCGTACCTGGCGGCGGCGGGTCAAATGGCCCAGACCTTTTACCTGATGCAGTCGCTAGCCTGCACTCTGGTGTTTTACGGGCACGGGCATGGTCAGTTTGGGTACTTCAATCGTCTGCAACAATTTGGTCTGGTCATCGCGATCTGGATTCTTCCGCGGATCTTCGGGAAGTGGTGGTTGAACCGTTTTCGATTCGGCCCGATGGAATGGCTCTGGCGCTCGCTGTCGTATTGGCAGATCCAGCCGATGCGAAACTACCCTACGGTCAATGAGTGAACGATCGCTTTCCTCAAACGCAGGGAAGAATTTGAGAATGAACAGGAATGACTATTTGGGGAGAAAGGTCGGGTGCTGCCCCGCATATCTATTTGATTCAGGCATCGCGGGGAGGTAAGCTGGCATTTATCAGTCGACACGGGATCAAAACGGGGAATTTCCAAGCAATGCTTCGCCTTCCGGGCAAATTCGGGAAAAGGATTTCAGGGATCATTACCCGGTGGCAAGGAGATCGGCTGATTCGGACAGGTCTGGTTCTGGCTCGCGACAAGCCCGGCGATTATGCCGAGTCTGGTGTCTACAAGGGGCGGACTTTTCTGATGATCGCGAAAGAGGCTCAAACGAGATCAAAGATCGCTCATGCCTTCGATTCGTTTCAAGGGATGGCACCTCCAGGTGCGCGGGATTTTGGCCCGGGGGGAGAATGCGAATATCCGGAAGGCCGATTAACAACTGGAGGAAGCGGACAATTGACCCGGCAGCTTCAAAGCAACGGGGTCGACAATTACCGGATTCACGAAGGATTTATTCCTCAGATTTTCCAGACGACTAACATTGCCAAAATTTGTTTCGCCCATATCGATCTCGATCATTACCAACCTACCGTAGACACAGCGAAGTGGTGTATGGAGCGAATGGTGCCCGGCGGAGTCATCGTCTTCGATGACTATTTTCCAGGCCGTACCTTGCTGGCTACGCCGGCAATCGAAGAATTTCTTCAATTCTATTCCGGCGATATCGAGTTTACCCGCGCCGCCGGACGCAAACTCCTGATCGCCAAGGCTTTCTGAAAATTGGGGCACCACGAAGAGGTAAAAGCACACGCAGTACGAAGCTGATTTCTGTGCCTTAGGTCGGCCTCGCGCGTACGGCTTGTGCTTCAGCAGTAAGCGAATTGTCTAGCGAGTGGCCATTTGTCCTCCTCCTACCTTTGATATGCCCTGTCGAAACTTTCCAAAAAAACTTGCTGCGGTATTTTGACACAGCCCCTGATCAGAGCCGGGTTGGCGAACCTGATGCAAAAACCGAACGTACTTTTTTTCCGGATTACACGGCCGGAATATTTTTTTCAATCGATGCAATAGGCGTCCATCCATTGACGATTGGGCGGTCGGCGTCGCGCATAATTCCGACGATCGTCACATAGGTTACGAACAACTTTTGGACGCCTTTTTTTGTTGCGTTGTCGGCTCACAACGAATCTGCCGATCAGTCATGTCAACCAACAGGAGATTATATCGCATGCAACAGTTCATTAGTGTCTTTGCA
>JBEBGH010000293.1:0-6808 GCA_040081565.1 Pirellulaceae bacterium
GTTCATTTCAATAGACCTGAGAGATTGAAAATCCGGCGTTGGTTCGCGCCACAATCGTTACGATCGCTACGCACGGCGATTCAAGCCCGAAAAACTTCGATGGTTGAATCTTCGAGGTCGATGGTCGCGCTTGAGTTGACGTAGGTTTGGGAAGTTAACGGAGCTTCCAACATGAACTCGATTACAAGACTCTTTTATCAACTCATTGACAAAATCGGCTATGCGATCGACCACTGTTCCATGGAAGTGTGGGGCGCGATTTCCGTTTGCCTGCTGATCGTTGGTTTCTGCCTGCTCAAAGGCGGCTCGATTCGCGGGGCTTGATTCGCACCCTCCACGACCATTCTCATTGAAACCTGGGCAAACTCAATTGAACCTGGGATCGTTAACCTGAAATCCCAGTTCCTCAATCCGTTGCTGATCTTTCTTGGCCGCCGCCATATCATTGGCTGAACGATGTAGTTCATAGCGGTGATTGTACAGCGTCGCCGTCACTAAATCGTTGTTGTAAAAGTATTTCTTGATCGCTTGACGAGACCTGCCCTGCAAAATCGCACTTTGCGTTTTGCCCTTGTGAGAAATTTCTTGAGCCAGAATTGCGAGATCGAGATTGTCGTAAGCCTCGACCAGTCGATTCAGCCGAAACTGAACCCAGGCCAACGTATCCAGATAATAGCTGGAACGATCCGACAAACTCAAACTCTCCTGAAATTGCGGAAGCTGAGCCGCCAGTTCGTTGACATCTCCTCCTAGTTCGGCAATCTGCTGTTGAGTCGCATCTACCAGTTCCGCTAACTCTGTTCGCTGCAACAAGAGCGCCTGGGTCGTCAGCAACAGCAACAATTGTCGACGAATCTTCTCCTCATCAAACCTCAGTCGAGTCAACAGTTTTTGATTCGCATCTTCCGCGAGCTGATCTGTTTGCAAGATGGACAAAGCCGCCACGCGAGTTTGTTGTACTGCAGCCTTCCATTCGATGTTAAGTTCTTCGATCTTCTCAGAAATCGTGAGCAACAAAGGACCGAACGAAATGTCGTTCAATTCCAGCGCCACTAAACCGCTGGCAACCAATGACTTGGTCTGAAAGGGGATGACCCACTGAATTCGGCCGAAAGCGGTTTCGTTTCCCAATCTCTCAAGCCGCTGCAACATCCTTGCTTCGGCTGATTCCAAATTGACGTCAGCTAATGCGCAATGATAGGCAAAATCGTTGTCCCATTGCTCGGTCGCCGAAAAATGTCGATCGTGGGCGTCCTCCCAGAATCTCAACACCTTAACCAATTCGTCCTCTTTTTTCAGTGTTACTAATGCCCAGAAATGGACTTCAAACACGGGGTTCAGCTCGAACCAATCGAAGACCGAAATTTCTTGAGGGTCTTGAGGAAATTGTTGCCACAATTCGCTGGTCCATTGCAATGCAGCTTCTGCTCGCCCTGCATCCAGCAACCAACCCGCCAACTGCACTTTCAGCATTCGATTGCCGTCGGCATTTTTCAATGTCTCCTGCATCGCATCCATTGCGTATTCCTGGTCTCCAGACTCATAGCGCTGGATAATCCGCGCAGCCGCCCAGCGTTGCTGCTCCCCGGTGAACCAGATGTTGAGCACCGGTAAGGTCACGAGAGCAATGACCAGTGCAACGACCAAGAATGCGCCACGACGCCGAATGGGTGTCGTTGACGGCGTTACAGGCGTTACTTTGTTTTCGTCCAAGGTCATTTTTTGCTGTGGTCCGAGGTCTCAGGTTGATTCTGTATCGAGAAAGGTTTTGAGCACTTGTTCGAGTTCTGTTCGGATCTGCAGGAGTCGTCGTCGATTGCGAATCTTTCTTCCTTCACTGTCGGTGACATAGAAAACATCGAGCACTTGGTGCCCATAGGTCGCGATTCTGGCGAACTGGACGTCCAAGCCCAATTCAAATATCTTTTGCGTAATCGTATACAAAACTCCCAATTTGTTGTAGGCGAAGACATCCAGAATCGTGGCGGTGTCGACGGTTTGATTATCGATCTCAACTTTGATTGGGGGCCGAGACATACGCGCAGCAAGTCCGCCATCAGATTTCCAGGTGCGGCGAAAACGCGGGGGTTCATTATCGATCCCCAAGGAGATCCGCTCGGCTCGCTGACGCATTTCTTGAAGACGTTCAGGAGGCGTTTCCGCATGTTCGCAATCTTCGAACTCGAACCAATACCAGAGCATGGAGTTCCCTAACGGTTTGATGTCGGCAGAATGGGTCGTAAAACCCATGCTCGCCAGCAAACCGGTGACTTTATAGAAGATCCCAGAACGTATTCGTTCTCGCTTGGTGATACAAAGCTCCGAAACCTTGCCGCCCGGGCTGGACTTCACCCAACACTGAACCTCATCGGGCTGAGAATTTCTCAATTGTAAAAGTTGTGAAGCGATTTCAGTGGGTGGTCGCTCACGACAATAGTTCCAGGGCAATCGAGGAACGGTCTGACCCAACCACTCCCGCGACTCAGCATCAGTTCCCAACTCGATCACACTGGCGTAGACGTTTTTGAATCGCGGATCGTAGCCTTCAGTGCTCAGGTGCCCCGTCAGTTGTTCCCGGGCGTGGTAAAACAAAGTTGTCAGCAACTCGGCCTTCCACGGGGTCAACATCTCCGGTCCGACGGCCGCGATATCAGCCAACGTCAGCAGGTACAGCATCGTTAACATTTGGACTGAACCCAGGTTGGCTGCGAACTCGGCAATCATCGTTTCATCGCTGATATCGCGGTGAAAGGCCAAATGCGACATCATCAAATGGTTGTGGACCAGAAATTTGACCGCTTCAGCCTCTTCGTTGCTCAGCAACAACCGCTGGCTGACTTCGATTGCGATTCGTCGCCCCACCTCGCAATGTTCCTCCGTAAATCCCTTGCCAAGATCGTGCAATAGCAAGGCCAAATGCAAAACCTGCTTTCCCTCCAGCTTGCGATACAACTCGCCGATCACCGACGTATCGGATTCAAACTCAATGCACTTTTGAATCGCCATGAGCGAGTGTTCGTCGACGGTGTACTGGTGATACTCATTAAATTGCAACAAGCCGCGGGCGTGGCGAAACGCGGGAATGATTTTTTCCAGCACACGCATCTCATGCAACATGCGCAACACGGCAGCCAGTCGTTTGGGTTTCTCGAGCAAGGCCATGAACTGACGAGCTAGATCTTCGGTGATCTCAACATTGCGATCACTCATTTCCTCGCGGATGGCCAGCCAGGTCTGGTGTTCGATATCCTTGCCATGTTCGACAGCCAACTGCATCAAGCGCAAGACAAGGCCAACATCTCGCTTGACTTGATCGATTGCCGTCGGCAGCACTCCGATATGTCGCTGCCGAATCTGAAAAAAATTGTCGACTTGGCGGGTCATTAGCGGCGCGAGCATCAAACCGGCGAGCGTGCGGTTGGTTCCCGACATCGTGGAAAACTGATCGGAAATGTGGCGGATTTGGCTTGTGTAGCGAAAGTAGTCCTGCATCATCGCTTCGACCGGCAACACACCATCGCTGCCGGTGTAGCCAAATTTGGCGGCAATTCGAACTTGTTCGTTCCGACCTAAACCGTCTTGAGCCCGGTTCGCGTGAAAATGCAAATCACAGCGGACCCGCAACAAGAACTCGGTCGACGCCTGAACGTGAGTCGCATCGGAGGAGCTAATTGCTCGGATCCGACAAAGTTGATCGATATCGGTTTCGCCAAACCGGACGAAACCCAGCCAGCGGATCAAATGCGTGTCCCGGAGTGCTCCGCGCGAGCGTTTGATGTTCGGGCGCAATAAATACACCGTTTCACCATATTGTTTGCGTTCCTTCTCCCGTGCCGCCAAAATCGCAGCGACGACTGAGTTTTGGTTTCGTTGTGCCAAGCGTTGTAATTTCTGAATGAATCCCAGGTACATCTCGAAGTTACCGGCGAGGAATCGGGATTCCGTCAACGAAGACAAAGTTTGTGCGTCCTTCAAGGAAAACGAACAGGCCTCACGGGCGGTACGGACGCTGAAGCCGAGGGCCAATCCTGTGTCATTGATCGCCCTTGAGAGGCGCTTCGCATATTCCTTGATTGGCTCGGTGAGACTGCTAGGGTACAAGAGCATGAGGTCGATATCGGAAAAGGGCGCGAACTCGCGGCGACCACAGCCACCGTGCAACACCAACGCGGTTTGGCTATCGAGGTTCTCGCCGATTTCGGCCAGGATTGCTTCCCGCAGCGATTTTAGAACAATGTCAGTCAGGTCGGAAAGCGCCTGCACCGATCGTTTGCCGGGAGATCCGGCATCGTGTTCCTTGCGTACAACTTGCTTACCGGCAAGCCAACGTTGACGCGATTCGATGACGTATTCGGGTAACCCAGATGTGGCTGTCATTACAAGGGCTGCCCGTTCAAGTTTGCTGTGGGACCCTGCGGTTTATTCTTAATTCGAAACCACTCTTCGGTCAGATCGCATCGCGTCCGGTTTCGCCGGTGCGAATACGGACAACTTCTTCCAAGTTCGTGACGAAGATTTTTCCGTCGCCCATTTGACCGGTCTGTGCTGTCTCGATAATCTTGTCGATCACGGGGCGCAGAATGTCGTCGGTGACAACCACCTCAACTTTAACTTTGGGGATAAAGTCAATCGCGTACTCGTTACCGCGATACATCTCCGTGTGGCCTTTTTGCCGCCCGAATCCTTTAACCTCAGTCACCGTCATGCCTTCGACGCCAACGTCGGTCAACGCAATCTTGATGTCCTCAAGTTTGTAATGACGAATAATGGCTTCGACTTTTTTCATCCTTAAATCTCTCCAATCAACGACGGCTAAGGGCGGAATCAAAAACGAAATTATAACGATTTCCTCTGACAGGCGTCAGGGCAGACTAAACAGTAGTCCCCGGCAACCACTTGGTTTCGGCTCCGCCTAAACGCAGGTTTTCAAACCGAGCCATGACGAACAACAAATCGCTCAATCGATTCAAGTACATCAACTCGGTGGCCAAGGCCTCCCTTGATTCCAGTTGTTGGGTCAACGAAACAAAATTCCGTTCCGCGCGGCGCACGATGCTGCGCGCCAGATGCAACGAGGCGGCAACCCTCACGCCGCCCGGCAGGATAAAGGCATCCATCGCAGGGAGCTGGCCGTCCAGCTCGTCGATGTGTTGCTCAAGCTCACTGATGCGGGTCTGAGGCAGCTTGACCTGACGCGTAGAATTCGACCGGATGCAGGCAACTACCGAACCAATTTCGAACAGGTCTTGTTGAATCCGCAACAATTGTTGTTGATTGCGCGGTTGCAGGCTGGACGATAACACCATCCCAATGGCGCAATTTGCTTCGTCGAGATCGCCGCATACCGAAACGGCGTTGTCGAATTTCGGGACACGGACTCCGCCGAGCAAGCCAGTTTCGCCACGGTCACCGCCTTTGGTATAAATCTTCATTGGAAAAAATCTCTTATTGGGTAATCGTCCTGCATTCGATGATAACAACTTGTTGGTTGTTCGTGTGCGGAAACAGGTTGGCTCCATGTCTAGATCGGCTAGACGTCAGGCCACGACGAATTGATTGGAAGGTTTTGGAACAGTATGCAACCCATTGTCTCGAGCGGCTTTTTGATATTTCGACGTGAGCCCCGGTTGAGCTTTCTGCTGATGAAACATGCCGATCGTTGGGACCTGCCCAAGGGCCATCTCGATGGCGCAGAAACGGAACTGGCTGCTGCATGTCGCGAATTGGAGGAGGAAACGGGCATCCCACGCGAGTGCGTTGACCATCAACCAGATTTTGTCTGGGAAAGCAGGTACCAAGTTCGACCACGCCAACGCAATTTTGAGCTTTGCGACAAACGTTTGGTCATCTTTCTAGGGTTCCTCACTCGTCCCACGGACATTCGATTGACTGAACATTTGGGCTACGAGTGGTTTGACTGGCAACCGCCACATCAGATTCAATCGCAAACCATCGACCCATTATTGGCCGCAGTGGATGAGTTTTTCAGCAAGAACGCTCAGATCATCAACTGACTTACGCGTTGGATTCGTCATTAGTTGTTGACTTGACATAGCGGGTTTCGCCGCAAGCGAACATTCCACACTTCCCGTTGTATTCCCAGCATTCGCGACAATGCGGAGTCTTGCAGGAATAACAGACGACCGCTCGATTGGGCCTTTCAGAACAGATCGGGCAATGTGCATCTGGCTTGACCGCGGACTCGACTTCGCTGCTAAATTGAATGCCCTCGACTTTGGACAGTTGCAGCAGGTCGACAATTTTCAGGGTGAATCGCAGGAAATCGGCGATGCCCATTTCGTCGAAAACATATCCCGAGCGAGAAATCCTCAATCGCTTGGTGGTTAGATCGATGGTTAACAACTCTCCCGGAAATCGCACATACATTTCCCGAATGATGGACGAAAGCTGCTCACTCAAGATGCTTGCGGAAAATTCTTTATCCGTCGAGCGAAAACTGAAATTTTCATCGAGAAATGCGTCATGGGCCAAAACGGTTTCGTATCCACGTTTGCCCTTGAAGTAGCTCTCCATGAACCGCGGCAATGCTTGAAATTCCGCAAGACCACTCGAATTCAATTCAACTTGCAGCACTGTGCAAGGCTGACGGTTTCCGAAGTAGACTCCATGACTAAACAGGGACACCGGCGAATCACTGTAGTTGAACCGCATGCGCGGTCGAAAGCCATAGACGTCGACGAAAGCTGAGTACTTACTGGCGACCATCCGGTAACAGCGTAGCCAACGATCGCGGCGATAGTTCCAAGCCAAAAAACCGACGATCGCACTGAAAATCAGAACGGGCAAC
>JBEBGH010000035.1:0-23827 GCA_040081565.1 Pirellulaceae bacterium
AGACGCGAGGTTCCCAGCGTTGACTGGCTTTGTTTCCTTCGAGGTCGGTGGCTTTGGAAAAGCCAAACGTTGGACTGATCCGCGTCACGACTCCGTTTTTTACGTGGGCGTTGAGCAGACAGTTGTGCGTGTCGTTAGGCGCGCACAGAAATGTAAAACTCGAATCAGACCTGTACAGGTCGCGGTAGACCTTTTCCCATCCACGGTTGGGGTAGTTGCCTAGTGGGTTGTCGATGATCAGTGGCTCGATGTCTTGGGCCAGCGATGCTGCAGCTTGGTTGAAGGCCATTGCGGTTGCGCCCGCGGCTGCCATTTGAAACAGGAACAACCTGCGGTTGGGCTGCGGCTGAAGCTGACTTTGCTTTGAGATCTTGTCCGACAGAACAACGCGCTTGTTTCTTCCGTTTCGCATCACCCACCTCGTGTTTCTCAGGGAAAAGACTAAGAAAGGGCTAATCAAGAATTAAAGAGCTATAATTCCGATTTTGCAGTTATCGGCTTGTTTGTCAAGTCAGGATTGAATATGATTTTGACCGTTTCTTGTGCCGACCGTGGTTTTTATTGGGCAATTACCGGACTGCAAGCGGTGGCTTGCGTAAAAATGTTACATCAGAAAACAAGTCAAAATGCGTTAGCCGCAGTAAGCAGGCTGGCCGAGTTGTTTGATAACAACGAAAGCGCGTCTTCTGCCGATATCGCCAAGGCGCGAAATCTGGCCCAGCCACTGGTGGCCAAGATTTTGACCACATTGGCGCGTGCGGGCCTCGTCACCGGTTCGACTGGACCCGGCGGAGGTTACCGGCTAGCAAAAAATCCAAAAGATGTTTCGTTACTTGATGTTGTCAGTCTATTTGAGCGACAAGAATCAATCGCTTGCCCCTTTGGCCCGGGCTGGTGCGGCGAGGGCACACCTTGTCCCCTGCATCATTCTTTGACGGCCATGAATCAGATTGAACTCGACTACCTTAAAAACACCACTTTTGCCGTGTTTTCGAAGCATCCAGTCCATTTACGTCGCCATCCTTCCAAAGCCTAGTCACTGCGCTGCCTCGCAGATGTGAAGGTTGCGTCTTCTTTTCGATTGCAATTCTGGCAATTTGTAGATGAGTGATGTTAACCGCGGCAGCACCATGCGCAAAAACGACTCCAATTGAAAATCAGATTGGCAAACGAGTTGAGCAATCTGCTGTCGGATTGTGTGAATGAAGTTTGCTCAAAACGTTAATCGCCATTGCGATTGACGGCCTGCTTTTTCACCACCTCGGGCGGGTATTGTCTTCCAGAATCGATCGCGGCAAAGATCAACGCTGCAATCAGAAAGGTTGAGATTGAAAGTACTCCAACCCAAATCGGGAACACCTCATTGTGCGGGGATTGGTGCATGGCAACTCTAGGAAAAAATTTGGGGAGTCTTGGCAAAAGCGGAGCAATCCCGCAATCCTGAAAAGATTCTAAAGACTCCATCTTGCAAAATCAAGAATTAAAGAGTATTATATCGCTAATTCGCAAAAACGTATCTTTTAGCACTGTTTTTTGCTGATCTTAAAATGGAAAACGTCGACCAGATCACGCGGCGGCAGTCAATAATCGAGGTAAATGGCTCGATGAAGGGTGGAGCCGTATTCGGGGGGCTGTTCAGTTTCGTAGCTATTGAGTTGCTTGTCTTGGGTTTTGTCCTCGGGGCTTGGATCATCTTCCAATACAGCTTTCCGGGAGAATCTGGCGGCAGCGAATTGATCTGGGGTTGTTTGGGCCTCGTAACTGCTGGCCTGAGTGGGGTCTATCTACTGTTGTCAAAACAAGCATTGCTTCAGGGGCGCGCGGACTACTCCCGCAACTTGATTGCAGTGGCAGTTGTCAGCGGCGCGGTTTTGTTGGGCATCCTGTTGTTGAGCATTGCCCGCGAGTTTACCTCCAGTCCGATTGTGATGGATGTTCGTGACCAATTCGCCAAGCCTCAGTCAGCCAGTCAAGTTGTCAACCCTGCGGCTGCGGTTGGCGATGCTTCGAAAGGGGCTCAGTGGTTTGCCCAGACTTGTGTGACCTGCCATGGGCCAACCGGCGATGGCGTGCTCAATGCGGCTCCTTCTTTGCGTGGCAGCCCATTTCTCAAAACCGCAGATAACACGACGGTGATGTCGTTGATTCGAATGGGGCGAGCTGCAACGGACCCGGCAAACAAGACCGGCAAAGTCATGCCGGCGCGCGGTGGCAATCCGTTTCTGGATGAAACAAAAATTGCCGACCTTGCGGCATTTGTAAAACAACTCGATTCACAAACCATCGGCAAAACATCTGCAGGTAGTGCCGCAGCGCTCTACGATTTCACAAGTCTGCAAATGCAGCTTACCTCTCAACCTCCATCGGTAGTCAACAAATGGGCCATGTCCGATTTCGAAGGCTTCCAAATTCCGAGAGGAGAACAAGCAGTCCTGCTCGGCAAGAACGGCTTCCTTAAGGCGAACTGTAACAAGTGCCACATGGCTACAACGGAAGGCAAAGAACTTGGCCCCACGTTGGACCAAATCGTCAAGAAATACAAAACGGACGACTTGTTGAGTCATTTAATCGAGCCCTCCCGGGAAATCAATGAGAAATTCCAATCGGATATGTTCCTTTTGAAGGACGGCCGCACGATTACGGGCGTGGTCGTATCCGAGACGGAAAAACAGATCGCCATGTTGACGGATTTATTGAAACCGGAACAAGTCACGACGTTTCCGCTCAGCGAGATTGACGAACGCGCCAAGTCGAAGGTCTCGCCGATGCCAAATGCGCTGGTTGATGTCTTGACGAAGGAGGAAATCGGTGGCTTGGTGGCCTATGTCGATGCCGTCGGACGTCAGCTTGGAGCGCCACCCGCCGTTGTGTTGAATCGCTGGGTGGTGCCTCAGGCGACGGAAGTCGTGGCGCCGTCGACGATGGCGGTTGCCAAGCCAGCGGAAGTCCTTTCATTTTCAATAACGAAAAAGGCAGTTGATGCTTCGCGATTTGAGGCTTCATTTTCCTGGTTGTTTCTGATTGCAACGTCAGTCATTGCGTTTCATTTCTTGTGGTTGACAGGAACCGGGACAGCCGTGGTCTTGCACCGCGAGTTGCAGTTGCCTCAATCCATGGAGCGATCGCTGGCGCGGCAAACGGTTTTGTTCTGGATGGTCGGACTGGGCTGGATGGTGATTTGGTTTGGGATCTTTTTTCTGTTGGGTTGATTGGAACATCGTATGTCGAGTGAAATTGGACAAACTGTTTCATCCGCGCGATTTCGCTTCGCTCCCTGGACGAACTATCTGGTTCCCGGACTGGTGATCGTCGCCATTGGCGTGTTCACGTACATTCCGCTGGTGCTGGCTTTGTTTCTTTCTCCGGAGACGACCGATGTTGGCTATCGACCTGAGCAACCAGTCGCCTTTTCACATGCCATGCATGCTGGGCAATTGAAAATGGATTGTCGGTACTGTCACTCGACGGTGGAATCCACTGCCTATGCTGCGATTCCGTCGACCAAAGTCTGTATGAACTGTCACGCCAGTATTGGGCCTGATCTGCCGACACTAAAAGCAGTACGGGAAAGCTATTCGACCGGCGAGCCGATTTCCTGGAAGAAGATCCACGACCAACCGGATTTCGTATTTTTCAATCATTCGGCGCACGTCAACCATGGGGTTGGTTGTGTGACCTGTCATGGACAGATTGACGAGATGGAGGTTGTGCATCAGGACAAATCGTTGTCGATGGCCTGGTGCCTTGAGTGCCACCGCAATCCCGAATCCTATCTGCGACCGCGCTCGGAAGTCACCAACATGCAGTGGGACGCCGCTCAAATCGGGAAAACGCAAAGTGAACTGGGCAGTCAATTGGCCAAAGCGTACGACGTCCACAATTCCAAAATTTTGACGAACTGCACAATATGTCATCGCTAGAAAGATCACAACCGAACATCGAGCCAAAGGACAATGGCACGGCGGATCGCTATTGGCGCAGCATCGATGCATTGTCGCAGTCGCCCGAATTCATCACGCGAGTTCGCGAAGAATTTCCAGACGTCCGCGATCATGATCTGGCGGGACTGGGACGTCGAGAATTCACAAAATTGATCGCTGCTACGTTGGCCTTGGCTGGCGCGACACTGACAGGCTGTCGTCGGTGGCCGGAACAGGAAATTCGGCCGCAGGCCAGCACCAAGGAAGATTTCTTTCCGGGCGTCGCCGAGTGGTTTGCTTCCCAATTTGAATTCAATGGTGTGGCGACAGGGATTCTGGCCAAGAGCATCGATGGGCGTCCGATCAAAATCGAAGGCAATGCACTGCATCCGTTTTCGCGTGGGGCAGCCAGCGTTTTTGCTCAGGCCAGCATTCTTGAATTGTATGACCCCGACCGCACACGCGGCTACATCTATCGCCCGCCTGCTGATGAAAAAGGCGAAACAACGAACGGCAAGACTGGCCAAAACAAAAGCGCAGTGCCGCAGATGTTTTCGCGCGAAGCCTTTGAAGCGGCAATCACTCCGCATTTCGCGTCCCTGCAAAAAGTTCAAGGTCGCGGTTTGCACGTTCTAGCCCAGCCGACCAGTGGGCCAACCTGGGCCAGACTTCGACAGCAGTTTCAAACGGTGTTTCCCGAAGCGAAGTGGCATGTCTATCAATCAATCGATCGGGACAACGAATTGGCTGGCTCGAAATTGGTTTTCGGTCGTTCGCTGCGCTGCCACTACAAGTTGGAAAATGCCCAGACGATCGTTTGCCTGGATGCGGATTTGTTGGGAACCCATCCGGCCCATTTGCGATGGTGCCGCGACTGGGCCGCGACTCGCAATCCGGATGCGGAGCACTATAGCCGATTGTGGATGTTCGAGGCTGGCTATTCGATCACTGGTGCAGCGGCGGACGTTCGACAAACCGTTTTACCATCCGCCATGCCATCCTTGGTTCGCTCCATTGCCGCAGGTCTGGGACTCAATGCTGCTCGGACAGAGCTTGTTCCAGAATTGCAGAAGCGGGTTGAGCAGCTCGTAGACGAACTGAAGAGTTCGGGTGCTCGCAGCCTGTTGGCCGCTGGCCCAGCGCAACCACCTGAAGTTCATGCTTGGGTTCATGCAATCAATCAACATCTTGGATGTGTTGGATCGACTATCACCTGGACGGAAGAACCGTTGGCTGAAAACAAGAGCAGTGTCGAATCCATTGCCGAGCTTTCGAACGGACTGCGCGGAGGAGCGGTTGACACGCTATTGATTCTCGGCGGCAATCCGGTTTTCGATGGATTGGCCGATTTGAAATTTGAATCGCAGAGGTCGGGAAATCGACCCGTCATGTCAATCCACTTGGGACTCTTCGACAATGAAACGGCTCGTCAATGCACGTGGCACGCACCGGTTGCCCACTTCCTGGAGGCTTGGGGCGATGGCCGCGCATGGGATGGAACCTTTGGAGTTCAACAGCCGTTGATTCATCCGTTGTTTGATGGCATTTCCGAACTGGAGATGTTGTCGCTGGCAATGGGCAAGCCGGTCAAAAACGGAATGGAACTCGTTCGCGCGACGGCCCGTGAGCAATTTGGAGTTGGAGCCGACAGTGCCTGGCAACAATTGTTGCACGACGGTGCTCTATCCAACTCGCAGTTTCCCGAGATCGTTCCTCCTCAGGCCGTTTTGCCTGCAACGGACGCTGATGCGAATATGGTTGCGGCCGCTGGAGGATTGGAAGTCTGTTTCGTGGGTAGCAACTCCACCTGGGATGGAAGATTCGCCAACAACGGCTGGCTGCAGGAATTGCCCGATCCGCTCACGAAGATGACTTGGGGTAATGCGGCCTTGATCTCGAAACAGGATGCGGATCATTTCAAACTAAAAAACGGAGATGGCATTTCGATCCGAATTTCGGCGGAAGCTGAGCTTCCAGAAATTCCTGTTTTGATTCAGCCCGGACAAATGCCTGGCACGCTGACATTGACAATGGGCTATGGTCGAACGGAGGGTTACATCGCTCATTCGATTGGAACGAATGTCAATTCGATTCGGTTGTCTGCAGATCGATACCTCATGAAAGGTGCGACCATTGCACGAACTGGCAAGCGGCATGAAATCGCTTGCACCCAAGACCATTTTTTGATGGATGCTGTCGGCAAGGCCGGCTTGGAATTTCGAGTTGGCCAGCCGGGGCGTCCTGGTACCCTCATCCGAGAAACAAGTTTGCAGCGGCATCGACAAAACCCTCATGAAGTTCATGCCAGCTTTCATTCACCGAAACCGGCACCGATGTTTGACCCGCCGTCTCCGTTGAATTCGCCAAGTGCTTGGGGGATGTCGATTGATTTGAACAAATGCATCGGCTGCAACGGATGCGTGATCGCCTGCCAATCGGAAAATAATGTTCCGATCGTCGGCAAGGCCAACGTGATGATCAACCGAGAGATGCATTGGTTGCGGATCGACCGCTACTTCAAAGGCGAAATCGACTCACCGGACGTTGTGCATGTTCCGATGGCTTGTGCCCATTGCGAGAACGCACCGTGCGAACAGGTTTGTCCAGTTGCAGCAACCGTTCACGATACGGAGGGACTCAATGCCATGGTCTACAACCGCTGCATCGGAACGCGCTACTGTGCCAACAACTGTCCGTACAAGGTGCGTCGTTTCAATTATCTGGACTACCACTCGTCCCGGCCCAAGGCTCCTGTCCAGCCTTGGCTCAATGTGCCTGATAAACAACCCGAAAGTGAAATTCCTGAGCTCGTTCAAATGGGATTCAACCCCGATGTGTCGGTGCGGATGCGCGGCGTGATGGAAAAATGTACTTACTGCGTGCAGCGCATCAGCAGCGCCAGAATCAAGGCGCGCAATGACTTTGCCAACGGCCAGCGTTCCAGTCCGATTCCAGTCGACGGGGAAGTCGTTACAGCTTGTCAACAGGCTTGTCCCACCAATGCGATTCAGTTCGGCGATTTGAACGACAAAAAATCAGTTGTCTTTCAGTCTCATCATGATGATCGGGCCTATGCAATGCTCGAAGAACTGAACATCAAGCCGCGCACCAGGTACTTGGCTCGCATTCGCAATGTTTCGACCGAGACTGCCGAAAATCAACCGAGCGGAGGAAATCATGGCAACACATGATGCGAGCATTGGACTTTCCGCAAGTATCCAACCAGCGCAGCACCCTGATTCCCAGACCAACGATCCTCGCGTTCGGGTTCCACTTGTTTTGGGCGACAACAACTTCACGACGGTGACGGATAAGGTGACATCGCTTGCGCTGCGGGAGACGCCGACTGCTTGGTATATCGCTTTCTCGATATCGCTGTCTCTGTTGTCGTTGTTGTTGGTGACGTTAGTCTATTTGTTGACAACCGGGGTAGGTGTCTGGGGTAACAACAACACTGTCGGTTGGGGCTTTGATATTGTTAATTTCGTGTTCTGGATCGGGATTGGTCACGCAGGCACTCTGATCTCGGCAATCCTGTTCTTGTTGCGCCAAAACTGGCGAACCGGAATCAATCGGTTTGCCGAAGCGATGACCATTTTCGCTGTGATTTGTGCAGGGCTGTACCCGGCAGTTCACGTCGGGCGAGTCTGGCTGGTGCTATGGCTGGCTCCAATTCCAACCACCCAAGCAGTTTGGCCGCAGGCCCGCAGTCCGTTGTTGTGGGATTTGTTCGCCGTCAGTACGTATGCGACCGTTTCGCTGTTGTTTTGGTATATGGGGATGGTGCCTGATCTGGCGACACTTCGCGACCGTGCAAAAAATCGCATTCCGCAAATGATCTATGGTTTTTTTGCATTGGGTTGGACGGGCTCGAATCGGCATTGGCTGCGCTTTGAGAAAGCTTATCTGTTGTTGGCTGCTTTGGCGACGCCGCTGGTGTTGAGTGTGCACAGTGTTGTTTCATTTGACTTTGCAACGTCGTTGATCCCTGGTTGGCATACCACCATCTTTCCACCGTACTTTGTTGCGGGTGCGGTGTTTGGTGGATTTGCGATGGTGTTGACGTTGGCAATTCCTTCCCGCGAATGGTTTGGACTAAAAGATCTGATCACACCTCGGCATATCGAGAACATGGCCAAGGTCATGTTGGGAACCGGGCTGATTGTCGCTTATGCCTATTCAGTTGAGTTTTTCACGGCTTGGTACAGCGGGCATCATTATGAGCAGTTTGTATTCATGAACCGGCCGATGGGGCCGTACTGGTGGGCGTTTTATCTGATGGTGTTCTGTAACGTCGTGGCACCGCAATTTCTGTGGATCAAATCGGTTCGATCTAGTGTGTGGCTGGTGTTTGCGGTTGCGATTTTTGTGAACATTGGGATGTGGTTCGAGCGATTCGTGATTGTCGTCACTTCGTTGCATCGCGACTATCTGCCAAGCAGCTGGGCCGTGTTTACCCCTACCTGGGTTGACTTGGGCATGTTCCTTGGCAGCTTTGGATTGTTCTTTACTTTGTTCCTGTTGTTTTGCCGGTTCCTTCCAATTGTTGCCATGGCGGAAGTGAAAACCGTGATGCCCCAAGCCCATGGAGAAACCACATCACATCGCACAGACTTCCAACCTGACCCGGACACGCCTCACGAGCTTCGACGAGGCCATTGGTGGACATGATGAATTCAGAACAAACAATCAATCAGAATTCTACTTTGTCTGGTGACGACAGTCGGTCGACCAGGCTGCAAAGCACCAAGCCGTATGCGATTCTGGCTGAGTTTGATGATGTCTCGGCAGTCACCCGAGCCGCCGAACGAATACGCGACGAAGGATTCCTGCACTGGGATGTTCACAGTCCGATGCCGATTCACGGAATCAACACGCAAATGGGATTGCGTCCCACGATCCTGCCGTGGATCACATTGGCCCATGGGATCGCAGGACTGTTGTTGGGATTGTTCTTGGTATGGTGGATGAACGCGCGAACCGTCGAAGGTGTGCCGACTGTTTTGCAGGGCTACGAGTACTTGGTAAGCGGAAAACCTTTGTTCAGCCTTCCCGCCAATATTCCGATCGTATTTGAAACCACGGTCTTATTGGCAGCCATTGGTACGCTGTTGGGGCTGCTGGGCCTGAACAAACTGCCGATGCTGCACAACCCGCTGTTCAAGAACGAACGATTTCGCCGGGCAACTGACGACCGGTTCATTGTTGTGATCGAAGCTGACGACCCGAAGTTTGATGTCGAACGAATTCAAACCTTGCTCAATTCATTGGGTGCTTTGGCTGTCGAGGTTGTTGAAGATGATTGAGGTCGTGAAAGATGAATAGAAACCGTACAAATTCGATGTGCTGCGTGCATTGGCTGGAGATAGCTGCACGGATCGTGTCACCTTGGAGCGTGATCCAATGACTGACTATCAAAAAGAGCAATTTCCGCTGCCAACACCTGGAAGATTGAGTCGCGAGCTGCGTCTGAGGCGCGCGCCGTGGTGGATGGTGGTCGGGTTGATGGGCGTTGTCATCGCCACCTTTCTGCCTCTGTACTTGATCTATGTCGAACGAACGACACATTCGACCGTACCCAAAATCCATTTCATTCAGGACATGGACAATCAGCCTATGTTTCGCGCTCAAGCCCCTTCGGGTCTATTTGCCGATGGACGTGCTACCCGCTCGGTTGTCGAAGGAACCGTTGCGCGGGGTCACCTGAAATTGGATGACCATTTGTTTCGCGGCTATCGAACAATCCATGAGGAGGCCGGGGATCGGATCGAGTTTATTTCTGCCATTCCTGAAGGCATCGCCGTCGATGCCCAGACGATTCTGCGCGGCAAAGAGCGATTCAATATTTACTGCGCCTTGTGTCACGGGGAGGTGGGTGACGGCAACGGAATCGTTCATCAAAGAGCTGTCGCGCGGAAAGAACCGCAGTGGGTTCCACCCACGAATCTACTAACTCAAGTCATCCGCGACCAACCGGACGGCCAGTTGTTCCAGTCGATTTCGGACGGCGTTCGCAATATGCCGGGTTACAGCACTCAAATCAGTACCAAGGATCGCTGGGCGATCGTGGCCTACCTTCGCGATTTACAGGCTTTTCAGCCAGCCGCACCACCAGTCGTCCCAACGACCAAATCCGTTTCCAATCAGACCCTTAAAGACGGGAAGCAACCGTGACAGACCATTCGCCACAAGTCGATATGCGGGAACTCGCCAAGTTTCGCTTGCGAAACCTGCGCCAGCCGATCTTCATTTTGGCCAGCGTTGCATTTGCGGGGGCAGGGCTGACGGCACTTGGTTTTCAGTTTACTTCGGATGCTTCTAGGCGATTCATGTTGGGCTACCTGGTTGCATTTGCTTTTGTGTTGAGCATTTCGCTTGGTTCACTTTTCTTTGTGTTAGTTCAACACCAATTTCGCGCCGGCTGGTCTGTCGTGGTCAGGCGCATCTCCGAGTTTTTTTGCCTGAACATGATTGTTGTTGCCGTCCTGTTTTTGCCCATTGCTTGGTCGGTATGGCGCGGGGATGGTTTGATTTACAGTTGGTCGAAGATGGATGCTGCCGTATCGATCAAGAATGCTGCTGAGCCTGTATTTCAGCCAGTTGCATTTGAACGAATTGTTGATTCGGAGCACCGCACGGGGAACACCGCGGATCATGGTGGACAGGGGCATGTTGTTAATAAACCCTATCTGAATCGCGAGAGGTTTCTCGCCACTTGGGCTGTTTTGTTCGTGTTTTGGATCAGCGTTTCGGTTTATTATTATCGCAACTCCGTCGCTCAGGATTCGACGGGTGATCTTCGCCGTACACGAAACATGGAATGGTGGTCGGGTATCGTACTGTTACTATTTGCATTTTCGTTGACCTTTGCTGCTTTCGATTTGTTGATGATGTTGGATGCCACTTGGTACAGCACGATTTTTGGCGTGTATTATTTTTCGGGGTGCGCCGTTGCAGCATTCGCGACGATACTACTGTGCGTCTTGCTGTTAAAACGTTTCCATTTGGCTCCCGACGTTTTTTCAGAAGAGCTTCAACGCGATTTGGGGCGATTGTTGTTTGCATTCGTATTCTTTTGGGCCTACATCGCTTTTAGCCAATACATGTTGTTGTGGTATGCGAACATGCCAGAAACCACCGGCTGGCTGGTTCGCCGGGGCATGTCCACGGCCGCAGGATATTCGAACAGTTGGGGTTGGCTAGTTGTTATTTTGCTACTTTCGCATTTTCTGGTCCCGTTCGCGGGGATCATGTCGCGGCACGTCAAATCCAACTCGACGGCGATGATTTGGTGGACGATTTGGATGTTAGTGGTGCATTACCTAGATCTCTATTGGATTGTGATTCCAGAAAGCAATGCTGAATTGACGATCGGTTTTGTCGAGATTGGAATCGCATTGGCCGTTATTTCAAGCTATGGAATTGCAATCCTCGGGATTTCCTTGAGGAGCAATCTGTTTGCCGTTGGCGACCCCAGAATGAGCGAATCTCTCACCCGTCATGCGATGTATTGATACCGATGAAACGCATTCATATTATTGGGCGCAAGAACAGCGGCAAGACTACATTGATTGTCGATTTGATTCATGAGCTTACCGGTCGTGGCCGGCGGGTCGGGACGATCAAACATACTCATCATCACCACGAACTTGACACGCCTGGCAAGGACTCCTTTCGCCACCGCGAGGCCGGATCTTCTGCGGTCGGAATTCTTTCGCCGAAGATGAATGCGGTTTTCTGGCCGCAAATGCAGCCCAACGACGCCGGATCGAATCGCTATCAGATGTTTGATTATTTGATGACTGACTGTGACATCGTCTTGGTTGAGGGTGATTCGTCAGCGACGTCCCCTCGGATTGAAGTTTACCGGGCAATTTTACAGCAGGCGCCAATTGCCCTAACTGACCAAAGCATCTTGGCGGTCGTTACCGACGACTTATTGGACCTAAGAGTCCCGATTTGGCCGCGGTCGGGGGTGGAAGCAATTGCGGACAAGATCGAATTGGCGCTCAAGTCGGAAGTTTGAAGCATCCGGAGTTGACCGATGGACCTGAGTAACCAACGACGAGAATACTCGCAGCCATCTATTGACCCAGATCTTATGGACCCTTGTCCCATTCGTCAGTTCGACTTGTGGTTCCGGGAGGCCTGCGAGTCAGCAGCCATTGTTGAGCCAAACGCAATGGTCCTATCGACCGTGGACGAGGACCAACGACCGTCGTCGCGTTCCGTATTGCTTAAGTTGTTTGATGATTCTGGGTTTGTATTTTTCACGAATACGGGCAGCCGGAAAGCTAGACAAATATCGGGCAATCAAAACGTGGCGTTGTTGTTTCCATGGTATGGGGTGCAACGCCAAGTGGAAATTAATGGTGTCGCCGAGCGAGTATCCGCTGGGGAGGCCATGCGGTACTTTGCGCTTCGGCCTCGGGGCAGCCAATTGGGCGCTTGGGTTTCCATGCAAAGCTCCGTCGTGCCGACCCTCAGCATCTTGCACAATACAATCGATGCGATGAAAAGAAAATTCTCTTCAGGAAGTATCCCCATGCCGCCTTCCTGGGGTGGTTATCGAGTTAAGCCTCACCGTATTGAATTTTGGCAAGGCGGCGTCCACCGCCTTCATGATCGAATCCAATACACTTTCTCGATGAAAGACCAGACATGGCATTGCACGCGATTGGCACCTTAATCGCAAATCGACAAGCTGCGAAAAAGGGCTGCTGATAAAGGTCGGAATGCGAATTATTTTGGTGATACGATTTTTTTCGGCTTGTTGATCGCTGTGTTTTGTAATCCCTAAACAACAGGACACCAAAAAACCTGCGGCAAAATGGACTTGGTCTAATTCTTGACACAGTCCAAACTTAGCCTTAAAAAGAAGGAATGCCCCAGAAACATTCCAACTTGTTGCGCGAGCATGGCTTGCAGATCACCGTCCAAAGGCTGGCGGTGTTGCGGGCGGTGGCGGCGCGGCCACATTCGACAGCCGACGAACTTGCGAAGGAAGTTCGCGCGGATTTGGGGACTGTCTCCCGGCAAGCCGTGTACGACGTTTTGGGAATTTTGGTCGAGAAAGGGCTGATTCGCCGAATCCAACCGGCTGGTTCTCCAGCGCTCTATGAAGACCGCGTCGGCGACAATCACCATCACGTGATTTGCCGTACGTGTGGGAAGGCCGTCGATGTCGACTGTGCCGTTGGCGAAACGCCTTGCCTAAGCGCTGCGGATAACTCGGGCTATCAGATTGATACAGCCGAAGTAATTTTCTGGGGCAAGTGTCCCCAATGTCGGCGGACGAAAACAGTGAAAAGAAAATAATCAAAACCTTTTTTTATAACCACAAAACAGCTCATCAACTTATCCGTTACTAGGAGAGACTCATGACACACGATTTAAGCCTTGGCAGTCATACTTTGATCAGGAAGTCTGCAAGGGAAAATACGGTACGTAGACTTGGAAACAATTTAATTTGGCTTGTGGTCTTGGCCCTGGGCACTTTTGCAGGGGATAATGGCGGCACGGTGCTGGCCCAAGAAACACACGCAGTAAATCTTAATGGAGAAAAAATGGAAGCAACCAAATGCCCGGTCACCGGTGCAACGGTGACAACGACCACAGACGAGATGGCCAATGAAATCGTGCGGCAAATGCCAGCTCACAGCCAATCGAGTCGAGATTGGTTTCCCAATCAACTGAACTTGCACATCCTGCACCAGAATTCACCCAAGGGTAATCCAATGGGTGGCGATTTCGATTACGCGGCCGAGTTTGAAAAGCTCGACCTCGCGGCTTTGAAAAAAGACATCAAGGATTTGATGACCAGTTCCCAAGACTGGTGGCCTGCGGACTTCGGTCATTACGGCCCGCTGTTCATCCGCATGGCGTGGCATAGTGCCGGTACCTATCGCGTGGCCGATGGTCGCGGCGGAGCAAGTTACGGCACGCAGCGATTTGCACCACTCAATAGCTGGCCCGACAATGCGAATCTCGACAAGGCTCGCCGGTTGCTGTGGCCAATCAAGCAAAAATATGGACGCAGCATTTCTTGGGCGGACTTGATGGTTCTGACTGGTAACGTGGCGCTCGAGTCGATGGGCTTCGAGACGTTCGGTTTCGCCGGTGGTCGCGCAGACGTGTGGGAACCACAAGAGGACATTTACTGGGGGCCAGAAGGCGAATGGCTGGCCGACAAACGTTACAGCGGTGAACGCAATTTGGCAAATCCACTGGCCGCCGTGCAAATGGGTTTGATCTACGTCAATCCCGAAGGCCCGAACGGTAAACCAAGTGCATTGGAGGCCGCCAAAGATATTCGCGAAACCTTCGGTCGCATGGCGATGAACGACGAAGAAACCGTGGCGCTGATCGCTGGCGGTCACACTTTCGGTAAGGCTCACGGTGCTGCCGACGCGAGCAAGTTCGTCGGTGCTTTGCCTGAAGCGGCGACCATTGAAGAACAGGGCTTCGGCTGGAAGAACACTTACGGCAAAGGCAATGCGGGCGACACGATCACCAGCGGCCTCGAAGGTTCCTGGACAGCAACTCCGACCCAATGGTCCAACGGTTACTTCGATAACTTGTTCGGCTACGACTGGGATTTGACGAAGAGCCCGGGCGGTGCGTGGCAGTGGGCTCCCACCGATCCTGCAGCCAAGAACACCGTTCCTGACGCGCATGATCCAAATAAGAAACATGCCCCAATTATGTTTACCACTGATATGGCGTTGAGATTCGACCCGATCTACGGCAAGATCTCGAAACGATTCCATGAAAACCCCGAAGAGTTCGCCAAGGCCTTTGCGAAAGCTTGGTACAAGCTCACTCACCGCGACATGGGACCCTATTCGCGATTGTTGGGGCCTGAAGTTCCGCCTCCGCAAATTTGGCAAGACCCAGTTCCTGAAGTTGACCATCCTGTAATCAACGAACAGGACGTCGCGGCCTTGAAGAGCAAGATTCAAGCCTCAGGTTTATCAATTCCACAACTTGTTTCCACGGCGTGGGCTTCGGCTGCAACGTTCCGCGGGACCGACAAACGTGGTGGTGCCAACGGTGCCCGAATTCGTTTGCTTCCGCAAAAGAATTGGGAAGTCAATCAACCGGCAGAACTGGCCAAGGTTTTGCCAGCTCTTGAGAAGATCCAACAGGACTTCAACAAGGCTCAGACAGGCGGGAAGAAAGTTTCGCTGGCTGACTTGATCGTTCTGGGCGGATGCGTGGGCGTGGAAGAAGCGGCGAAAAAAGCTGGCCATTCCGTGACCGTTCCGTTCACTCCAGGCCGCACCGATGCGACGCAAGAAATGACCGACTCTGAAGCTATGGCGGTGCTTGAGCCCAAGGCTGATGGTTTCCGAAACTATCTGGCCAGGGACGCCGATCGCTCGTCGGAAGAGATGTTGCTGGATAGGGCACACTTGCTCAACCTCAGCGCACCTGAGATGACAGTTTTGGTCGGCGGTCTGCGAGTGCTGAACGTCAACCACGGCAAGGCACAACTGGGCGTTTTCACCAAGCGACCGGAGGCGTTGACCAACGACTTCTTCGTGAACTTGCTCGACATGAGTACGCAATGGCAACGATCAGCCAAGGACAAAAATGTTCTGGAAGGTCTTGATCGCAAGACTGGCCAAGTCAAATGGACCGCCACGACGGCCGATTTGGTGTTCGGTTCCAACTCGCAACTTCGGGCGATTGTCGAAGTTTACTCTTGTTCGGACTCTCGAGAGAAATTCGTCAATGACTTTGTTGCGGCTTGGACCAAGGTGATGAACAATGACCGCTTCGATGTCGTTCGTGCTGCACGGGGTTCCAAGACCACGGCTCACGAAAAACATTAATTTACGAGTGGGGAATTAATTGCCCAACTCCTGTACCCCACGGGTCTGACACCGTGTTGCCAATTTTTTTGGCGATCGGTGTCAGACCTTTTTTTTGTTCAAAAAAAAGCGATTGTTCTAATGCATTTCCGACGACAACGGGTGTCAGCCATTCATCAGCGCACTTGAAAGTAGACGCCGAAGTTGTTGCCGTTCGTCCGCTCGCTGGGTGCGAAGGGGGTCTTCTGGCCTTCCTTGTATTTTTGTCCATTACCAACGGGGACGTTCAATAGCCGACAATGTTTGTCCTCGGCTGCCGAGGAGTCCCACCAGACCAACGTTGTCGACCCACCGCCATCCATGTTGATGGCCGTATCCGCGCCGAAGTTTTGCATGATCCGACCGAGATCCTGGGTCGTGGCTCCTGCACTTGCCGGTTGGCGGCCGTCGATCGTGACGAGAAACAAGTAGTGCTGGTCTGCCGAGAGGCCAAAGCCGGTGCGAGGGTGCAGGTCAGGGCCGCTCTCAAGTACCTTGCCGTGATCAAGGCAAAGTCCGAACCCGCTGACGGCATCTTCAATGCTACTCAAGTCAGCATCGGCTGCAAGGGTTGCTATCCGCAGCTTCCCGTCCTTAGCGACAATTAACGAAGGCGTCGAAGCAGGTTGCGATACCACTACTCCGTCGGTCACTGCCAACCCTGACAAATCGCAAGGGTCTTCGCGGTTGTACGCCGTCTTCAAAGAAAACGCATCGGCGTTGACCGCCACCACGATGGGGATTCCTTCCGCTCGAGCTGTCTCGACGAATTTACGAACGGTCTGCCGCCGCGTTTCAGTCTTGCCATTTTCCCATTCCGCCAATCGTTTGGTCGTGTGAAATTTGATTCCCGGTGTTGTTGAATCGATGCGCAGGCAATTGACAACCATCTTCCGTGGCTCCGTCAGCGTCTGCTGCGCGTGCAGGATTCCCGGCTCCAGTTCTTTCGCGCTGCTCCAATCGAATGGCTTCTCCTTCGTAACCTCTTGCGCCCCCACCAACCCCGTCAAACCCAAAACAAACGTCAACCAAAACAACTTGAATTTCATACGGCACATCGAGTAAGACCTAGCTTGCAGTGAATATTGAGAGCGACTGAACTAAGGAAATTTAGACGTATTTAAAATACACCGCTTCAGCCGTTGTTTCGACAATGCTTTTGTATTTCTGTGGAATCACGGAGGCAGTGTGTGGCATGTTTTCCATTAGTGAGGACTTAAATTGCCGCTCATTTTGCTCGAGTTGAGGGCAGTTTGACTTGCCAAAACGGGAAATCTATTTTTCGCAGTAAACTTTGAAAAAACTGGCATGGACGACAGTTGAATGAATCTGTATTTGCACCGGGTTGGAGACTGGTGGTCCAACGGGGCAGGGCAGTTTTTCATCCTAAACGTGTCGAAGGCATGGAGGCCAGATTGACTCCCAATTCACGTCGCAAGAAACTTCTCGCGGAATTGCCGGGGCTTTTGCAAGCGGCGAATTCAATCCAAGGCTGGCTGGAACCCGAAGAGATCGAATTCTTGGCGCTCATGGCCGCCTATCCAACCACGACCGGACGTGTCGTTGAATTGGGGAGTTACCATGGCAAGTCAACAGTCGTGTTGGCAAAAGCAATGGCGTGGGATTCTGACGACAAGCTGGTTTCTGTTGATCCAATTGATCCCGAGCCGCTATTCAGAAATCTGGCGCAGCAACAAATCCGCAATCGAGTGGAATTTTTCAATACCGTTTCTTCTGATTTCTGGGCAGGTTGGTATCAACCGATCCGTATTCTGTGGCACGATGGCGCCAACGCGACTTCCGAAGTTACCCAAGACCTTACCGCCAGCATCCAATGGCTTTCGGATTGTGCGCTGGTCGCATTCCATGACGTGCTGAATCTTTCGGGAGAAAGGATTCATGTCTTCTGCGACGAAATTTTGGGTTCGCCCCATTTCGGAGCCAGTGGCTTGTGTGGCTCAATCGGCTGGAGTCAGTTTCACCAGCAAGCGCGAAATGCGGCACAACATCGCCGAGCAAATGATCGACTGCGAAAACAACTGAATCGTCTTCGCCCTTTTGCGAAACTTGATGCGCCGAGGCTCTCGGCTCCATCGAAGTGCTACTACAAGTTCATGCGGTGGCTAGTTCCGCATGCTCCGGTCGATGTTGACCAATGGCTTCTGAAAATTGATCGGAACATGTCCGAGACTGACGCCGAGCGGCGTCGACTACCACGCGCTGCCTGAAATTTCTTAACCTGCAAAACGCTTGAGCCGCCTGTTATCGATTGACTACCTTGCCCCCGAACGATCGACGTTCAGGCGAAGGCAAAGCACCTCGTTGGAGCCATCGTCCGATTCGCCAAATCCGGAGCTAAGGACGTTTTTGTTGCGGATTCGCTTGCAGCGATACATCATTTCATCCGCTTGGACCAGCGCATTAGAGATACTGAGCTTTGGATTTCGAGTGGCAATGCCGATGGAAGCAGACATCTTGGCATCGTCCAGGGCGCCACTCACTCGATCCATCATTTTGCGGACATTGAATTCGTCGCACTCGATTCCCAAGACAGCGATTTTGTCTTCTCCGGTTCGGGCCACGATATCGGTAGCTCGGACGGCGCTGCGGATGGCCTTGGCCGCACGGCAAAGGTATTCGTCGGCTTTCTCTTGTCCTTGTTTATGAGCCACCAATTTGAGGCTGTCCAAATCGATAGACAAGACACAGGCAGGATGTCCATAACGCTGGCAGCGTTGTTCTTCGGCTGTGGCCAATTTGGTCCAACCGCGAAGATTATAGAGACCCGTTAGAGAATCCATTAACTGTTCGGCGAGGGCTCGCTCCGTAAAACGAGTCTCAGATTGTGTTTTCATTTCGGCTTCCAATACCGAACAGAGTAGGCTGCTGATTAGTTCGACCAGGGGAAGCTCATTCACGAGTGATTCGGGCTGTGGAGTTGGGTCAATCGCACACAATGTCCCGAACAAGGAACCATCGCTTCTGGTGAGCGGGATGCCGACATAAGCGCCGATTTTTACTTGTTGGCCAATGGGGGCTGCCGCGTAGGCAGGAACTTCCTGTGATCGCGGTGCGATGCGTGGACCGAGTCCGCGAGTCATTCGGGAGCAAAACGAATCGGCCCAATTAAAGACCGCGCCTTGTTTTACACCGTAGCTTTGATCCTCGATCTGCAGAACAATCCAGTCTTCGCCTTCGGTTCTGGTCACCATCCAGAGATCCATACCTAAACGATTTTGTAAGAACTTGAGGGAGGCCTGCGCGGCCGCATCGAA
Source organism: Pirellulaceae bacterium (assembly GCA_040081565.1). Lineage (GTDB taxonomy): Bacteria > Planctomycetota > Planctomycetia > Pirellulales > Pirellulaceae > BJ22. The sequence continues at coordinate 19,051 of JBEBGH010000035.1, forward strand.
CGACTGGAAGGATTTGATGTCTGTCATTTTCAGGATCGGGAATTCGGGTTTCGATTGGAGACAGCGGCCCGGCCAAGGTGCCGAATTGCATTAAACAACCTGGCAATCAATAACCAAACCGCAGGGAAACTGCCCCTTGGTTATCGAAGGTTCCCGTCAAAGCTTACCCAGTCGTCAAGTAACATTGCTGAAATAGTCCATTCATGTGGCGGATTGGGCGACCTGTAACGATCAAGAGCATTGTGGGGCGTCGCGGCACATTCCGACTGATGTTCAATATCGAACCCACTGTCAGATCGCAACGTTTGTAGAATCTGGCAGCCGAGGCGGCAGACGGGCCTAAGTTGACGAAGTCGTCGTGGTTGCCGTTGCCATCAAATAGGAAGGGCAAGTCGCCGAATGGTCCGACGAAGGTCGATTACCGTCGTTTGGTTTTGGGCGTTGAGTGAAATTACAGCCAACGGCGCAACGTGATGATCTATCCCGTGAGGGGGCAGACTGCCCGCGACTAAGTTATTGTCGGCGTTTTTTTCCATGGGCCAAATTACGTCGCCAGTAGCAATCCGAGCGGGGACGAGCCAATAATCTCCAGCCCGGTATGAGTTGACGTTCAACTTAGGAAACTGGATCTCCACGCCATCTTCAAGTTGAAGCCAATAGTTTTCTTGTTCACCATCCCCCTCGAGGATAAGAACCGCGCCATCCGATAAGTTGTTGCCTGCGTCACGATGATCCCAGCGGCGGAGTAATGGATGTTTTGAATCATTGTGATCGTATTGAGGTAAATCAGGACCGTCGTGAGGTTTAAACGTGACCGACATTTCGTCGCGATCGATCTTGGCGATTTGCAACAGGGGACCTGACCTGCCCTGGAGCGCCAATGTATCGTCCACAATTTCGACCCAATCGTTCTCACGGAGACTGAGACTAGCATCCCGTCCCAAGTTCGCCAGTGTTGCCATTTCACCCGACAGCATAAGAATGGGAAAGATTACGCAGCCGTTGTCGCGAGACCATTTGAATGTCGCCGCAGTTTTAGCATTGCCACTCGGATTGCCTTCTTTTTGGTCCTTCACGCCGTTCCAGGCGAGCCCGGTTCGATGAATCTCCACGCGGTAGAGTTGGTTCTCAGCACCGCGAAATTTTGACTCCGGCGGAATTCCGCAAGGTTCCAAGGACGTTTCTCGATGGCGCGCCCTGGCACGCATTTGGGATTTGCTCTGCGCGAAGAACGTCGCTTGATCGGCCGCAAAAATGTCGATATTTTGCAATGCCGTTTTCTTGTCTGCCGCCGACAGCGCATTCGTAAAACCGTCGACCAAGCCTTGCAATTCCCCTTGAGCTTCCGCGAGAAGAGGAACTTTAACTTGACACACGACTTGGGCTCGCGACGCGGTGTCAGGTCCACCGAGGGCAACCTCGCGGAGGCTGTCGTCCTCGACGTAGGTAACATGTCGTTCCCAGACATCCAGGAAAACGAGATAAGAACTGTTGGCGACGCCTTTCACAATAGAGTTCGGAAAGGGATAGCCCGGTTGACCGGTGTACGTCAGATTGTCTACGTCATTCTCGCACAAGATTCCGTCGACATAGTAGTGACCTTTGCCGATCATCATACTTCCGTCTCCGTCCGACTGGGAAATGTTGAAGCCCTCTCCCGGTTGACCATCGGATTTTGCCGGACCGCCGTGCGGCCCGATCAAATCGGCCGCCAAGCTCCGCATGTAATGCAGCAGAATCGACGTCTGCTCGTTCCAGTCGGCGTCGAGCTGCACGCGGCCTTGCTGCATCAAGACGCGGCTGAAACGCTTTAACGGGTCGAACGTATCGCGGGTAAAATCGCCTCGGTATTCGCCTTGCATGATGACCTCTTACGTTGAAAAGTTGATTCCGGCGTCCATCCCGGCAGGAATGAAATCGGTCAGACGGGCAGACAAATTCGCGGCCCGCTGAGGTTGATACAGATCGTGGAACGCGCCCATTTCCGATTCGTCGTCGGCTCCACGTTTTATTTCGGCGGCACAAGTCTCAGCCAACTGGCAATAATTTGGCTTGCCGTAGCGCACGCTGTTGAATTGCGGACGAACACGGTCTGCGGCTTGCAGCAACGCGGCCGGTTTGGATTGATCAGGCATCTCGGGATCGTCCTTGATCGCCTGATGCACAAGGTCGGGTTGGCATTCGTACCGCCGTGGCGTGCGCGATCCGGGCTGCACATAACAGAACCGCACGCAACCCGTCTGCCGCCGGGCGACCATTATGTTTCCGCGGAAAATGCAGTTCTCGGCCAGCTCGATTTCGTGCGTCAGAATTTGGCCGAGAACGGTACTGCGAGCGACCGCAAGCCGAATGTACGCCACCTCGCCGTCCGGCCCGCTCAAGACATCCCGCTCGTCATTGGTCGCGTCCCAAATGCTATCGCTGATGTCGATCCGCCCCGGAACAGAGTTGTTCTCCCGACCGGCCACCACCTCGATCGCGCCAAGAATGCTGTGTTCAATCTTGACTTGTGCGCCGGTATTCCTCAACTCAAGGCTGGGCTCGCCCGCCTGCCTCGGTTCGCAATCGCAGTGCAGTCCCCAACCGGGGACAAGTGTGCAGTGGCGAATGGTTAGGTCGCAGAGATCACCTTGAACTTTGAGCGGCTTGCCATCCGATTCAGAATCCGGGCCATCAACCAAAATACCGCGGCCGTAAATGAGCAATCCGTCCAAAGTAACTCGACTACCCTTCGCGCCTCGAATGCAAAAAGCGTCTGGTCGGTCGGCAATGTAGTCCAACAGCCGAATGACTGGGCGAGTCCGTTTAGCGGCGCGAATTTGCAGGCTCTCGTTTTCTTTTAAGTCAATTGACAGCGATTCGGTGTACACGCCGCTGTCTGTTATTTCGATGACCGCCGAAAGTGGCTTTTGTTTCTCTTCCGACCACTGTTTTATCGCTAAGGCAATCGTCCTGTGATGATCTTTTCCGACGCGGTAGAGTTGTGCGTTTTCCGGTTGCGAGAGTGGACGCTCGTATTCGCCGCCTCCCAAGTCGGCACTGAAAGCGTAATGATAATGGACGATCACGCCGTGTTTGGGCGGTTGCCTAGACGGAAAGACGAAGCGGCCCAAAGTGGGGTCCACCACGATATGGTCTCGCGGCGCGCGATAATGCCATTGGCTGAGGTCCGCGGGAATGATGGCGCTCGCTGGAATTGGCTGCTCGGCGCCTTTGATCGGCCAATCCGCGGCCCAGATCGTGAGGCTCTTGCCAAGGCCGTAGTAATCTTCCGATGCTTGCGTACGAGCACGCTGTCCAGGTTCAAAAACATGATTTTCGAACGCTTCGTGGAGAATTGGCGTCGGTAAGTTCAACTCGCCCGCAATGTGTGTTGGGTCCGTCTCCCGTTGCGGGCGATTGTAGAGAGGCTGGTCGTTACCCAATACGCTGAATGTATAACAATGGGAACCGATATCCTCCTGACAATACGCCGTCGTGCAGCCCTCGGCGGATTTCCAATCATTGGCTTCTGCATTTGTCCAACCCACGGAATACGGTTGTAGTCGCCACACGAACAGGCCCGTGCTGGGAATGTTGTAGCAGCCCCTCGTTCGCGTTGACACAACCCGGCGGACGTCGACCGTGTGCGCTAATTCGTCAAACGGCCCGCCAATCCGTGCAAGCATATCGCCGTTTCGCAAGTCGACCATTCGACCACGTTGCGGATGCAGATGATTGAGATGTTGTGTCCAGCCGAGTAGTTGATAAAATTCCACCGCCCGCGCCGGCCACCCCGCTACGTTGTTTGCCAGCAGTTCCAACAAGGCAAGCGTACCCTTTCGCCGACGGTAGCCGATCGTGTTCGCCACTTCTCTGCGCGGAATTAGAATCTTATTGAGTTGTCGGGCCGACGGAATGCGCGGGTCGCCAGGCTCGCCTGCATCGTGGACTGGCCGGAAGCCGATCAAGTCGCCGATGTAGGGCACGACCCAATCCTCGCAAGTTTCGATGAACCAGTTGCGGTACAGCTGGTCGATGTCCCCCTCGACGATTTCCACTTGCTCGGCGATGACACGTAACAGCGCACGTAAGGGGTAGCCCTGTTCCGCGTCGCGCTGCCGATAGACCATCGGCAATAATTCGTACAAGCGATCGGGTTTTTTCATCCAGTCACCTCGTTAAGGATGAGTGTGGTTTCCACAGCGGAACTGAGATGTGCCAACTGAGCCGGTCTGATACGTGTTTTCGCTTCGACCCAAGCCAATTTCGCCGTTATTCGATCTTCCAACGTGATGAGATTGGCAACGGCCGACTGTTCGGCGATACTCCGTCGGACTTCCTCTTCATTCAACGCACCGAAATTGTCCAAGTCCACAAATGCTACGCCTTCGACTGCCTGGATCGTGCTGATCACTTCGCTTGCCAGCGCATCTTGGCCGAGCTCGCGCTGCTGAAAGCTGAACTTGCGCTGCAGCGCGGCGACAACATTTGGCTTGACCGACTCCCACTGATAGTCCGGCAAGACACGGACACTGGCCTGGATAATCAGCAACAGCAACTCGCGCGATTGAACCTGAATCGGCAGGTACGGATCGCCGAAATCCCGCAACGCCTTAACCAGATTGCGGTACAAGTCGGAACTTGGCTCGATCGGAATGTCGTCGGTGCCAGCGATGGTCACGTGGACGAATTGACGTTTGCCATCGGAGAGACAAGCTGCGCTGGCTTTACCAATACCGGCAAATGATCGGGCAAAGTCGGCGTAATCCTGCGTCGAGACCAAACGGTCCAGCGC
>JBEBGH010000294.1:0-6804 GCA_040081565.1 Pirellulaceae bacterium
GCGCGCGGTCTCGGCCAACCAGCCATCGGCAGAAATGAGGTAGCAGTCGTCCTGCATGGTCTCGGCCCAGTAGTCCATCAGGTGCTGATAGACGGCATAGGGATCAATCAGCGGCTGGCCCTCGGCATGAGCCAGCAGGTTCTCCGACAACTCGCGGATGACTTCCTTCGGATGGCATTCCGCTTTGAGTTTACGCAGGCTGGCGGCAGCGGTTTTGCGCCACTTGGCGAAATGCTTCTCCAGTCCGGTTATGAAGGCGGCGAACTGCGGATGCTCGTGAATGGTGGTCTTGAGCCGCGCGGCTTCGACCAGCAGGTCATGGTAGCCGGGTCGGTTGGCCTTGAACAACGCGGCTCGCAGCGTCGAGCAGATCTGCCAGTAGTCGGTCAGCGCATCGATGTCCCGTGTGGGAATGCCGCCGTGCGAGTGGCCGCCGATGTCCTGAATGTCCTCGGCTTCCTGAGTATCGATGTAGCGCGGCAGATTGAGATTGAAGTCGTTCTTCTCAATCTCGTCATGCGGCACGAGGCGGGAGTAGCCAGGATGCTCCTCAGCGTTCGTAAACACATCGACGATTTGATGGATGTCGCGCTCGCGCAGGCGATTCTTTGGACCGTCTTTGGCGAAGCCCTTGCTGGCGTCGATCATGAAGATGGCCTTGCGAGCGTTGGCGTTTTCCTTATCGAGGACGACGATACAGGCTGGAATACCCGTGCCATAGAACAAGTTGGCCGGGAGACCAATGATTCCCTTGATGTAGCCCTTGCGAATCAGGTTCCGTCGGATTTCGGCTTCGGCATTGCCACGGAACAAGACACCGTGCGGGAGAATACACGCACCTTTGCCGTTAGGCTTGAGCGTTCGGACAATGTGCAACAAGTAGGCGTAGTCGCCTTGTTTGGCCGGGGGAATACCAAACCCCTTGAAGCGTTCGTAAGGGTCATGTTCTGGATCGAGGCCGGTACTCCAGCGTTTGTCAGAGAAGGGAGGATTGGCGACAACGAAATCAAAGGTTTTGATCGTGTCGCTGTCTTTGAACTTGGGATCGGTCAGGGTGTTCCCTTGCACGATCAGTGCCGTTGGATTGTCGTGCAGAATCATGTTCATGCGGGCGAGACCACTGGTAGCGGAATCTTTTTCCTGCCCATAGAGCGTGACCGGCGTGCGTGCCTCGTCGGCGACCTTGAGCAACAAGGATCCCGAACCGCAGGTGGGGTCGCTGACGGTTGTGGCCGCACTGGTTTTGGCAGCGTTGATGCCGATGACGCGGGCCATGATTCGACTGACTTCGGCGGGAGTGTAGAACTGGCCTTTGCTCTTGCCGCTTTCGGTGGCGAAGTGCCGCATCAGGTATTCGTAGGCGTCGCCCAGGATATCGTCGCCGTCAGCCCGGTTCTTAGAGAAGTCGAGGGGTGGATTTTCAAAGATGGCGATCAGATTGGTCAGACGTTCGACCATCTCTTTGCCGCTGCCGAGTTTCGTGGCGTCATTGAAGTCCGGCATATCCGACAGCTTGTTGGCCGAGGCAAGCGGGCCGACGATCTTCTTGTTGATCTGGTCGCCGATGTCGGTCTTGCCTTTGAGCGCGACCATGTCTTTGAAGCTGGCACCGGCGGGAATTTTGATGGGAGCGTATGGCTGGCCGGCGTATTTGTCGCTGACGTATTTGATAAACAGCAATACCAGCACGTAGTCCTTGTACTGGCTGGCATCCATCCCGCCGCGTAGCTCATCGCAGCCGGACCAAAGTGACGAATAAAGTTCGGACTTCTTCAAAGCCATTCGGGAGATTTCCTTCTCGATAGTTTTCTAGGGAGGCGTGGTTATTTGGCTTTGACTTTGACCGGCTTTGCGGCCTTTTTCAAAAACCGATCCAGATCGGATCGTTTGAACAGGCGATAGCCATTGGCCGGATTCCGGTGCATCGGGATCGCACCTTGTTTCGCCCATTTGCGAATCGTGTTCTGCGCGACGCCGAGGTATTCGGCGGCGGCGGCCGTGTGCAAATACTCGGTGAGTTTGTTCATGAGGGCCTCGCAGGGGGAACGCGAATCATTTGACGCTAGTTTAGCAAACCCTGCATCGTTCCATAATCCAACCAAAAGTGCAGGCGAAATGTCAACGGTCACGTGTGCGAGGGAGTTCGCGTGTATTGTTCTGCAAGCAAAGATCTGGAAAACTTTTACGGTTTTTTTTGATGCAATTTTTAGGGAATCCTCTAGAATTTGATCACAAGCGGGGCAGCGCAGAAAGAGTAACACAATGGGTTGGGAAGCACGAAACGGGAAGGGCCTTTATTACACTCGTTCCAAACGAGTCAACGGCAAAGTCGTGCGTGAGTACGTCGGAACTGGAGTAGTCGCCCAATTAGCTTTTCAACAAGACGAATCGAAAAGGTTGCACGCGCAAACAGAGCGCAAGACGCTCAAAATAATCCAAGAACGTGATCGCGTTCTCAACGCCCAGTTCGACGCTTTCACGGACTTGACCGAAAAAATTACGTTTAGCTTGTTGATGGAAGCAGGCTACCACCAACACAATCGCGGAGAATGGAGGGCAAAACGTGGAAATGGATGACCTGTTAGAAAATGTTGAGGCTGCCAACTCGGGCAATGAAACGGCTTTGGCCAACCTGCGACAGCAACTTACTGGACCAAACGCAATGTCGATCATTGAAGCCTGCGGAAATCTTGCCTATCAGGCTGAAGAAAGCCTTTTGCGCGCAGTCCTCCGAGACCAAGAAGGGACAATGGAGTGCATCCGTCATAGGCTCCAACAAATGCGCATAGAATTAGGATGGAGTAAAGCGCCGGCGCATGAAAAAATCGTGATCGAACAGATTGTCGCCACATGGCTACAGCTTAACTTTGCCGAAATGGAAGCCAGCCAATCAAAGTCAAATTCGATCGCCCTAGCAAAATACAACCAGTTCCGAATCGACCGAGCGCAACGAAGGCATCTGGCCGCCATCAAAATGTTGGCAACAATTCGCAAAATGGCGTTGCCAATTCGCGTCGAAATCAATGCCGATGTCACTGTAAACGAGCAATCGTCGAGTCCCGTATTCGGAAATCGATTTGCGATTCCGACGAATAGCGATAATTGATGTATTAACCCGTATTTCGTGATAGTTTTCCAATGGAAGGCCAGCCAAGTTGCGATTCCGGTCGCGCCCATTAATCGCCTGATTTCAAAGCGATGAACCGAACTGTCGCTCGACCAACGCCCCGATTGTTGCCAAGATTTACATCCAGTGCACGAATATCACGGACTTGAACCAAAAGGATGAATTGAATGGATCCCGTTACTTCACTTGTCGCTGGACACGCTGCTGGAAAATTTATCGACCGTATTGCGGCCTCGTTCCGCGTGAACGTAATCGAACGCTTGTCAAAACGTCGTGCACAACACTTTTTCCTACAGTTTTGTCACGAGGTCGAGATTGAACTGGCTGGGGGACATTCCGAAGAACTCGAACTTCTTCTCGACAAGATGCTCCAAGGTGAACACTCGACGGAACTGTTGTTCGACGCGTACCGTAGAGTGTCGCTCTCGCGATCCAAAACAATTGGACCGCGAGTGATCGGCATAATTACAGCGAAACTCGCGATTGAACGGCGTGAACCCACTGGCGCTGAAGAATCCATGCTTGACGCTGCGGAGCAACTCTACGATGACGAACTAATCGAATTCGCCGCGTTTATTGGCAAATATCGACACCGCGCGGCCGACGAACAACAGAAACACGTTACGTTATCTGACAGCGGGATTTTACGAATCCGATGGCACTGCGAACATCTTGATTCAAACTGGCATCGCGAGTTCGACGTTTCTTTGGGTCCTCTGAATCTTAACGAATCTTGTGGCTCATGGGCCCCCAAAATGGCATCGCTCGGGATGATTCAAACGGATCTGACGGAAAAGAAATGGGACTACAAGGAGGACGGGGAAAGGCATATAGATGAAGACGGGTCGGTGCGGGAAATATCATGGTGGATCATTACTTGGGACACATACTTTGAGTTTGCCGATCTAATCGATCGGGTCAACTCTGACACCAAATAGCGCTACAGAACAAAGCGATCAACCGCCAATACAACGCGCCTTCGTACTGACGGTGATGACATCATTTACATCGGCGAACCGGCAAAGTCGTAGAAGGCATTGTGCAGCGTTATCGTTACCGATGGTGACTTTCCAGAGGGCGACAAGACCAACGATCACAGACCTGTTGTGGCAAGGGGTGACGGGCGATAGGTTCCTCAACTCTCACGGCTTTGACCAATTACGCTTTTTCGGAAAAAATTTGACAACCCCTTGTCGTTACGCCACAATCACCTCACACAGCCGGCAGAATTTCCAGCGCGCTGTTTAACTGGACACCTGATATTCCACCCTATGAGCGACCGAACGCCATTAGAAGCCTACGCCGAAGCGGAATTACGCATCACGGCGTGCAAAAAGTCCGGCGGAACTTTTCTTTCTCTGTCTGATCTCGGGCTTAACACACCTCCTCCCGAAATCGGCCAACTCAAGAACTTAAGGGAGCTTTATCTGCACGGCAATTGCTTGACCGGGCTTCCACCCGAGATCGGCCAACTCCAAAATCTGTCGGAGCTTTATCTGCACGATAACTGTCTCACTACGCTCCCGACAGAAATCGGACAACTCCAGAGGCTTACGACGCTTACATTACACAACAATAGACTCAGTTCGCTCTTGCCCGAAACCGGTCAGCTCCAGAATTTGACGACACTTTCATTGTTCAAAAATAACCTGACTGTTCTCCCATCCGAAATCGGCCAACTTAAAAAGTTGACGACGCTAAACCTGTGGAGCAACAAACTCACTACACTCCCGAAAGAAATCGGAAATCTACTGCAGCTAACCGAACTTCATCTCTACGATAACTGTTTCACCACGCTCCCGAAAGAAATCGGACTACTCCCGAACCTCACGACAATTGGGCTGCATAACAACCAACTCACTAGACTCCCGTCAGAAATCGGCCAACTTTTGAAGCTGAAAACGCTAGACCTTGACAACAACCTGCTCACCACGCTCCCGACAGAAATCGGTCAACTCCTGAACCTGAAGACGCTTCAGCTAAGAGCCAACCCCCTCACTCCCGAACTTTCTGCGGCGTGCAAAGAAGGCCTCGCGGCTGTTAAAGCGTATTTACGGGCACACCGCATTGCTCAGATTGTCCTCAATGAAGCCAAATTGATTCTGATCGGCGAGGGTGAGGTAGGGAAATCCAGTTTGCTCAGCGCGCTGCGGGGGGACGAGTGGGTTGAGAACCGCAAGACGACTCACGGCGTCGAGGTCGATATTCGTTCGTTCATCCTCTTAGATTTCAAAACTGAGATCACGTTCAATGGTTGGGACTTCGGCGGGCAAAACATCTACCGACACACGCACCAGTTATTCTTCACAGCCCCGGCGATTTACTTGGCGGTCTGGAACCCGCGCCGCGGGCCAGAGCAATGTTGCGTCGATGAATGGATCAAGATGGTCCGGCATAGAGCCTACGACGAAACTCGCCCGGACGACCGACCGCGCATCTTGATCGTCGCCACGCATGGCGGACCGCATGAGCGATCGGCCCACATTGACCAGCAATTGCTGCGTGACGAGTTTGGCGATCTGATCGTCGGCTTCCACCACGTTGACAGCAAGACGTGTTTCGGCCTGGACGAACTCAAGACTGCCATCGCCCGCACCGCCGCCAGTATCCCGTCGGTCGGTCGATCCGTTCCCAAGAGTTGGAAAAACCTTGTCGATGTTTTGCGAAACCGGAGTGAAAAGGAGCCTTACATTTCTTACCAGCAATTTCAGGCCATCTGCAGGAGTCAGGGCATCACCGATGAACTTGCGAATATTTATGCTGCAATCCTGAACGAGTTGGGATATCTGATCCACTACCGTGATGACGCCGAGTTGCAAAAGACCGTAATCCTGAAGCCGGAATGGTTGAGTAAGGCGATCAGCTACGTGCTGGAGGACAAAACTGTCGGAGAACAAAACGGACTCGTGCAGCATAATCGTCTCAGCACCATCTGGGATGATCCCCAGCGGGCCGCATGGGAACGATACCCGACGGCGCTGCATCCGGTCTTTCTGAAGCTGATGGAGCGGTTCGATCTGTCGTACCGAGTCGTGATGCCTCAAGCTGGAGCACCGGAAACCAGTCTGGTGGCGCAATTGGTCCCCGGCGGACGACCCGACGGCTGGGAGCGCGATTGGCCCGACATACCAGCAGCGGGGGATGCGCAACGGACGCAGGTCTGTTGCATCGTCGATGCGAAAACCGGCAAACCGGCGGAGGTCGAGGGGCTCCTCTACCGACTGATCGTACGACTCCACCGCTACTCGCTAGGCCGCAACAACTACCTCGACAGCCGCCATTGGAAGACCGGCGTGATCCTGGATGACGACTACAACGGCCGAGCCTTCATCGAAGAACTCGCAGGGGATGTCCATGTGACCGTGCGGGCCGCGTATCCGGAACGGTTCCTCTCACATCTTTGTTCCGAGATCGAATGGCTGGTGGACCATTTCTGGAAAGGACTCGATTGCCGACATAGTGTGCCATGCCATGCTCCGTGCAAGGGGCTGCACGAAGTGAAAGGGCTAGTCGAGACAAAACGGGAAGGCATCCTGAAGATTCGCTGTTCGGTGTGCGAAAAGTTTCACGCCATCGACTCACTCTTGGCGACCGTCACGCCGAAACCTCCGATCGAGGAGGCCTTGGCCGAATTGAAAAAAGGACAAATGGAAATCAAACGGGGTATGGAGAAGGGC
>JBEBGH010000295.1:0-6790 GCA_040081565.1 Pirellulaceae bacterium
CGGAATTTGTTCGGTGTGAGAACCTCCAATTTCCCTGAGGGCCTTTTTTGTGGCAATATCAACCCACGATTTGTTTAATGCGATCGCCTAAAGTGCAGTTTACGAGCAGTCATGGCAGTGATGGTTTTGGCATTGTCGCCGTGGTTCGCAATGGCCCAGACGCCAGAATTGAAAACAGATGAAGCCGGTTTGGCTCGGCTCACGTCGTCGGGGACCAAGCTGGCTGCAGGAGAGAAAATCGCTTTCTTCGGCGACTCGATCACGATGCAAGGCGGATACATCCAGTCGATTGACAAGGCCTTGAAAGGAAGGGACCACACCAAAGAGTTGGGCGTTCAACTATTACCACATGGACTCAACGGCGGACGCGTGCCCACGGTTCTGGAGGGCAAGTCGCCGTGGGGTGACCTTGGCGCGCCGATGCAACAACTTCTGCAAAATGAAAAACCGACGATTGTTGTTATCTATTTGGGGATCAACGATGTGTGGCATGGCGACAAAGGTACAACGAAAGATGATTTCGAAACGGGCCTGAAAAAAATGATCGCCCTGTGCCGCGACATCAAGGCGAAGATTGTTTTGTGCACGCCGTCTGTGATTGGAGAAGAACTCAAAGACAATCAATTGAATCAGACACTGAATGCCTACGCGGAAGTGACCCGCAAGCTTGCCGCCGCCGAGAAACTGGTCTCATGTGACATCCATCGGGCGTTCCTCGAAAAACTCAAAACGGTTAACGCCGCCAATCAGCATCAAGGCAATTTGACTTACGACGGCGTCCACCTGAACGATGCCGGTAACGGCCTGGTTGCCGACCTCGTTGCCGGCGCAATCGCCGACGTCACGGCGGTTAAATGATTGTCTAAATTCGAATTGCCGAGATCTGCGACCGCTGCCCGCTACTGTTTTGGACAAGCGATTTCACCTAAGATAGACGGCGGAAACAATCCGGACTTTCTCATCGAATAGGTTTTGACATGAGTGAATTTCGACTCGAACAACTTCTTCAGCTTGTTGATCAACCCCTAATGTTGGCGGCGGCTGACGATGAAATCCCATGGAAGTTCATCTTGATCGCCATGGGTGTGATCTTGGGCGTCGGAATCATCCTTGCTTTTTTGACGGCCGTGATGGCTTACGGAAAATTGTGGATTCAAGCCTTCATGTCGAGCGCCGATGTCAAATTAATGAGCTTGATTGGAATGCAATTCCGCCAAGTTCGCCCAGCGATGATTGTGAACGCGAAAATCATGGCGGCCCAAGCGGGCCTCGACATCAACCGAAAAACAGGGATCACAACCCAGCGCCTTGAGGCACACTACCTCGCTGGTGGTGACGTCGTTCGAGTGATCAACGCGATCATCGCGGCCCAGCGCGCCAATATCGATTTGGACTTTGATCGGGCTTCGGCCATTGACCTGGCGGGTCGCGATGTGCTCGATGCCGTGAAGACCAGTGTGTATCCCAAAGTGATCGATTGCCCCGATCCGCAAAAGAGTGGTAAGAACTTTTTGAGCGCGATCGCTCGGGATGGGGTCGAACTCAAGATTCGGGCGCGCGTTACGGTTCGTACGAATCTGGAACAACTCATCGGCGGGGCAACGGAAGAAACCGTTATCGCCCGCGTCGGCGAAAGCATCGTTTCATCGATTGGCTCATCGATTCAACACCAGGACGTGCTCGAACATCCCGACCGAATTTCAAAAGCTGTTTTGGCCCGCGGACTTGACGCGCATACCGCGTTTGAAATCGTTTCAATCGATATCGCCGATATTGCGGTTGGTGAAAACATTGGCGCTCGGTTGCAAGCCGACCAAGCTGAAGCGGACACGCGTGTGGCCCGCGCCAAAGCCGAACGCCGCCGAGCAGAGGCGATCGCCACCGAACAGGAAATGAAAGCCAACGTCGCGGAAAATCGCGCTCGACTGGTGATGGCCGAGGCTCAAGTCCCGCTGGCCATGGCCGAAGCCTTCCGTCAAGGAAACATGACCGTGAATCCCCAAGTCAAAACCTGATCAAAGGGTTTGGTGATTGCGGGCTTAACTCAACTGTTAAAATCAATTCCAGACGATGAATTACTGGTTGCTCAAAACCGAGGCAGATACTTTTTCAATTGACGACCTCGCTAAAGCTAAACGACAGACGACTTTTTGGGACGGCGTGCGCAATTATCAAGCCCGCAATATGCTGCGCGACGAATTCAAAATGGGCGACACAATGCTGCTGTATCACAGCAACGACGACCCACCGGGAATTGTGGGAACGGCAGAAGTCGTCAAAGAAGCCAGCCCGGACCTGACCGCTCTCGACCCGCAGAGCGATTATTTCGATGCCACTGCATCTGCCGAGAATCCGCGTTGGTATGGCGTTGAGGTCAAGTTGAAACAAAAGTTCGCTGCTAAAATTCCGCTGCACCAACTACGGACGATGAAGGCTCTGGCCGAGATGGAGTTGTTGCGAAAAGGCTCGCGTCTCTCGGTCCAACGCGTCACCGCCGCACAATTCGCGGCGATCTTGCGAATCGCACGCTAGATTGCTGATTCTTGGACCTTCGGAACGAGCGTGTTTGATTGCTCGACGACGCTCGGGTTTCGTACGATAATGTGAGCATGAAAAAGTTTTCGAAATTAAGCATCACCGTTGTCACCTGGACCGCTGTCTTTTTACAGGGCACCGGCGTTGCGCGGAGTCAGCAAACGCTCAAATACAACCGCGACATTCGTCCGATTCTGGCTGACCATTGTTTCACTTGTCATGGCCCGGATGCGAAAACTCGGGTAAACGACTTGCGGTTGGATCGTCGCGATGTGGCCGTTGCGGAAAACGCGATCGATCTGGAGGAGTTGAGCGAAAGCGAGATATTGAAACGGATTTTCAGCAGCGATCCGAGCGAACAAATGCCGCCGCCAGATTTCCTCAAACGACTTTCGGATACCGATCGGGCGACCTTGAAGCAATGGATTGAGGGCGGTGCGACTTACGAAGAACACTGGGCCTACGTTCCACCCACCCGAATTGACCTGAAGGCGAACCAGGCGATCGACCACTGGATCGATGAGAGCCTGAAGGCAAAAGGATTGACGGCCGCCGGTGCCGCCGATCGGGAAACGTTGTTGCGGCGAGTCTACCTGGATCTGGTTGGCTTGCCCCCGTCGCTTGAACAGCGGCAAGCGTTTCTGGCGAACAACGACCCGAGGGCCTACGAAAAACTGGTCGATGAGCTGATCGCCAGTCCACAATTTGGGGAACGAATGGCCGTCGGCTGGCTCGACGTCGTCCGCTATGCTGACACGGTTGGTTATCACGGCGACCAGAACCAAAACGTCTTTCCCTATCGAGACTGGGTCATCAACGCCTTTAATCAGAACATGCCGTTTGATCAGTTCACATTGCATCAACTGGCCGGGGACCAAATTGAGAATCCGACAACCGAGTCGCGAATCGCCTCTTGCTTCAATCGACTGAACATGATGACTCGCGAGGGAGGGGCTCAGCCTGGCGAGTATCTCGCAAAGTACGCCGCTGATCGAGTTCGAACCGTTTCGGGTGCCTGGCTCGGCTCAACGATGGGTTGCGCGGAATGTCATGACCACAAGTACGATCCGTTCACGATGAAGGACTTCTATAGTCTCTCCGCCTATTTTGCTGACTTGCGACAGTGGGGTGTCTATCAGGATTACAACTACACGCCGAACCCGGATTTACGCGGCTGGTCCAACGATCACCCCTTTCCACCAGAAATCGTGGTCGAGGTACCCTACCTCCACGAACGGATTGCCAAACTGAAACGACAACGAGGCGAGATGATCGCCGCGCATTTGCGTGAGCATCCAATTGCGAAAGAAAGCTGGAATGAATGGCAACGTCAGGCCGCAGAATACGTTGCACAACATCCTGATGGTTGGGTGGCCCAACCACCTCCAGCAATGCCTGAGGATGCTCCAACGAAATTCACGCCGAATCAGGACGGCTCATTTACGATTTCCTCTGGTAAGACTGACGCGTTTACTTTTCCAATTGCAGCAACCGAAGATTTGATTGCCAGCGTGTCGCTGGAGCTATTGTCGGACGAGGCGGCGGGAGGCAAGATCTTTGCCGATGGGCAAGCGAATTTGGGCTTGGCGGTCGAGTTGGTTGAGGAAGGCAAATCGAAACCCGTGCCCGTGCGGTTTGAATTTGCCGATGCCACCGAAAAACTTCCGCGGTATGCGAACACGTTTGAAATATTGGGGATCGTCGGCCATTGGCGTATCGCAGCAACCATGCCGGCGGGTTTGCGAGGCACCTGGATTTTCGACCAACCCTTGCAACTTGAAGCGGGAAAATCGCTGCAACTCAAGATCACCGGCAATCGTTGCCGCAATCTGCGCATCAGTATTTCGCGGTTTGTTCCGGAAGACGCAAGTAAGGCCACCGAATGGAGTTCCCGTCTGGTGGAGTTGAAAACTGTGACTGTCTCCCCCGCCGACGCGTCCGAATTTGTACAACGGCAATGGGCAATGACTTCGGCAGCACAGAAGACCCTTGCTGCGAAAGTCCGCGAGATTGAACGGGCGATCCATGAATGTCGCAATGGGCAATCGCCAGTGCAAGTTTCCGAATCTCACACACCGCTCGTGACCCGAATTCTGCCTCGGGGCAATTGGCAGGACGAATCCGGAGAAGTGGTTTTGCCGGCGACTCCACATTTTCTTCCGCAGGGAACGCAAAACATTTCTGTCGATCAACCACACCTTCGTCGAATAGATTTGGCGCGGTGGCTCGTCGATAAAGAAAATCCACTGACGGCCCGCGTGCAGATGAACCGGCTTTGGAAACACTTTTTTGGGACCGGTCTAAGCGGAGGGTTGGATGATTTCGGATTACAAGGCCAGTACCCAACCCATCCCGAATTGCTCGACTGGTTGGCACTGGAGTTTCAGGAGAGCGGTTGGGACTTCAAACACATGGTGAAGTTGATCGTCATGTCGAAAGCCTACCAAAGGTCCTCAGCACCATCGCCGCGCGCTCAAGAAATCGATCCCAAAAACCTGTGGTTATCGCATCAGAACCCGCGTCGCTTGGAAGCCGAAATCGTCCGCGACAATGCACTGGCGATTAGCGGATTGATCAACCTCGATCGTGGCGGCCCCGCAGTTTTTCCGTATCAGCCCCCGAACTACTACGAGCATCTGCAGTTCCCCGACCGCCGTTATGTTCCAAACACGGACGATCGTCGCTTTCGACGAGGAATGTACACGCATTGGCAGCGCACGTTTTTGCATCCCATGTTGGCCAATTTTGATGCTCCCGCTCGCGAGGAATGTACGGCCCAGCGCAACGAAGCCAACACGCCCCAGCAAGCCCTGACACTGCTCAACGACCCAACTTTTGTCGAGGCTGCCATGGCTCTGGCCGCAACGACATTAAACATCGCCAACGACGATCAAGAGCGAATTCGATTCCTGCTCAAACGGGCTTTGTCCCGCGAACCGACGGCCACAGAGGCCAACTCACTGGCGTCTTTTATTGCCGCCCAGAAAAAACATTTCGAAGCCAATCTCGCCGATGCCGAAAAACTGATTGCTTTTGGAAATTCGCAACGACCAGCCAACGTTGACGCCGCAACCTTTGCCGCGTGGACCCAAGCGGCCCGCGCCGTGCTGAATTTGCATGAAACGATTACACGGTATTGAATCTCGTTAACGAACAACGGGTGCAATCGGGAGTCGATGTCAAAATGAAAATTACGATACGTTTCAACTTCTTGTTTCGTTTGGCAAAACGTAACTTGGGCGAGATCTTTCTTTTTTGTTTGGTTCCCTTGGCAATTGGAGTTGGAATGACTTCAGCACAAGATCTTGATTCTATCGAGAATTCATTTATTAATTTGCCAAGCCTTTTTTACTTGGTCCAACATCCAGGCATTGAAAGAGAAATTGAATTGACGTTGGACCAAGTCGAAAGACTCCGCGAACTGCTGATTGATTTGAGGCGTCGTGGCAAACCTCCCGCTCTAAATGATCGGAAAAACAAGATGCCAGGAGCTCTCGAACTAAACCCGAATATCGACGACTTGGATCGCGCCCTAAACGAAGTTTTGTTAGTTCACCAAATTCGTCGATTGCGTCAAATTCGGATGCAACATCGATTTCGCCTTGACCGGGACGCCACGTTTGGGCTTGGATTCCAAAAGACGATTACTCTTCTTGACATTACCGACGATCAAGTTGCTCAAATTCACAGTGACGCTGTGGAGTTCCATCAGGTTTGGCGCGCACGACTCAAGCAATTGGTAACGGAAATCGGTGCGATTCGACGTGAACTACTTGAGCGCCAGCTCTGTCATCTTTCGCCAGACCAACGCATGAAATATGAAAAGACGTTCGGGTCTCTGTTTGTTAGCGAAGACCAAGCACTATCGTGGCTGAGAAAATCAAAAGGAACCGTTGATCATGGAGCCAGTGAGTTGAATCGATCATCTGATTTTTTCCCCAATGAAGAATCAGGTAGTGTTCAGTATCTGCTAAAAATGTCCGGCCTTTCAGAAGAACTGAATTTGGATTTAAGACAGCAGAAAGAAATTGTGACGGCGCTGGTTGCTCATCAAATTGCACTGAAGCACCAATGGGAGCGGTTGCAATCTGGTGTTCAAGGACGATTTAATGACAACGCAATCAACGAATTGCCTATGATGTTATTCTCAGCAGAGCAGCAAAATCGTTTCAATCAAATTCGCCTTCAAGTATCTTTGTCCAGCAATAGCAATCTTTCGTTTGGTTTAATGCGACTCTCAACTTATTTGGCATTA
>JBEBGH010000296.1:0-6780 GCA_040081565.1 Pirellulaceae bacterium
TTTCGACGCGGAACTTGGCCGACGTTTGATCATTGCGAAAGACCTGTTGGAGAAGATCGGTGAAAAGGTCAAACGCGAATTGAAAATCGAATCAACTTGCCTCGGCCAAGATTTGATCGGCAATCGTTACCTGCCACCCTTCGATTACTACTACCAAACCGAGGGGCAGAAAAAAGGCCGCTTGAAATCGGGTGGCGAACAGCACGTCGCCTGGCGGATCACTGCGGCCGATTTCGTGACGACCGAAAGCGGTTCAGGCGCAGTCCATGAAGCTCCGGCCTTCGGTGAAGTCGACTTTGAGCTGCTACAGACCGAACAAGCCCGCTTCGTCGACGGCGAAGGCCCACAATTGATTTGCGGCGTTGCACCCAACGGTAAATTTATCGACCTGATCAGCGACTTCGCCGGACAGTGGGTCAAAGACGCCGACAAAGGGATCACGCGTCGACTCAAAGAAGAGGGCAAACTCTATTTTCAGGAACAATACCTGCACGAGTACCCGTTCTGCTGGCGGGCCGACAGCGATCCACTGATCCAGTACCCGCGGAAAAGTTGGTTTATCCGCACCACTCGTTTCCGAGAAGACTTGCTGGACAACAATCGGAAAATCAACTGGTTGCCAGAGCATATTCGCGACGGCCGGTTTGGGAATTTTCTGGAAAGCAATGTCGATTGGGCATTGTCGCGCGAACGCTATTGGGGAACGCCGCTGCCGATCTGGGTGTGCGAAAAATCCGGCAACAAGGAAGCCGTTGCCAGCTACGACGAGTTGCTGAAGAAACCGGGGATCGCCGGCACCGAAGTTTGGGCCGAAGCAAAGAAGGCCAATCCCGAACTGGTTGAAGATCTAAAAATTCACAAACCCTACATCGATGCGGTGACCTACGATTCGCCGTTCGAAAAAGGGGCTCGGATGCGCCGCGTTTCCGAGGTCATCGACTGCTGGTACGACAGCGGTGCGATGCCCTTCGCTCAATGGGGTTACCCTCACGTCGGACAAGATCAATTCGATTCGCAGTTCCCAGCCGATTTCATCAGTGAGGCCCTCGATCAGACTCGCGGGTGGTTTTATAGCTTGTTGGCGATTAGCACGATGCTGTTCGAGCAGAAGGGACTCCCGCGACCCTTCCGCAACTGTATTGTGCTGGGTTTAATGCTCGGCGAGGACGGACAGAAGATGTCCAAGTCAAAACGAAACTATCGCGAGCCAACGGAAATTTTTAACAAGTACGGCGCGGATGCCTTGCGATGGTACTTCTTTGCCAAGCAGCCACCTTGGACCGAAATTCGTTATCGCGAACAGTCGATCAAGGATAGCATTCCCGAATTTATCCTGCGGACCTGGAACGTTTTTAGTTTCTTCGTCAACTACGCCAATTCGGACGGGTTTGATCCCACGCAAGAGTTATCGGGCAAATTGGAACAACTTTCCGCCGCGGAACTTCGCCGGGCAAAGAGTTGCCGACCGACAAACGAGCGAGCCGAACTGGATCGATGGATTCTTAGCGAACTGAATCGCTTGGTAGCCGACGTTACCAAACGGATGGACGAATACGACAGCTATGGAGCTTGTCAACAAATCAACTCTTTCGTCGACGCTCTGAGCAACTGGTACGTGCGCCGCAGCCGAGAACGATTCTGGAGCAACGACAAACGTGCGGTCGACAAGTTGGATGCCTATTGGACTCTATACGAATGCTTGTTAACGCTTTCCAAAGTGATTGCACCGTTCGTGCCATTTGTCGCCGATGTAATGTGGCGGAATCTGACCAAGGGATTCGATGCGGTTCGCGAAAGCGTGCACTTGACCGACTTTCCCGTGGCAACCGCAGCCGAAATCGACGACGCCCTGTCATTACAGATGGAATTGATCCGTGAAATCGCATCGTTGGGCAGAGCCGCTCGAATGGACGCGAAACTCAAGGTACGACAGCCACTGCAAGGCGTCACCGTTGCATTGAATTCGGATCAACATCGAATTTGGCTTCAATCGCACGATGCCATTTTGAAAGACGAACTCAATGTCAAATGCGTTGAATACATTGCCGATGCGGCAAGCTTCGTCGAATACGAGATTCAGCCCAATTTCAAGAAACTTGGTCCAAAAGTTGGAAAGCTGTTGCCGAAGTTGAAGCAGGAGTTGGCGGCGGCCAGCGGCGCAGATTTGCTATCACAACTGAGTCGCCAGGGGCATGTCATCTTGAGTATTGAAGGCACGTCGCTGAGTTTGACCGAAGAGGACATTCAAGTCCGTTTGAAACCCAAGTCAGGTTGGGCGGCGGCACAGGGTCGCTCCTGCGTTGTCATTCTCTCCACCGAATTGACAACCGAATTGATCCATGAGGGTATCGTTCGCGACGTGGTGCGTGCAATTCAAGATTGTCGCAAGCAAAGCGGCTTGGACTACTCGGATCGGATCCACCTCCAATTGCAAACCAACTCTGCCGAAGTGAAAACGGCTGTCGAAAAGATGGCTGATTACGTGCGCAATGAGACCCTGGCGCTCAGTTTGGATTGGACTTCAATTTCCGATGCAAACAAAACCACTTTGGATGTCGGTGATGATGCCATCGATATTTTGCTGACCAAGGCCAAGCCAACTGGCAAGATGTAGCCAACTCCAGGACAAACGACCCTTAATGTCGAACAACCAAGCCAAGTCGAAACGAATTGCCGTCCTGATTTCTGGCGGTGGCACTACGCTCAAGAATCTGACTCGCTGCCAGAGCGACGGAACACTCGCTGCGGAAATCGCCGGAGTAATCTCCAGCAACCCGAACGCCAAGGGATTGGAATTCGCAGCCGCCGCGGGTATTCCGAGCCATACCGTCAATTGGAAGGAATACAAATCGGCACGCGCGGCCAGTCGCGAGGTTTTTCGAGTCATTGATTCGTTGGGCGTCGATTTGGTTGTTGCCGGCGGTTTTTTGAAACGACTCACCATTCCCGATGAATACGAGAATCGGGTCATCAACATTCATCCCAGCTTGATCCCTGCCTTTTGTGGTCAGGGATTCTACGGTTTGCATGTCCATCGCGCGGTTTTGGAATTCGGCTGCAAAATCTCCGGGTGTACTGTTCATTTTGTCGACAACGAATTCGACCATGGACCAATCATCGCCCAGGAAACTGTGTCGGTTTTCGGACGAGAAACGCCGGAAGAACTGGCTGCGCGAGTTTTCGAATTAGAGTGCAGTCTTTACCCGCGAACCATAAACCGGCTGTTGCATGAGACTTGGGCGATCCGAGGGCGAAAGGTAGAATTTGACAACGAAATAGGACGGTCAGCGAACGAGAATTGACCGCTCGTATTTGCATGAAGAACAACAAGCAGCAAACGCAAACAAATTAATCTAATCTCAATACCAATAAACGATCCATCTATGGAATATGAAAACGAACGCGAGCAGATCTGTGAAATTGGTCGCCGCATGTATGACCGCCAATTTTGTTCGGCGAATGAAGGCAATATTTCAATGCGATTGGACGAGCACCAAGTGTTGTGCACGCCGACCTTGCATTGCAAAGGATTTCTAAAGCCCAAAGATCTGTGCGTCGTCGATTTGGACGGAAATCAAATCTGCGGAGAAAAACGGCGCACCAGCGAAATTCTGTTGCATCTGGAAATCTATCGCAATCGGCCCGATGTCGATAGCGTCGTGCATTGTCACCCACCGCATGCGACCGCATTCGCAATCACGGGTGAGCCCATTCCTATGGGGGTGCTGCCGGAACCCGAGGTTTTCCTGGGCGAGGTTCCAACAGCGCCTTATATTTTGCCGGGAACTGATCAATTTGCCAAAACCGTGACACCGTTTGTGATGCACACGAATGCAATTGTTCTTTCCAATCATGGGGTTGTGAGCTACGACAAAGGATTGGAGCGGGCTTATTGGCTGACGGAAATTCTCGATTCGTATTGCCGGATTTTGATTAACTCGCGAGCGTTGGGTGAAATCAACTATTTCACCGGAACCCAAATGCGAGAATTATTGAATCTGCGAGTACGTTGGGGATTCCCCGACCCCCGTTGTGATTGCCCATTGACCGACGAAGAGTTAAGCCAACACCCGACCTTTCGACAACACTGGCCATCCAAGGTTGCACCCAAGTCATTTCGGAATTGCTGAGAGCTTATCTAAAAGTGGTTTGTCCGGCTCCGCCATTCCATGGGTTTGCCCTTTCTTCGGGACAGTCGCTAAACGCATAAAAGCGAAATCGGTTTCCTCACAACAGGCTTGATTCTCCCGTTCAGCCAACAAAAAAACCCTGCCTAGTTCGACAGGGTTTTCAGCTCTTGTGTACCCAAACAGTTCGTGGCTTACGGACAGGCTTAAGTAACTGGAGTCACCAGCAATCCATACGCGGAATTCACACCAGTGGACGCAAATCGCTCTGGACTCCCTGTGGTTTGGGCATAGACGCTGTTTAGATTGATCCGCACGGCAGGTCCACCGTTCGGTGTGAACGAGAGCGTTTCTATCGCCGAACCACCCCAGCGTTGATTCTCGATCCGAATCGTTGCATCCGTATCGCTGCCATCAATCGTCAGATCAATGATCAGGTCACGAGCCTCACGTCGGAAAGTGAAGTCGTTGGTGAAGTTATCGATTCCTGGAAAATTAAAGAACGATATCGTGTCGACACCTCCCAAGCGTAGTTCATCAATCACATCGCTGCCATCACCCACATCAATTCGATAGGTGTCGCTATTTGCTCCACCGAACAGGAAATCGTCTCCAGCATTACCCCATAGGGTGTCGTTTCCAGCACCGGTCTCGATTCGATTGCTCATATCGTTTCCGTTCACGGTATCGCCGAATCGGGTACCAATCGCATTTTCGATCTTGGCCTCGACTGCAATCGCGATATTCTGGTTGCCGGTGCCAATCGAACTGAAGTGATACTCGCGGAGATCAATTACCGCCCCTCGTGTTATCGACGGATGTTCGGCGGAAATCGTATCGTTGCCGCCCGCATCCCAAATGACGGCACGTGCGGCCGGGTCATTCCCCCAAGAATTGGCAATGCTGTAAGTCGTGTCGCCAGTCCGGGTATTCATTTTCGCCCCGTAAAGGTTTTGCAAGTTCAATACATCATTCAGCAATGGTGTGATTGGCGAAGGAAGCGTGGTAGTGAGTGCGTACGCATCGGCGCATGGGGCCGGGATAGCTGCTGCCGAGAAGAAAGATCTAGAAACACCCATTGCCGTGATGATGGCGCTCCAGAGTGCACTGTAACCAGGCGAGTTACTACCGGGTAACCAGCCAGATGAGTCCGAAATGAATGCCGTGTTGATCCAGATATCTCCACCATAGTCATTCGTCAAATTGAGGGGATGGTAGACGTAGCCGAGATAATCGCCAGTCGCAACATCCGGTGGCGGATTGCTGTAATTACCCAATCGAATCATGCCGCCTTGCCCAATTTCTGGAAAGACCAGGTAGTCACTGACCTCTTCAAAGCGGACATTGAGAAACTCGCCCAAAGCCAGAAAAGCCAGTCTGGTTCCCAAACGCTGTTCCGGCGTAAACCCATACGAATTGTCGCCCGTCGCTTCGTCGCATGTTGGATGGTCGGTAAAACCATCTTTAAAACTAAACGTGACGACTTCCAGCCTTTGACTGGTCAATTCGCGATAATGATCTGCCCAATCATTGTGCGGATTGTTTGTTGGATAAACAGCATCCGGTTGCTCACCAGACCTCATGAAATTGGGGAAATTTGGAACCGTAAAGATCTTGAACTTTTCCCAGGGAGAGGTAAAGGTGCCGTTGTTTACTCGGAACGCCAGATCGTCAATTTCCAATGGGCCAATTCGTCCGGTCCGAAAATAGACATTTTGGAATTCAGCCGCCGTGAAATGATGAACTTGGTTGGCAGGTAAGGTTCCCAAAATATTGGTTCCGACCGCCCACTTACTCGTATTGAATGCCGGAGTGCGGTCAATAACTTCGATCCACTGATAGGCCGGACCCCCGTCGATCTTAGTAAACAAACTTGACGCTGGCAAAATGTCCAAGTCGGTTACCAAGTCCAATGGATCGTAGGAAACTCGTGGGCGTTCTAAATTGTGCAAAACCGCGTTCTGGATCTCACTCCAATACTTGCCATCATAGACTCGGAATCGAATTGTCTCGTCGACCGGTATTTGTGCGCCGGTATAGAACAACCCGCCCATATCGCTATCGGCAATTCGAACCCAAGTCTGACTTGGTTGGATCACGCCATTCAAGCTCAATGAGCCTGAAGTCGCATGCGGATTGGTATCGTAAAGTTCCCAGATCTTTGCCGTGTTTCCGTCTGGATCGAAGAACGTGAACAGGTCTTCGACAGATTCCGGGCGGCCGATTGGTGTGTTGATTTGCTTAAACAATGCCGACGGGCGGTTTGTGTTTCCGATCGTTGTCACAATAAACTTACTGCGGAGACTCCACTGAGCTCCGTCAAACACGAATGCCTCAACGGTTTCTTGCTCTCCACCCAGCCGTCCAGTGTACCGAACCCTTGGAAATTGCGCTTGGGAATAGTAATGTCCGGTGGTTTGAGTGTATTGCGTCGAGTCGTCCTCGAAAATACCGCTCAGCCCGCTATTCGAGTCGCGGAAATAATAAGTTTGGATTGGCCAACCATCAGGATCAGATGCAGTAACGATGTCGCTCATAAAAACGCTTTCGCTTTCCAGAATTGAAAACGAACGTGTCGACAGCAACGGAGCCGTAACGTTTGCCTTGACAAAAAAGATCTGAATTGTTGCCTCGGCACCAAAGTCGAACAGAT
>JBEBGH010000297.1:0-6780 GCA_040081565.1 Pirellulaceae bacterium
CAAAGACAGGGACTCGATTCCAGGCGCCCTTTCCCGAGCCTCGCCGCATTTGAAAAAAGACGATTTTGTAGGGGAAGAGTGGCATCCCGTCCTCTTGGCCGATCGTGATTTCGACTTGATGTGGTAATTGCCGAGGCATACGATCCCACTGAACGTCTGGCTCCAACCAGCTCTTTTGAACTTGATCGCGCAGCAATTGGTGCAACGAATCTCGGCGCCACTCGCCTGACAACTTCACCAACGATACTGGGCGGTTCGTTCCATCGTTCAGTTTTGATTCGTCACCGGCCGTAAACTCGAAGGCTCCAGCTAACTGCTCGAGTAACGGAACGATTCCCCCCGTCCCAAACCAACCCTTGAGCCCTGCGATATTGGTCATCTTGGGAGGAGCAAAAATTGAAACTTGGTAGAGATCGACGAATCGCAAAGTCCGTTCGTCTGCCCCGGCTTCAAGGATGTAGTAAAACCGGCCATCGAACACTTGCGTGACGTTGATAGCGTTTTCGTCTTCGCCACAACTTAGGTCGAGTCGAGCCTGCGGTGTCCCCTCCCCTGCTTGCGTGTAAAGTCCCTGCATCTCGAAAGTCTCATCGAACATCTCGATCGCCAGTTCGATTTTGGCTTGCAAAGGAGGTGCTGACCGCAGTGCACGCAAAGTTTCCCGCAACAGTTCGTGAGGCTCGTTGCTTGACGAATCGACAACATCAAATCGAGTCGGAAATTCACTTACCTTGGCTGACGCTGACCGAACCGTAATTTGCGTCGAGTTTTCCGGTTCCGTAGCCTGTCGCGACAAGTACGGCCAGTCAAAGCTCTGCCACGAGAAAATCGCGGCCGCTAGCAGCACCAAGGCCAAGCCTAATTTTCTCTTCATGGACGGGATATGCCGATTTTTCCAAAGATTCACATTAATCTGCGCCGAAAATAAGAACAACCAACAACGCGCATCGTGCGCATTGGCGTCATTGAATTTCGAAGCGTCCGCGACCCAGCGGCAAGAACAATTCGGATGCATTGTAAAAAGAGCATCCGTTTCAGGTCTACGCCAGTTTGATCCGTTTCGACGATCATTCGTTCGCTTTCGAAAACAAATGGTGACGTGGGTTTTGCTCAGCTAATGCAAGACGACCACACATCGTTTTGCCTTGCTCAAACTGTACTAGGGGGGATTCTGATGTTAGCACGTTTTTCGACGAGCTTGACCGTCTTGGCAATGGCCGCAGTTGCGGCAGGCCAAGTCCCGATGGTTCGCAATGGCCATCCGGTCAGCCATAACTTGCCACCGGCACAAATGTTGATGGAGCCAGGACCTGGCGTTGGTGGACCTGGACCTGGCGTCTTGGCTCCTGCCAGCTACATGGGCGCAGGAGCTTCCGCAGGCGGCATGGGCCCGATGGGACCCGGCGGCGGAATGGCAGCTTCGCCAGTCGTTCAAATCTTGTTTGATCGCCCAGAAATGATGCAAATCAATTGGGACGTAGGTGGTGTCGGTCAATATGACTCGGCTCCTCTGGTTGTTCCTGGCCGTCAAAACTTTTTGCAAGGCGCAATCTATCGATTGAAGATCTCTGCAATCGAAGGCCGTCCGGGTTTGGAACTTTATCCAACCCTGGAAGTTGGCCCACCATCGAATCGCACTGCGGCCTATCTGGCCCACGCAGCGATTCCTATCCAATTCAACCAAGAAGACTTCGACCAAGTCTCTGCAGGTAACTTCGTGACGAAAGTTATGTATGTTCCCGATCCTGAATACCAAGAGTTGGCGTTGGCCGGTGTTGACACGCTGGTCAGCACACGTCTTGATCCAGGCGTTGATCCAATCGTTGAAGCCGATCGTCGCGGAGCCATCCTGGCGATCATCCGCATCGGCAACAAAGACTTGAGCTTAGCTGGTGCCGCTGGTAACGGTGGCTTCGGCATGATGAACGGTGGTGGTGCACCAGGCGGAATGGCCGGGGCGTACATCTCGGGCGTCAACGGACCAAACTATGGAATGCCGTCGGTAGGCACCCAAATTGGTTTGCCTGGTCCTCCGCACATTCCACTCGGAGGCCAAGCTGGTTTGCAACAGTACTCGATGCATAACCACACCGCGATGTCGATTCCTGGCCCAACGCCACGAGTCAACGTCCACGTCAAACAAAAACCAGGTTTGTCGTACCCACGACCTGCCGACACCGTGTTGATCCAGGAACACACGATTCGCCCACCGCACTACAACAATCAGCCACCAGCTGACATGGTGCACGGAATCGTTCCTGCCGACTGCAACAACGGCAACACCGGTTTTGGTCGCCGTCGCTAACGGAACGACCATGCGTTCGCGGGCAACGTCTCGTTGGCCCGAGGACAATTGACGGTTTGAGCAAAGTGAATTGAAAACGAGCCGCGTTGAGCACCCTAGCCTCGCGGCTCGTTCTTTCACTCTTTTTCACGCGCTCGGACAATCTCGAATTCTCATTCGGAAAAGACCATGTCCCAGAAAAAATTCGTCGCCACGTCCAAGGTTGTTTCCAGTCTGCTGCCCGGCCTGTTGGCTTGGACAGTACTCATGGTTTCCGGCGGTGAAAGCCTGCGGGGACAAGGCAACGTTCGACATTACTTTTCCAATGGCAATTCCGTACCTGGCGAAGTCGCCTTCCAAAAATTACTCGCCAATCCACATTGGCAAGCCAAAGTCCAACCGGCAAAAATCGTCGTGCCAGACGAATGTTTGACTTCCGTCTGGAATCAAACGCAATTCGAAGATGCCGCTTATGCTAATCCAATTGTTGGACTGACCGTTGGCCCGATCTATCGATTCCGGATTAGTAATATTCCGGAGCGAGCGGGAGCGACGATCTATCCAACGATTGAATTGATTGGACAACTCACCCCGCCACAGGGTTTGGAAACTCGATTCCCGATTCAAGTCAACTTTTCGATCGATGATCTTCGGGCTGCTGCTGATGGCCGCATGGTCGTAAAAGTAATCTATCTAGAAAATCCGGATACCGCCCTTCCCTACCGCCAAATGGCGAACGACCAACCATTCTTTGATGTCGGAGATTACGAAGACCCATTGCGCACGGCCGAACGTTTGGGGCGTCCGTTGGCTATCGTCCGGCTTGGATCTCGAGTCCCGACAGCCGAGGAAATGGGTGCGGCCTTTTCCGCCAGCGGCATTCCGCTAACCGTTTTCCCAGAAGAATACTCGCGCCAATTGGCTTCGCAAAAATTAACGGCCGAACAAGTTTCCTTCAGCCGCAATTCATCCGCACAAGATTGTCCGCCACCACAGGCCTTCAACAACTGCAACTCGTGCCCGCAATGGCCCGGCCTGAGCTGCCCACCGACTTTGTGGCCGACCGGAATGGAAATCACGGAAACAGGAAAATTGAATCGCGATGAATTCTTGTGCGATGGAGCTGATCGCAACCTGAAGGTCGCCGTGACCGAGGACGGAACCGTTCGCGGCCTGGATGTGGAAGACACGATCGGGCATTTCCGAACATTTGACGGTGTTACCAAAATCACCGAGAGCAATCAGGTTTGCATTTACTCGCCACGATTCGCGGCGGTTCGCAAGGTCTCTCAAACCAGTGTCAGTGAGAAAATTTCCCGCGTCGCCGGTTTCCGCGACAAGGTTGAACTGGAAGGGACACGCGGTCGTGAATTTTCATCGACCACGCTGCAGCAATTGCAGCCAAGAGGGCACAAAACAACTGCCCGGGCCAGCAATCTGGCCGATCAAACACGAGGAGTTTTGGCTGACCAAGTCCTGGTGCCGGGAGGTTTCTCGACGAAGTACCAAGCCTACGAGAACCTGGCATTGATTCGCTTTGGCAAACACCGTTCGGCGGAAGGTGCGCGACTCAACGTTGGGATGGAGTCCGCTTCGGCTTGGGTCGACAACTTGGGCCTGCAAGTTGCCGAAAAGAATATTCAACCGGTGATCGCTCGCGACCCGCTTAAGGTCCAAGAGATCAGTGTTGTCGAATCGGAACACAAATCACAACTTCGGCTTTGCAAAGTCGCCGACAAAATCGCCGCTGATCCAGGCGACATCGTTGAATTCACGATCCGTTTCGACAACGTCGGGTCAAAGGGAATCGACAAGGTGACGATTATCGATAATCTCACCACCCGTTTGGAATACGTGCCGGACTCGGCCGAATGCAGCCTGAACGCCAAGTTCAGCCATACCCGCAATGAACGGGACTCGCTCGTTCTGAAATGGGAAATCACCGACCTC
Source organism: Pirellulaceae bacterium (assembly GCA_040081565.1). Classification (GTDB taxonomy): domain Bacteria; phylum Planctomycetota; class Planctomycetia; order Pirellulales; family Pirellulaceae; genus BJ22. Next base: position 4,235 of record JBEBGH010000297.1, read on the forward strand.
CTCCCGGTCAGCCAAGGCGGCCTCATCCGCTTCAAATGCCGCGTGCGGTAAAGTTTTTTGGAATGAGCGGTTGTTTGCTACCGACAGGTTGTCCCTACGGGACAGAAGCAAAAACAAACCCGTCAAAAAAACGGGAACCATCCAGTCGGCGGGAAAGTTTTTCCTTTATCAGTCGGTGTCTTTAGCCAACCCGAAGTGACGAACTGCCGGTAGCAATCGATTTGCTCTGGTTTAAACGTCCCGGAGGGACGAACTGTCGGTGGGATCGCATTGGATGGCTTCGAGACGGTGACTTTCGCCGTCGGCTCGGCAATCAGCCACGGCGACCAAGTCGTCCATGTTCCATAATCGGCAACACATTCAAAAACCCGTTGCGGTGGCGCGGCAATTTCAATTGACTTGGCAATGTGATACTTAGGCATGACATTTCTCGCGCTTTAGGAACGACCAACTCAAGCCGTAATTGTGCCTTGGCCTGCAAACGAAGTCTAGTTGTTGGGTTGTGGATTTCGCTGGTTCCAACAACGGAACCAATGGCTTAAACGTAAACGTCATTCGAACAAGATTCCGCTCGTCAACCGTTGTTCGATGTCGTAGAATCCATGCGCCGATAGGGTTAGAGTTCTGTTTTGAAATGGCGAACGAACAATGTGCATAAGTAACCGAATCTTGATCCCAATGATATTTCTGACTGGTTGCTGGGCGGCCTGCCCTTCGTTCTGTCTAGCCGGTGGCGGACCCGAATCGGTTTTGCTGGTGGTCAATTGGGAAGACGCCTCCTCGAAACTCATCGCCAACCACTACGTGGCTCTTCGCGGCATTCCCGCGCGAAACGTCTTGTACCTGGCAAATATCCCGGACCAAAACAAAATCACGGTCAAGGAATTCCAAGATCTCATCCTTCGCCCGATCTTCGAGTACATTCGCGATGCAAAAATCGAGGCTCAAATCGATTGCATTGTATATTCTTCTGGCTTTCCAACCGCAATCGACACAACAACTCACCAAAAGATCTTTCTCAAGCGATTGGAAGAACGAGAGGGACCAAATTCCAAACAGTTGATTCCGGTTTTTTCGCCAACGGCCTCGATTACTTCACTGACCTATTTTGCCGCCGCGGTTCTCGCCAACGAACCAGGCTACATGGGCCTGGAAGCCAACTACTATTATCGGCGCCCCGCAAGGCTCATCCATGAGGTCCCGTTTATCCTCGAGGAACAGGAAAAATACGATCAAGCTCGTGACGACATATCTGGAGACAAACTCGATGAGGGAATCACAGCGCTCGAAGCCCTGGCGAGTAAGCATCCCGCACAAATTGCTGTGAGCTATTCATTAGCCCAAGCCTTCGCACGAAAAGGTGATGCGACCAAGGCGACAGAGTGGTTGACCCGAGCCATTCGCACTGGTTGGTGTTATCGAAAACATACCCAAGACGACGACGCCTTTGCCAAAATTAAGGCCGATCCGCTGTTCAAAGGAATCGTAGATCGCATGCCCGATATTCCGTTTGAATACGCGCCGACGTTTGGATTCTCTACTCGAATTTCTTGGGCAGCAAACGGCAGTGTGAATGGCAACCCAAATTCCGTTGCTAACTTTATCCTCTGCACGATGCTCACAGTAAATTCAAAATTTGGAATCTCCGAACGCGATTCTCTTGACTATCTAAAGCGATCCGTTGCGGCCGACTACAGCAAGCCGAAAGGGAAATTCTACTTTTGCGATACCAGTGATGTCCGCTCAAAAACGCGCCAGCCTGCCTTTGCATCGGTCATGGCGCAGCTCAAAGCTCTAGGTGCCGATGTCGTTCTTTCACACGACACGATGCCGCACAATGGACTAGCGGTCGGCGCAACGATTGGCGTTGGAATGTTTGACTGGACAAAATCAAAGACAACGATTGTTCCCGGCGCAATCGTCGAGAACTTGACAAGCTTGGGCGCTGATTATTCTCGCGACGCTCATACCAGAGCCACTGAACTGCTCAAACACGGTGCTGCCGGTTCCAGCGGTACGGTGGTTGAACCCTTTGCCATCCAGCAAAAATTTCCGCATCCGATGATCCATGTCCATTATCGCCGTGGTTGCTCGTTGGCCGAAGCTTTTTACCAATCGGTTTCTGGTCCGTTTCAACTTTTGATTGTGGGGGACGCTTTGTGTCAACCTTGGGCCGTTCGACCAGAGCTGAAGGCCACGGGTCTTGAGCCAATGCAAAAAGTGTCCGGCGAAGTGCAGCTCATCCTGACCACACCAGAAGGCAGCAAAATTGATTTCATCGAAATTTACCTTGATGGGAAATTAACGAACCGAAAGACACAACTGGAGGAAATCAAATTTGATTCGAAGACACTGCCGGATGGCTACCACGAATTGCGTTTAGTGCCGATTGCGAACACGCCGATCCAAACCAAGGGAAACGTTACGATTCCTTTTTTGGTCCAGAATGAAAGCGGCTCGATCACGCTCAGCACGAAGAAAAAATCGTTTGCCGAAAACGAAACGATCAAGATCTCCTTGGAATCCAACCTGGGAAAGAACGTGGA
>JBEBGH010000630.1:0-1679 GCA_040081565.1 Pirellulaceae bacterium
CCGGCCGACGACGATTCGGTCAGCGACTTGTTCGGTGACCAGTCGTTTTTCCTTTTCGGTTAACAGTTTCCAACAATCCGATAAGGATTGTTGGAAACTAGTATTCTGAAGCGGTTCAAGTTTATCGAGCTGTGAGACAAAGATGTCCTCCAGATCATCGGTCATCCCATGCTCATAGCGGTTTGGCTTAATGGACCAAACCTTTGAAGCATCAGTATCACTGGTGCTTTTTTTTGCTTGGAGAATGTTTAACTTGTAACAGTTAACGGGCGACTAACCCAAGAAATACCGTCCGACGTGAGCCATGTCGATCGGATCCAGTAAACAAAAGGATATGCGGTTCTTGGAACAGCTATCCGCATAGATGCTTGTGCGTTGGTACGGCTGCCGGTCAATTCAAGTTGTGTGTCAATGAAAGAACTCCAGCCAAAGTCTATGCAATGGATCAAGGAAAAAACACAAGAAAAGCCTATCATCGGATCAGGAACTGGACAGGTGCTCATAATCTCGAATTCCTCCTTGTGTCGTACTTGATTCGGCGTATGAAGAAAAACGCTACCGTAATTTTGTTCGGGAACATCTGCAACGATTCCGCAAGCCGGACAATTTACAACTGTCCGGTCCCACCTTAACTGTTGGTCGCGACGCTGGTACAAAACACATTCTGCTTTGCACCACATACACGGAACAGAGAGACCGGTCACACGGTGTTCAACCCCTCCATAAACCAGACTTAGCCATAGACCTTGTCTACTGTCCACCGCAGCAATGGAGCGGAGAAAAGTCGTGGAGCCAATGCGGCTCTTCGTTTTGAAGGTATCGAGTAATTCACTCGGAATTTTGCGAAGAACGGAGGGGTAGGTCATTGGATCGCCAGTCGTTGCGACACACCTTATCGATTCCAGATTGATTGATTCGTTATATGCAACTGCCTTGGGTCGCCGCGGAACTTCCGTTGTGAGGGTGTCGCGAACAGGTCTAGGAGCAATAGCCGCTGCCCTGAAGATATCGACCGAGTCGTCAGGGTCTCCTAGTAAAACAAAACAATCTTCGTCGCAACTCATCGCCCTAGCGGCCTTATTGGCTTCCGAAGCAAGTTGACCGAGACTCATGCCCGTCATCGCCAAATCATCAAGGAGCGACGACATGAGTGGATTGCTGACTACGAATCGAACCGGCGAAATATAGGATCGTGGGATGCCTGAAAAAATGTTCAACCCAAGTCCAAAGTCCATCGCGAACAGTCTGTTGCTGAGCCGTAGGCTGCCGCAAGAAATTACCAAAAAATGGGCCGAGTTCATATCTCGGAACGAAATGCGCTCAAAAGGCCAGATACAACCTTTTTTCTCTGCACAACCAGGGACAGCCCCAACAACCGATCTTGATCGTGAATAATGTGACTTCGGTAGACCGCAAAAAACGTAGTCATTGAATTTTGCGCAACACTCCTTCGCATGGAACTCGGCAAGGCAAAGTTGACGGGGACTTTGTAAATCCAGAGCATGTTCCTCCCTGAATTCCATCTCGGGGACTACATCCTGGAGATTCGTGAAGGAAGCTGCATTTGTATCGCGAGCAAGAATCAGACATCCGATATGTTTGGCGTACAGTTGATCGGCGAAGAGCCTTTTTACGACCCACCACTCGGCCTCAAATTTCGATCGAGCCGGTACCAAACC
>JBEBGH010000298.1:0-6749 GCA_040081565.1 Pirellulaceae bacterium
TTTCGTGAGAAACCCGATGCAAAAACGGCTGCGGAGTTTTTGAAGAACGGCGACTTCTATTGGAACGCTGGTATTTTCGTCTGGAAGGCGGCGACGATCCTCCAGGCGCTTCGTGATTTTGAGCCGGAAATGTCGGCCCACCTCGACGCCATTTCGCGAAAAGTCGGAAACCCGGATTTTACCGCAACTTTTCGCGAAGAGTTTTGTAAGATTAAAGGGAAGTCCATCGACTTTGCGGTAATGGAACGATATCCCAGTGTCGTCGTGGTGGAGGCTCCGTTCGAATGGGATGACGTGGGAAATTGGACCTCCCTCGAACGGCTTAACTCGCAGGATGAATCTGGCAACACCACCTTGGGGCGTCATTTGGCCATTCGGAGCACCAACACCATTGTGGTGGGTGACGCGAAACATGTGATTGCAACAATCGGAGTCGACGACCTAATTATTGTTCAGACGCCTGACGCGACCTTGGTTGCGAAAAAATCGGACGAGGCCGCCGTCAAACAAATCGTGGAGTTAATCGAGAAGAACGGTTGGCAAGAGTATCTGTAACTTGTTATCGAAATGCTTAGATCTCGCAGCATCCAATCGAATGAAGACCGGCATGGGTAATTCAATTTTCAAATTTGCGCTGCGAACCGCAATCACATTGGCAATCGTATTCGACCCGCTGCCGATTGCCAAATCCCAGTCGCCACAAGAACCAGACGAGACGAAAGCCGTCGGCTACGTCAATTGGCCCCTCAAGACATTGGGCGGGAAACAGTATTGGTCGGATGTGCATCTTTTGGATGGATATCGGTTGCAAATGAACGCAGTGACCGGACATTTTCGTTTGATCGATGGAAAAGACGTCCGACTTGCATGGGGGAATCAACTCCATTGCGAAGAAAGCTTAAAGAAAATCGCGGCGGAGAAAAAACTAAAACCGTACAGCGGGCGAGTGATCCTATTGCTCCACGGCCTTGTCCGCTCACACGATTCAATGCAATCGCTGGCCGATCATTTGCGGGCGAATACCAATGCAACGGTTATTCAAATCCAATACGCCAGCGGGCAAGCTCCAATTGCCGAACATGCCGCGGCATTGGCCAACATCATCCGGCAGTTCGGACCCGGGGTAACGTCGATCGATTTCGTCGGACACAGTATGGGTAACATTGTGGTCCGCCATTATCTGGCTGATTTGAAAAAGAATGGCGAACCGCATCCGCAGTTCCAACGCATGGTCATGCTGGCCCCGCCAAATCAAGGTTCGAAGATGGCGTCACTGCTCAACAACAGTTTGGTTTTCAACGCCGCAACTGGAATAAGTGGATTCCAATTGGGTCGGGGTTGGAAAGCACTAGAAAAGAATTTGGCAACGCCCGATTTCGAATTTGCAATTATCGCGGGCGGCACAGATAAAAGCCGAGTGGTTGACAATCCCTTGCTGGCGGGGCCAAACGACTTGACCGTCGATCTCAGCGAAACCAAATTGCCGGGAGCCGCCGATACCAGCCTCGTTCCCGGATTCCATGCCGGTCTGCTGATTGATACAGAAGTTCATCGCCAAGTCGCGTCGTTTCTCGAAAACGGATTCCTGGTTGCGGCCGATAAAAAGCAACCACTTCCGCGCGGGGAGAATCTTCGTTGAGCGATTTCCCAAAAGTGGGCCGTTTGATCGGAGTCGATTTTGGCACCGTCAGGATCGGCTTGGCGATTTCAGATCTGAATCAAACATTGGCCAGCCCGTTCGAAATCTATCGGCCCTCGGGTGCGGAACGTGACGCCAAGTATTTTCGAAAGCTGGTCGAGCTGGAGCGCGTTGCTGGATTTGTCGTGGGTTTGCCTGTTCATCTCGATGGTCGCGACAGTCAAATCAGTATCGCTGCGGAGGAATTCGCAAAGTGGCTGAAAGAGACCACCGGCATTCCCGTGGTTCTTTTTGACGAACGCTTTACGTCATCATTTGCCGATGAAGTGATTCGCGAGGCCGGCCTGACGCGAGCAAAACGCAAACAAGTCCTCGACAAACTCGCCGCGCAGATATTGCTCACGAGTTATCTGGAATCTGACCGCTCGACGACGAAACCGGTCGATCGAAAAGGCCTAGAATCGAATTGATTTATGTTAGCGGTACGGCGCGAGCCGTCCGGTGGATTTAGTAACGTTTTTCTACGGACGGCTTGCAGGCTGTTGATTTAGTCCTAACCCGAAGCGTGAGCGAGGGATTCCGTGCCCCTCGCTGACGCTTCGGGTTGTGATAAAGCCCTTGCCGTCAGAATCTCCACTAAATCAACAGCCCCCTTGCGCCGTGCCGCTTCAAATAAAAAAGGTACCGGGCTTAGGCTTCTGCTTTGGATTGTTGTTATCCAGCCTTACGAATCCAGTCTTGCAGGACTTGCGCGACCGTGGCCGGGTCTTTTTGAATCAGCCGATCGATACTTTCCCGGATCTCGACGGATTGAGTCTCTTCGGGTGCGATTTCTTGTGTGCGAGAGCGTTTTCGTTTTTGGGTTTTTCGTCGCGACGACATCATTAAAATAACGCACAGCAAACATCCAGATGCTGCCGCGATTGCAGCACCTGGGTAGCGCCCTTGGAATTGATTGAGCAGCGGATTTGCAGCCCATTGTGCAGAATCGACCGCGGCTTTTGCGTCGAGCACGACCTCGAACTCGGCAGGAGCGGTCAAACGATGTTCGGCCAAAATCGATTCAGCACGGCTTCGAATTTGGCGTTTGGATTCCTCAAAATTAAAGCGAGCATTCTGGGGCAACTCTGTTTTGTCGTCTGACAGACTTATTTCCGGGACCGTAATGCGAATTCTTTTTCCAGAGTCCTTAGCTGGAGCGGGCAATGGCGTTGCGCGAACTTGTTGAGTAGGGACGGACATTTGACCGTTGGAACCAATTATGGCCTTTGGCAACAGCCCTTTTTTTTCCGTTAGATTTTCAACGACTTCAGTCCCGCCAATCGATGGAATCGGATCACGGTCCGAAACTTCCACGACGACACCAGAGAACTCTGTAAGTGCCTTTGTTATCGAATCCTCAAGTTCTCGATTCAAACGCAGACGTTCAATGCTGATCAAAGCCCGTTGATTGGCGTCCGTTTGCGAGGCGTTTTCAACCGGAGCAAAACCCGAGGCTAAATCTACAACGACGACGTCTTCATACGCCAGGGTCGCGACGGAGCCTACCGAAATTCGACGAACTGTGTGAATCTGATCAGGGGACAAGGGCTTTTGGTTAGCCGGACTAATAGCCACCACTAAACTGGTTTTTGCCGCAGCCAGATTTCCGCTTGTCGGCGATGCGTCGAGATCGACCGAGACACGTTCGACAAAAGGCAGTTTGCGAAGTGTCGCACTCAAGTCCTGTTTTTTCAGATGCCTGAGCATCGACTCTTGCTGTTGGCGGGTCATGAAAATATTTAATTCTGGCGGGCGGTTTTCGTCAGCCAAAATATCGGCTGGAACTGCATTGCCGGCAATCAAAGCCTTCACGTATTTTGACAATGCACCACGAGGCACGAGGATGGTCCCGTCCACGACGGAAAAATCACTTAGCCCTGCTTGGCCAAGCGCAAGCTGAATTTTTTGAGACTCATCCGCACGCAAGGCCCGACCTGCCAGTAAAGGACAGCGTTCGACATTTTGCGACTGGATGAGCCAAAATCCAACGCCCAACAATATGGCAAACAGAACCGCTACCGTTGCCTTTTGGCGACTGGCAAGGCTGCTCCAGTATTGTCGCACCGAATGCAAAAGAGAGTTGAGTGGGTTTGGCATTGCATGTTCCTCGGATTGCCGTTGGCGATTAAGCCGCGACGGCTTGGGATTTGATTTTCGGCACAATCAGGATTAGAGCGATTCCGCCTTGCGGACAGTGCCAGGCCTCAATCGTGGCCTGACAGCGTTCGGCCGCGCTCACGGCAGTTGCCAAATTCCCAGGCAACTTGATCGCTGGAGCTGTAATCCGCTCGCTTGTTCCTCGCGACGGTAGTCGACAATTGGAGAAGTCTCCGTCCAGCAGCAAGCCATTCAATTGGTTGGCCTCAGTCATGTCGCAGATTTCCAACTCCCAATGTCCAGGTGAATTCATTCCCGGCGAATCAATGAGCGTGATCGAGATTTCACTGCGATCCAGAGCACAGGCGATGAAGTTGACGATCATTCCTTGAACAGCCGCGCGAATGTCTCCAGACAATTGTTGTAAGCAGACATGATCGAGGTCCAACTCTATCCGCAGTTGCTTGGCGGTGATCTCGGGATGAAGTTGATCCAGAAGCCGCAAAATCAGTGTATCGATCGCGTTAGAGGGTTTCGCAAAATAAGTTACTGGAGGTTTGTGCACGAAATCCATTGAACTGTGATTCCTTCCATTTTCGCTGAACCAGCCGAACGATTTCGGGTGGTTAATCGGAAGGAGACTTGTAGCGGAAACGGGCTGCGCCTGTCAATTAGAATTTGCCGAAGAGTCGCTCGGTTTCGCGGCAAAAATCGAGAAAATTGGCGAGTTTTGCCTGCTGTCAGGCAATGACGCTGTCGATCGAGGACATGACCCAACGATCAAGATCTCGTAGTGCAACCGCAGGTAGTTCGTCGCCAAATGGATACTGGCGAACGGTGACATTGAAGCCACCGATATGCAGCAACTTCAACTGGTCGCAAAGTTGCTCTTCGGTGAACTCGAGGGACTTTTGACAATGGGCCCACAGTACCGGTAGCCGTCGACACGTCTTTAGATTTCCAAACGGATTACTTCTCTGAGGGAGCGAACCGTTGATTGAGGCAACTCCCGCGATCTGATCGGCCATGCGAAGAGCGATTCGGAATGCCATGGTGCCCCCACTGCCATACCCGGCAAAGAAAATCCGATCCGGGGCGATTTTAACCTTTTCGCAAGTCTGCTGAATCGCATCGGCAACCAGGCGTTGTGCATTCTCGATATTGTGGGCGTCCTGTGGCCAGAAGAAGCCGCTATGGACATTGCCAGTTGGCCCCAGCGGAGCCACCGCACAATAGTTTCTCAAGCTGATCGAGGGCATCACTCGCAACAGTTGTTGGGAGTCATCGCCCGCGGAATGAAACCAGACGATCAAGGGATACGCGTAGTTCGGTTCGAAATGCAGAGGCAAAAAAACTTGATGATTGCTCGTGACCGAAAAATGAGCTGGGGCCTCGGCCACGCTCGATGCTTTTTCGTTTGTAGATGGCTTGAACGTCGCGAGCGGGCTGATCTGGATTCGATTCATCGTTGAAAATTTCTCGTGCGGGTCATCGGAGATTTTCTGAACCGTTGAGTTTTAGTGGATTGGCTTATCAAGCGTCAACGGCGCGTCGCTTTTCCGCTAGCACTTGTGCGTGACCAGTCGCGGAGAAAAGAAATACAAAACTGGGAGTTGCGAATAAACCCCGACCGGATTGTCGGGGTCGTTTCGAAAGCCGGTACGCTTTATCTATTAGACGGCAGCCATCAGGCCGTTCATTGTTGTGACCAGATCCCTTACAGCGTCGACGCTCTTTTGGAAGTCGGCCTTTTCCTGAGCCGTTAGTTTCAGCTCAATGATTTTCTCTACGCCGTTTGAACCCAAGATTACTGGAACACCGACGTAGTAGCCGCCGACTCCGTATTCTTTGTCGCAATAAACTGCACAAGGAATCAGTCGTTTCTTGTCTTTCACGATCGCTTCCACCATTTGTGCCGTCGCTGCGGCAGGTGCGTAATAGGCACTGCCAGTCTTCAGCAGTCCCACGATTTCTGCACCGCCCGTGCGAGCGCGGCTGACGAGTTCGTCGATCTTGGATTGATTCATGAGTTGGTTGAGCGGAATTCCGCCGACGCTCGTGCAACTCGGCATCGGCACCATGGTGTCGCCGTGTCCACCCAGGAGCATCGCGGAAACGTCTTCGACGCTGCAGCCCAATTCCATGGCGATGAAGGTGCGGTAACGAGCCGTGTCCAAAACGCCCGCTTGTCCAATCACTCGGTGGTGAGGAAATCCGGTCGACATTTGCACTTGTTGGACCATTGCGTCCAGCGGATTGCTGACGACGATCACGACGGCCTTGGGGCTGGTCTGTTTTACTTGTTCGGCAACGGAAGCCACAATCTTGGCATTCGTTGCGAGCAGGTCATCTCGACTCATGCCGGGCTTGCGCGGAATACCAGCAGTGATCACGACAACATCACTGTTGGCGGTGTCGGCATAATCGGTCGTGCCCAAGAGATTACTATCGAAGCCCATGATCGGAGACGATTGCATCAAGTCGAGAGCCTTGCCCTTTGGCATATCACCGGCCGCTGGAATGTCGAGCAACACGATATCTCCCAGTTCCATCGACGCACACCAGTGAGCTGTTGTCGCGCCGACGTTGCCTGCCCCTACCACGGTAATCTTTGCTCGTTTCATTTTTCTCTCCGCTCAGTTAGTGTTCGATGAAAGTCAAACCACATGGGGTTCGACCCTAAGGTTTCTCGCTGTCGCCCAAACACGTTGCAAATTTGGCTTGGACGTATTTTTGCAGACGACGATGTTTGTTCAAGACGGCAAGAAATTCCGGTTGCACAGCAAAACTGTCACAGCGTCAATGACTAGTCTTGGATTTCGCTGTTAGGCCGACGGGTCAAAGCGGCTTGTTGCCAAAGTCTTTGGGAATCGTCACCGGTTCTTGGGGCCGCATGATTTTCTTTGGGCGAAAGTACCACCCCAACCCGATGATCGCAACCACGCCCAAGGTCATCAATAGCGGTAAGAAG
>JBEBGH010000036.1:0-23704 GCA_040081565.1 Pirellulaceae bacterium
CGTTTGTCGCGAGGCGCGGGAAATCCTGAACGACGGTGCCGCGGTGGCCACGATGACCTACTTCGGCGGCGAGAAGTGCGTGCCCGGCTACAATGTCATGGGAGTATGCAAGGCAGCGCTCGAGGCCGCCATGCGTTATGCGGCCTTTGAATTGGGACCGCGTGGAATTCGAGTCAACGCCCTCAGTGCAGGACCCCTCAAAACCTTGGCTGGCAGTGCGGCCGGTGTCAACGACATGCTCGACATGTACAAACACGTTGCTCCACTTTCGCGTAACATTACTCACGAGGAGGTGGGGCGTGTGGGCGCGTTCCTGCTGTCCGATCTTTCGACCGGAATAACGGCTGAAACCCTGCATGTCGACGGCGGTTACAACTCAATGGGTTCACCAGGTCGACTCCTCGATTTGATCCCCAAGAAGTCTTGAGCGTGCTAAATCGCTTAAAAATGGCCAAATTTACGTGTCGATTTTTGGCCCAGCGTCGCGTAAAATGAATCCCGAAGGCAGTGGTAGGCAACACAAGCCCAAAAACTATTGAGTATTCCAAAACGTGTTTAGACCGTGGGGATAGCAGTTTGGGCCAGACCCCAATCGGCATCGGCTCTTCAGTGTTTGGCAAGTGACTTTTCTAATTTTTTATTTTTTTCGGAGTGTTGAGCATGGCAAGTAATTTTGCTGGAGGGCCAGCAGTACGGCTCTCGATTTTGCTGTTGTTATTATTGGCTTTTGGCGGAGTTTGGGCCTACGACATGTATGTCACGATGCCCAACATTGAAAAAAAGGTCAACGAGTTTGCAAGCTTGAATTCCGGCGCTTTGAAGCGAGAAAAGAAGCTTACACCTGAAAAAGCCAAAGAGTTGGATGAAATGTCCGACGAAGAAGCCGCAAAACTTGAGGAATCGGTTGACCTCGCCAAGGTGCGGGAAGAACAAAAGAAGCGTCAGGAAACAAACCCAATTTCCAAAGCAGCCGTTCATGAAAAAATTGGCTTGACTCCGGTCGAGGTGATCAAAATCGGCGAGTATGAGGTTGAGCACTACCGACTGTCGCGCACTTTGCCCTTCATGCCTGGAGGTGCCAATATCTATGCGATCTACATCAATGATCGTTATTTGAATTACGCTGACAAACTGCCTTCCGCCAAAGACCTCGACACGCGGTTTAACTTGGCCGATGGAACTGACAAGAAAGCCAACTTGGAAAACCTGCCGGTTTCAAGTGGACCTGGAGGTTGATGCCAAAGGCATTTCACCTTGAATCAAAGGGTACGTCTTTACGGCGTGCCTTTTTTTTTGTCTGATTCCGCGGTTCCTGATTGGTGGCCCTTTTGTGCGCCATCGATTCCATTCAATCCCATGACCATAATCAAGGCCGGAGATTACGCCGTAAAATGTGTGGGAAAACAGGTTTTTTTCCCAAACAGTCGGGGCACTTAAAAATCGGCTCCACACGAAAATAAAATTAGGGTAACGGCCTCGCCGAGCGACTTTACATCAGCAAACCACCAACAACCAGTGATTTGATGAATACGGCAACCACCATCGATTGGACCGAGGAACTGGACCGACATCGCGGTTGGATGCTGCGCGTTCTGCGTTCACGGATTGGTGATTGGCATGCGGCGGATGATTTGATTCAAGATATCGCCTTGGCAGTTTTGCGGCAGGAAGCAAAACCCTCTGATCCGCAGAAAGTCGCCCCGTGGCTGTATCAACTGACGGTTCGTCAAGCGATCAATTTTCATCGCCGTAAAGGCAGAAAAAAGAACCAACTTGTTACCAGCGAAAGGGTCGAGTCGGCACCATGCGACGCGCCGACTCCTTTGGAATGGATGGTGGCAATTGAAAAACAAACGGAAATCCAAGAATCGCTCCAGAAGCTGCGGCCCAAGGATCGCGAGATCTTGATTTTGAAATATGCCCAACAGTGGACTTACGAACAGATTGCCCAGCACACGGGCGCAAAAATCAAGACGATCGAATACCGTCTGATGCGCGCTCGACAATTGCTTCGGCGCCAAATCCTCAATCGTCTCCCCGCTGGAGAACTTGAGGTTTTGACAACTACAAGTGTTAAGAATCAGTTTTGATAGGTGTTTAAGATGAATGAGCTTGCAATTCAACGACTGGTCGACGGACGTTTGAGCCTCGCGCAGATTCAACAGGTGTTGCAGGACGCTGAAGCAACCCCGCAGTTGTGGAAACAAATCGCCACTGCTTTTTTGGAGGAGCAGTTGTGGCAGCAATCGCTGTCAAAAGAGCCGGTTGCAGGCGCAAGAGCCCCGGCGACTCAATCCGAAAAGTCGTTTTCAATGGCGAGTTATCGTTGGTTACCGCTGGCACTCGCGGCAAGTCTCTTGCTCGCCTTGCCGTTGGTGTATTCCTGGGGGCGTTTTGGAAGCCCCCTCGATAATCAACCGATCACGCGTTCCGCGCCACCTGCAGAATTTGCCGATAACGATGCCTTGGCGAACAGTGGACAACAAATTCGCCCGGTCAATTTTCAGACCCCCTACTCCGTCGGCATTCGCAATAACGATCGCTACGAGTCGGTTCCGGTGTTGCCCCAATCGGTTGCCCAAGAATTGGGATATCAGCCGTCCGAATCGCGTATTCCACCGGAAGTGCAATCCAAATTGCGTCGCGAGGGTTATCAGCTGGATTCAAAAATCCACTTCCTCAGAGGAAACACCGGCGATGGTCGCGAAATTATCGTTCCCGTGCAGAAAGTACAAATGCAACCCTACGGACAGTAACCGAACAACCAAATTTTCTTACAACAACCAAACGTAACCCGAATAAGGAATGAGATCATGAAATCGAACTGGCTAAACAGATTGCTCCTCGTCACGCTAATCTCTGCGGCGTCCTGTGGCTTTGCCCAGGAAAAAACTGAGGAAAAGAAGACCGACAAAGAAGGTAAACAAACAGAAACTACGACGATGCAACTCGATGGTGGAAAGTTGATTGTCGTCGATAAAGACGGCAAGAAATCCGAAATTGACGTGGGTAACGCCAAGAGTGTGATTATCCAGAAAGAGAAGAAATCAAAAGTCGTCGACGGAAAACAAGTCGAAAACCATGGCATGGCCAAGGCCACGATTATGGGGCCAGACGGCGAAGTTCGCGAAATTGAATTGGCGATACCGGGCGAAGGCTTCTCATTTGAATTGGCTGAAGGTCTTCAATTGCCTGGTCACATGGACCTGAAACTTGGTCACCTTGATCATGCTGGTCACCTTAGTCACCTTGGTCATCTTGCCGGGGGTAAATATTTTATCGGCATCCAATGTGAACCCATCAGTGAGTCCTTACGTTCGCATCTGAACATCGACGGCAAAAAAGGGCTGCTAGTGGAAAATGTAACCGCGGATTCTCCTGCCGCATCGGCGGGGATCAAGGTTAACGATATCCTGCTCTTCGCTGGCGATAAAGAACTAACCTCGATTGAAGATGTTATGAAGGTCGTGAACGACGCCGGTGAGGCCAAGCAAGTTGTCGAGTTTGGTATCATTCGCAACGGAAAAGAAACTTCTGTGCAAGTCACACCGGCAGAACGCAAAGAAGGTCAGGTCGTGCTCGGCATGGATTTGGAGGGTGATGCGAAGTCCGAATGGGAAGCACTGAAACAGGCTCCCCTTCGTCTGATGCCAGGCGTAATTCGTGCTCAAGACCACGAGGCCTTCCAAAAAGCAATCGAGGAATTCCGGGCCGAAATGTTCAAGCTCGGAAACAACTCTGGCTTCGGAGAAGCGGCGAAAGCCGAGATGGAGCGAGCCCGCAAAGATCTTGAGAAAGCCCGTGAAGAATTGGATAAGGCCCGGGAAGAAATGATGCGCGCCATCGACGAAATGAAAAAACGAAAATCGTCAGGTGGTGACGACAGATCTCCAAACCCTGCGACTTGATAAAGTTCTCAAATCGTGAATACCGTTGCGGCGCAATCCGCGGCGGTTTCTCCTCGCCCGTTCCCCGGTTGGTTGTAAGGGGGACGGGTTTTTTTTGTTTTTCTTGCAGCTTTGAATTCACCAAGTCAAAGACTGATGCCCGCTTATCCGGAAGGACATGCCGGTTTGGGGACTATTCTAAGCTCGCGGCTTTGAATTGATCCGTCCAGAAACTATGATAAAGCGAACTCAATTAATTCTGGAGAAATTCAGCGGTGCCTGCCAAGTTCAACGTACAAGCCAACCTAAATCCCTACGCACCACCGACGATTTCAAAAATCGTGACCAATGTGGCCAGCTCTATCCCCAACGCCGACAAGATTCGGCAAGAACACTTGGCGACGGAATCAGCAATTGCCGCCTTTGGTTGGTTCCATCTGGTCTTGGCCGCCTTCCAATTTCTCGGTCTTTTCCTCAGCCTGATTTTGACGGTGTTGATCGTCCTCAATCCGCCTGATGAGTTTAGTTGGTTGTGGCACATCTTTCGCCTGTTTATGACTGTATGCATCGGACTTTGGCATTATTCGGTGGGCATCGGTCTGCGAAAGCTGGACGAGTCAGCACGTACCAATGGCACAATCCTGAACATCTTCAATATTCCGATTGGCGTGGGAATTTGGTTTTTCATGCTGGTATGGTCAGCCAAGGGAAGTGTCGTTTTTTCCGATCACTATAAAGAAGTGATCGAACAGACTCCGCAGCTGCGGCGGCACGTTACGTGGACTACTTTTATCTTGATCTTTCTGCCGATCGTAATGATTGTTTTGCTGGGGATTCTACTTACAGTGCTGATAGCTGCCGGAATCATTACGCCTGGCGACGACTAAAATAGTCGTTCGAGACCTATTCGATCCCGTACTTTTCGAGTAACCGGTAGAGCGATCTTCGACCAATTCCCAAGGCCTGTGCGGCTCGGGTTTTGTTGCGGTCGTATTTTTTATAAACTTCTTCGACATGCATGCGATTGAGCGATTCGAGGTCCACTTTCGCACCAATCAGCGCGTTGCTCGCTTGTTGAGAACCGGAAATGATCTCAGCAGGCAGGTTTTCCAACAGGATTTCGTCTCCTTCGGCCAGAATTTTTGCCCGCTCCAGAGCATTCTGCAATTGGCGAACATTGCCAGGCCAACTGTAGCTGGTCAAAACCTGAAGAACCTCGTCGGAAATTTTCCATTCGTCGCCCAAGAAATGCTTGATCAACAGCGCCGTATCCCCTTCCCGCAGGCGTAACGGAGGAAGCCGGATGCTTAACACGTTGATCCGGTAATACAAATCCTCGCGGAACCTTCCGGCCGCGACTTCCTTGGCCAGATCTCGGTTGGTCGCGGCAATTAGCCGAACCTTTACGTGTCGTTCCTTGACGGAGCCCACGCGCCGCATCGAGCCGTCCTCCAAGACCCGCAAAAGCTTGGCTTGGAGCGAACCGGCGAGGTCACCGAATTCGTCGATAAATAATGTTCCGCCATCGGCAATCTCGAACAACCCAGGCTTGGCACTCGAAGCCCCTGTGAATGAGCCTTTTTCGTGGCCGAATAGTTCGCTTTCCAACAACGGTTCGGGCAACGCCGCACAATTGATAACGACCAGCGGGCAATTTGCCAAACTGGAGCGCTCATGAATCGCACGGGCGACCAGTTCTTTTCCGGTTCCGCTTTCGCCCTCGATCAACACAGGTTTGTCGGTCTGTGCTGTTTTCTCGATCAACCGCATAACTTGTTGCATCGCGGGGGACTCGCCGATCATCTGGATCGTGCGTTGCGACTGTTTGATCGCGGCCCGCAACTGTTGATTTTCCTTAATCAAGCGACGCGCCCGGAAGGCCTTTTGGATGAGCACGTCGAGTTCATTCAGCTTGGCGGGCTTGGTCAGAAAGTCGAAGGCGCCGCTCTTCATCGACTCCACTGCGTTTTCAACGGTCCCCCCGCCGGTCAACATGATGACTTGCAGGTTCGATTCCTGTTCATGCAATTGATGCAAAAGATCGATCCCGGTCAGATGCGGCATGTGCAGATCAATGACCGCAACATGAAAATCACGCGTGCCCAACATCGACAGCGCTTCGCGACCGTCCTCGGCCGTCGCCACCTGATAGCCCAATTTGCGAAAGTAGGAATTGGCGGCTTCCCGAAATCCAGGTTCATCGTCGACGATCAACAGACTAATACTGCCGCGGTCAGCAAAATTCATGGGGTCAACATTCATCGGAGCGCGAGAGGATGCGATAGACATGATCTTAATCGAGGGTTAGGTCAAGATGTTAAAAACATTGTGATGAGTCATCTGTGTTCAGTTTTGATCGGGTGTCTTAACGACCAAAACGGGACAACTAGCCAGACGAACAACTTTTTCGGCGACGCTGCCCATCAGTAAACGGGCCAATCCTGTACGGCCATGTGTGGGCATTACGATCAAGTCAACATCTTGCTTTTTGACCGTGTCCAAGATGACTTCCACCGGCTCGCCACGCACAAAAAGATGTTCGCAATCGACCCCACCATCGCAGGGCCTAATCTGGAGAAATTTTTCTTTCTCGATGGCTAACGCATGATTTACTTCAGGAATCGCCGAACTGGCAGAGAGCGGCAGTTCTGGCATTGCCACGTGCAGAAACAACAGCTTGGCTGCGTCCCCCTTGGCTATCGAGCTGGCAACGCGAATCGCTTGGTCAGAACTTGGTGAAAGATCGACGGGACAGAGGATTCGTTTAAAGGACATGTTTGCTCTCCATAAATTCTCACTCAACCTTGGAACTATTTTGGTCGGATTGATTTGGTGTTCCTGCGTCAACACGCGTTGTCGGATTTCGGCGTCAGTTCAAAGCAAAAGTAAATTTTGCACCTCCCAATTCACTCATGGACAGTTGAATCTTGCCATTGTGCGCCTCGACGATTCTCTGAGCGATTGCCAGTCCTAGCCCGGTACCTCTGGTCTTGGTCGTAAAAAACGGGTCAAAGATTTTTCCAGCCAATTCAGCCGGCACGCCCGACCCATCGTCTTCAATAGATACCTCGACTCGATTTTCGCCCAGACAACTCGCCGTGCAACGCACTTTGCCTTGTGTCCCGGCCGCCTCAATCGCGTTTTGAAATAAATTCGTCAAGACCTGATCCATGCGATAACGATCGATATGAACAATGCAGGGAGCGACGCCGCGATAACGAAACTCAACCTGGGTTTGGAAATTTGACCACAGTTGATTGAGATTGTCCCAGACAAGAGAAATAAGTTTTTCGAGATCTAAGTCTTCCCGGTCCAGTACGATCGGCGCGGCGTAATTGCGAACCTGTTCATACAGCATGTGCAAGTGATCCAGAGCGGCCTGAATTTGATTGGCTTGCCGCATGGCATCCGGACGATCCTGAATGTCGAGCAGCAACGTCTCCAGGCAGGCGTGGCTTCGTTGCAATGCATTGCGACTTTCGTGTGCCAAACCGGTCACCATCTGGCCAATCGAAGCCAGTCGTTCACTCTGCTGAAGCTTTTCCGCCGCAGCATGTTCCAATTGCTCCCCCGCACTCTGCTGATAGGCCAAATCGATTAAGGCCAAATCGATATCCAAGGCTTTATTAATTGAAACCAGTGTCAGCGCGGAATCTTTGTCCAATTGACCATCTGCCGCCGCCAGCGCCTGATTGATAATCGAACGCAACCGGGCCAACGCCGCAATCGCGTATCCCTGACGCAGGCCAATTTCCACATGCCGGATTCCGACTTGCCAGCGAGAAAGCGCGAACTCCGCATCATAAGGGCCATGAAACAAAGTCCTCAGCCATTCCCTCAGCGTCACCCGCAGTCGTTGGATTTGCGATTCGCCCCCGGTCAAAACCTTTCGCGTAAAATCGTAACGCAAAATTGTCTGATAGAAGTCGTCAATCAAATCATCCAGTCGCAATTCAACCAATAGCCAAGCACGCCGGACTCGTTGGCGATCGTCTTCGGTCCAATTCACATAGTTCTTGAGTTTCTCATAAAACTCGGCGATTTCATGGATACGTCGAGTCATGAATCAACCAACCAGTCAACAAATTCAAAAGACATAGATAGCGGAACAGGAAAATTTTCGATCAACTGCCACGCAAAACCAATACGGGGCAACTGGCGTAACGAATGACCCGCTCAGCCACCGAGCCGAGTAACAATCGAGAAATACCGGTGCGACCGTGGGATGGAATCACAATGAGTTCGGCCCCAATTTCTTTAGCATAGTCGGCCACCACCAAACCGGGATCACCGATCATGGCTTTAAACTCGACGCCCTTCAACGCAGGATGCTTTTCGACTGCTTTCGCAAACTGCTCATTCGCGCCGCGAAGAATATCATCGGATGTTATCGACGCCCAAACACTTCCGAACTCTCCTCCGGCAGGAATGGGACTGACGTGCAATACTTTAACCAACGTCCGATCACTCACCAGATCAAGAGCCCGACCAATAGCCTTGAGCGATGCGTCCGAAAAGTCGGTTGGAACGACAACCGGTTTCCCGCTGAGAAATTTGTTCATCGATTTGCCCTTTTGCAAAAACCAAGCTGGAATGAATGCCTCGCCGCCAACAGCGAAGTGTGCGGGGAATCCAAGCAAACGCTGTGCCCGAATCGTTTTGTCGCAAAGATGAATGAGTTGGCCGGTTTTAACCCAGCGAACTTAACCCTGCCAAAATCCGCCCCAATGCACTGCCCGAAAACGCACACTCACTGTATTCAATCCGCACGCTTTTGACGAGCTGCGCCGCCGAGCGCGCCATTACCGACGCGAATCTGCACGCAGCCGGGGATTTTAGCGACGGCATTTGATTTGCAATACTGAAATTGGAAACTCGATTTTTCAACGGGAGGTGTGTCGTGAAAGGTTTCGGCGAATACGCAGTTGCAGACATCATGACCGTGGACCCGCTCGTCATTGCTCAAGACGAAACGCTCCATAGCGCGTTGGAGATTTTTGCCGACAATCGTGTCTCGGCGATTCCTGTGGTCGACAAGCACAATAAAGTCGTCGGTATTCTTTCGATCGCCGATCTCGTAAATCTACTTCGCGAAGTCCAAACCGATCTCTCGGCTTTATGGGCTGCTAACCAAAACGATCGCGATTACCTCCTGGGCGCCCTGAAAGAAGAGAGCGGCCAGATGTTGATCTCCGAAATCATGTCAACGCCAGTTGAAACCGTTAAAGCCACGCACAACGTGATTGTCGCCGCCCAAATCATGGCTCGCGAACAATTTCGACACCTGCCAGTAGTCGATAGCCATCATCATCCGGTCGGCATGCTCTCATCAACGGATTTTGTGCGGGCCATCGCCGACATCGGGGCCTTGATGGCCGGTTAATTCTCACACCAATTTTTTAGAAAGCGAACACTATGCGGCGTACTTGGTTGGCAATTTGTTTGGCACTCGTCGTGTTGACTCTAGGGGCCAATTACTCATGGCATTTCAATTCCCAAGATCAAGAGAAACAGGACGACATCATTATCCGCGACTTGATGCGTTCCAAGCTGATGTATTCGCAGAACATCGTGGAGGGGCTAAGCATTGGCCGATTTGACTTGATCGAAGCGGCAGCGACGGAGATCGAACGCGTCGCGAGCGCTCGCGAATGGGTGACTCCCGACGACCCCAAATTGGCTCAGATTCGTGAAGAAATGAAGTCAACTGCAGTGCGATTAAGAAAGACTGCACAGAAGAAAAACCTGGAAGGCGCCGCCGTCCGATACTTCGAACTAACGATGAAATGTATCGACTGCCATCAAGCCTTGCGCAAGACCGACTTTTAGGCGTGATCGTCTGGTATTATCCCACAACCGGTTCTGCCGAAGTCTCGAGCGGAAGGCTGGTCTTCGCAATGGCCTCACGGGTGGCGTTCAAGACGATCCGCGCGGCCTCATACTGACGCTCGACGCGATCGCTCGCCGACAACGATATTTGCCGGGAGATCACGAGACGACATCCTGCATCGATTCGTCTCGCAACAGCGATAAAAACGATTCCATCCCGTTCTTCGGGTGCATTTGGCCCAAGATGACCAGTGATCGACGCAGACCAATGCGCTTCCGGTGTGCGTTCCAGAACATTCAATGCCATGGATTCCGAAACGATCATTGATTCGGCGGAAAATTGTTCCAGCATTGAAATGGAAATTCCCAACCATTGCTCCTTGGTCGCCGCGCGATACGTCACGGCGGACCCGCACAGAAATTGACTGATTCCGGGAACACAGGTCAATGAAGCGGCGACAAGCCCGCCGGTGCAACTCTCAGCAAACACCACCGGAACCTGCGCGGACTCTAGCAGAAACGCGCCAAGTTCCCGAGCCGCCTGTTCCAGCTCATTACGAAAATCGTTAGCTTCCACCATCAATTCAGGCTTCCTGTGTTAGTCGTTGTGGTTCCGAGCGTCGATTGTCCGCAAGCACAGCACCCGCCCTTAGCGCAAAAAAAATTGACCCGTGTTTTGGCGGGTCAATTCGTGCAGCGGAGGACACGGGGCTCGAACCCGCAACCCTTTCGGGCAACTGATTTCGAATCAGCCTGCTAGCCATTCGCTTATCCTCCGAAAACAGTGACCGGATTATAGATCGACGGTTCGTTTTTCGGAAGGCGAGATCTCGATTTACGGGGGTTTTGCCGAGCAGAAACACTCTCGCTGGGTGGCATGCTACCATGGAGCTACCATTCTGCGGACGCCGCGATCTCGCAGATCAACTTCGCGAAAATCGGATGAGAATCGAACATCGAATATCGAACTGAACCAAGAACTTTGAGTAAGCCATGGAGCGAGAATTGACCGATGTGTGAATTGCTCGGGTTAATAGTTGTCTTGCTCCTGATCTTTTTCATGGTCGTGGGAGTCGTCCAGTCGATAATCTTTTTGATTAAACTCGGCAGCAAGGACCCTGAGAAAACGAAGCCCGCGATGCACAGCCCGGTTGACGCCGTGCATCTCATCGATGCTTTGTTTGAGCAAGGGAAAATATCGAAGGCGAACTACGACGAAACAAGAAATGCCTTGGAAAGGCAATTCAGCGCCCATTTCGAATTGCCTCCGCGGGTCCAGCAAGCCGTCATTCATACCTCCGCGCCATTACCAGTCTCCGGCGTTGAGGTCGTTGCGGAACGGGCTCCAGCGGCAGGTCAGGTACCAAGACCGCCAGCAGTCTCAACGCAAACTCCCGCCGCTCAGCCTCCAGTCTCTGTGCAACCATCGAGCCCGCCACCAGCCAGTGTTCGGCCACCGTTAGCCGCGCCCGTGCCGGCCGCTTCGACAGCTGCCGGGACCCCCGCGCCAGCGGTTGCATCCAATTTGCCGTGGGAACAGCCCGAACCGGCACCCCGAGCGCCGCGGACGAATTGG
Organism: Pirellulaceae bacterium; assembly: GCA_040081565.1. GTDB lineage: Bacteria > Planctomycetota > Planctomycetia > Pirellulales > Pirellulaceae > BJ22. The sequence goes on from JBEBGH010000036.1 coordinate 11,293, forward strand.
AAAGAACTGCTGAAAGGGTTCATGGAGGAAAGAAATATTCGCTGGGGCGAACTCGCCAGTGGAATCCTCATCGTTGGCAGTGCCGTCGGATTGGTGATCAGTCTGCGGCGAGAGTTGCAAAATACAATTCCCTATTTTCCCGCGTTGCTGTTCCTCTTATTGAACTTGGCCATTCACGGGGCCGGGGCCTACACGCTGAAGCGGTGGAAGTTGCGAAATACCAGCCGCGGTTTGCTGCTGATTGGAATGTTGATCGTTCCACTTAACTTCTTGGCGGGAGTCTTGCTGAGCTCCGGAGGAATCGACCAACGCCCCCTGAGTGATCCGGTGGTTTGGCTGGCGATCATCATTGGCATCACAGGCTTTGGTTGGTTGAGTTGGTCGTCGAGCACGCTTTTATTCCGCCGTGGGGCCTGGACTTTATGGCTGCCGGTGATGGTGGCCGGAATTACGACGGTCGTGGTCAATCGGGTGCCGCTTGATTCGTTGGGGCCGACCCGTGTGGTGTGGGCGATTCCGTTGCTGCTGGCCAGCGTTGCCACAATGATTGTCGGCGGACTCGGGTTATTGCAGCGACGGGCAATGACGCCGAAGACTTTGAACCGGGCGCTGATCGTTTTGGGCGTGGTGACATTTTCATTCTTGTCGGGTCTCTCAATTTTTCTGTTCAAGGTTGGCGAGATTGGCCCCATCTTGGCATCGTTATCGACCGTCGTCAGTGTTTTTAGTTTGACGGCGATTTGGGCCGCAGGAATTGTATTCAGTCGCGTCAAGAGCCGAGAGCAAGCCTCTTTTCGAATGATCGCCGCTGCACTGATCAGCGTTTTTTCATTTGCGATTCTGATTTCATTTATCTGGACCAGTCGTTTTCCGCGCGAGCTGTTGATTTACGCGAGTGCGCTGGGCTTGTTGTCGGGAGCCTTGGGATGGATCCGGCGACAGTACGCGTTTGTACTTCTGGCCGTGGTTCTGGGTGTGATCGGCTCGAACGCGGCAATCCTGATCTCGCGCCAGACATTGCCGCCCAACGGAATGATCGGTGCGACGGAGTTCATCGGCAGTTTGATCAGCGGTCGTGCGGCGATTACCTGGTTGGTTTCCGGAGTCGTGCTGGCCTGTTTGACACCGTTGATCAAGCGACGTTTTGCTCGCGCGCCACAATCCGCGGCTGACGAGCAGAAACTTTGGTGGAAATCACTGTGGTATCAAAAGACGGACACCGTGAATCTGCTCGCCAGTGTTGCCTGCTGTGGTTTAGGGAGCCTCGTGGGGCTGATTGCCGCGCGAGTTAACCCGAATGACTGGTTTGACGCGACCGTGGGAACGACTTTGTTATCGGCGTTCTCGGCAGCGATCGTTGCTATGTCGTTGTCTGGACGTTTTGCGGGAAACCAATTTCGGTTTTTGCCGGCGGCCGCATTGATCACGCTATCCTTGGCTGCTCTGGAAGGATTGATGGCGAACAAGTTCGTCATCGAGTGGTTGATGAAGCGATTCAATTTGCATTCCCTGTATCGCCTGGAAACCGTATTTGCTGTCGTCGCAATCGTCAGTTCCCTTGCCGCAGTCACCATGCGTTCACGAGTAGGCGATTCGACAGAGCCGGAACGTTGGAAATGGTGGCGAGTTGTCGTTTTTTCTTCGGCAGGCGTGTGGATTGGCCTGCTGGGACTGATCCTGGCCTTGTTGTCGTTGCAGCTTCAATACCACGTTCCCCAAGTCTGGATTCTAAGTGGATTGTTCGCCGCAGTCGTCATCGCGGCCTGGAGCTGGAGAGAACGAGTCGGCGGGGCGATACAGGTCGCTACGGGCTTGGCAATGTTTTGGGCAATCGGCAGTCAATTTCAAGCGACCGCGGATACCGCAGAGCGAATTACCACTCCAGGGCATTGGTTGTCTCAAGCGAATGGCCTTGCGATTTGGTCGTTAATTTGGCTGTGCGTTCCCGCGAGGTTTGGTCGAAACGCCATCGATTGGTTGACGAATTGGCGCATTGGCGGAAATCAAGTTGCCTTCTATGTATCAATGCTCGCGACCGGATTGATGTTGTTGTGGGTAGGCTTGGGTTTGCTCAACCCCATTACCAACGAAATCGCGACCACATGGTCGTTGTCATTGAATCCAAAATGGGAAGTTCCCCGTTTGATCGAGCGATTATCAATTACACTTGGCGCGTTTTTGGTTGTCGCCATCGTTGGCCTCGTTCAAAATCGGCGACGCCAGGATGAACCGGTGGTCGAAGCGACCCCGAATGCTGATGCTGAGATTGCCGTTGCACCCCTGCCGGTCATCCCGTTGACGATTGCCACTAGCTGGTACGCAAATGCAGCGGTGTTGTTGATCCTGGGATTGTTGGCGATCCAAGCCGGGCGATGGGAGTCTGATGTCGCAACCGCGTCGGCCCTGCGTTGGTTGATGGCGATCGGCGGCGCTGTGATTGCTGTTCTGATGTGGTTAGTTCCCCGGAAGTCTGCCAAGGGTCCAGAAGGTTCTGCTGACTCGGGTTGGTTGGCGCGTGATTTGCGTCTGGATTTGACACGCATTGCTTTGATCGCCAGCATCGGGATTGGCCTTTCGGTGGCACTGGTCGGCATTGCCAATTTCTTGTTGATCGGGCCAGTGATGATTGGCGGGCCTCTGGGTGAATCGGCGCTCGGCGCATTGAGAAAGGATGCCTCGTTTGGAATTCCAATCGTTGTGATTCTGGCGACGTTTCTAAGTTTGGCGATTTCAGAACGTCGAAATCTGCTGGCGGTCTCCGGTTCCTATGTCCTGCGGTTTTTGGTTGTCTTCCAGTTGCTTCTACTGGTACTGTCCCCGCATCCCAAGTTAGCGACCGAGTGGTTTGTCAGCATTGTGCAAATGGTTTCGCTGGGAATGACGACCTTTGGCCTCATCTGGTTTGCCATGCACTCGCGAACCGGAACGGTTTTTGACCGGGCGCGCTGGATGGGAGCCTTGCAGTCGCATACGTATTTCAATGGCGTGCTGCTGGTAGGCCTCTCTGCCTTGATCGCCGTGCGAATTTATTTCGATCCAGGTACAAATTTGGGTTGGGTTAGTTCTGCATCCGGACCATTGGGGATCCTCACGCTGGTCCTGTATGTGCCCCTATGGTGGATGGTGTTGTGGCAAGGTCGAGGGGCAAGTCTGTCTTGGCCGATCACGTTGTTCGGCTTCTGTGTGGTAAGTCTCACGGCGGCGGCGATCGATCGCAGCAATCGTTTTGACGCGTTGTTGCCCTATTGGATTTTGACTTGGGGATTAGTGGCTGTGGCTGCAAGCAATTTTGTCCTGCTGTTGCTACAGGATTCGCGAAAGAAAGCGATCGAAGCCGCTACGATCGACACCGCTTCGAGCCGAAGGCGAAGTTTTTCTTGGAACCAAACGCGATTGTACCTGGCGGAAATGGTACCGATCATCGTGTCGCTTCTAGGAGCGGTGGCCTACGCCTGCAATGGAATCGCTTTTTCGCCGAACTTGTTCTGGTGGTTTTTTGCAGTATTGAGCGTCGTGTTGTTCGTTGGAGTTGTAATCGGTTGTTGGCTTCGACGGGATGAATTCGCTTTCGGTTTGGCCGGCTTGGTTAGTCTCATGGCAGTCGAGATGTGGTGGTTTGATCCACAGGGCTGGTTTGGCAGGGACTTTTTCTATTTGCCCAACCTTGTTTTTGTGGGCGCGACTGGGCTGAGTCTGGTTTGGTTGGGACACTATTTGATTGTGCACCGAGTGCGCCGAATACCGATGCGCCGGTCGTTCTTGCTCTTTCCCAACGGTTGGGCCGCGTTTGCACCGTTTTGGTTATTGGCTTTCGTTGGGACAGCTCGTTTTGTGCCCAGTCGATTATTTGTGTGGGATTTCACGACGGCGATGCTGCTCATGGAAGTTCTGTTGGTGGCTGGTTTGTGGAACGATCGAGAGCGATTTCGCCTCACCGGCCGAATTGCATTTGGGTTGGCTTTGATTGGCTGGATCGCGCGCTGGTTGGAATCGCGAAATGTTTATGACGTGAAATTCACGAGCGTTGTTTGGATGATGGGCGTGGCGATCACGCTGTGCTGTACAGCAGTGTGGCTGGCCAATTGGCGGACGTGGCGACGAACGAGCGCTGCGTTTGCCACTCCTCGCTTCGCCGCCTGGAAGTCGACCAGTCATCGGTGGATGCCGATTGTCAGTGGATTCCTCGGGTTGTTTATCATGCTGTTCTCGCTGTTCATGGTTCTTTTCTCCGATGACGCCATTCTCCGAACCTGGGCGGGGCTATTGGTTCCGGTACTGGCCGGAGCCTATGTCTTTTATGCTCAAGCGACGGGCCAACGGTGGCAACAATACGTGGCGATCGGCTTGTTTGTGTTGGGATCGGTGTTGTTATCGTGGGCGCCTTCGGGACCGGAGGGTTTGCGGGCGAATTATTTGCAGCTGATTCAACGGGCGTACATGGTGTTTGGCGGGGCGGTGTTCTTGTACGGCTTCTTCCTCGTGCGTTGGGTGCGTCTGGGCGACTCATGGATCACGGCCTTGAAGACATCTTCAATCGCCGTTTTGGCTTTAGCAGTAGTCTCGCTAATGTTTTTCGTCGTCTTGGAATGGGACGCAAATCAACGGCTCGATACTCCGTTAACGCTGTCAACCGCCGAGGGAATTGCCGTGGCCGTCATGGCGATTGCGATCGCCGGTGCTTTGGTTGCCGTCGCCGTGTTACCCCGACATGATCCGCTGTCGCTGGAGACCAGTGGTCGCCAAGCCTACGTGTACTTCGCACAGTTTGTCTTGGCGCTGATGGTTGCCCATGTTGTCGTGGCCTTGCCGTGGCTGTTACGGTTGGGGATTCGTGAATACTGGCCTTACATCGCAATGGCAGTGGCATTCGGTGGCGTGGGGCTGAGCAATCTGCTTAAGCGACGTGAGTTAACCGTACTCAGCGAGCCGCTTCAAAACACCATGACCGTTCTGCCAATGGCCGCGGCGTTGGCAACGTTGGGAGTAGCGTCGAAGGCGGATTCGGCAATGGTCATGCTGCTGGCCGGTTTGGTCTACGGGTCGTTAACACTCGCAAGGCCTTCAATCGGCATGGGGCTCTTGGCCCTGTTGTTTGGCAATGTTGCCCTGTGGTTCTTTTTTCATAAGTTCCCGGACTTTTCGATTGTCCACCATCCGCAATTGTGGCTGATTCCTCCGGCTCTCAGCACCCTGGTCGTAAGCCGAATCGAGAGGGCCAGATTGGGTCCCGCCAATTTCAAGACCCTTCAGTTTTTGTCGTTGGCCGTGATTTATGTTTCGTCGACCAGTGAAGTGTTTATCTATGGCTTGGGCGAGACATTGTGGTCGCCAATGATCCTTGCGCTGTTGGCTCTCGCCGGAATGCTGGCCGGGATGATGTTCAAGTCACGCGAGTCCATGGGCCTGGGCGTTTTGTTTCTGTTGATTGCGGTGGCGGCCATGGTTGCCAATGCCCACCGCCGATTGGATCATGTCTGGCCTTGGTGGGCGTTTGGAATCACACTGGGGATCATCATTCTGGTGGTCTTTGGACTCCTTGAAAAACGGCGGAATCAACAGCGGCAGGCCAACGTCGACACCTCCGATGGCTGATTCAAACAACACCTGCGATTTGGGTTTGGTATATTGAAAAAATAACGGACGACGAAAATCGAGATGATTTCAAAACATCTCGTCCACTGCATTTGCTCCAAAGGGGACCACGCATGTCAAAACAAAACAGCATTTCGCGTCGAAAATTTTTGGGTGGTGTTGCCGGCGTGGCTGGCGCAAGTCTCGCGGTTCCCTACTTCGTCCGCGCCGAGACTTTAGGGCTGCAAGGTTCCACGCCACCAAGCGACCGGATTGTCATCGGCTCGATTGGGTCAGGTGGCAAAGGCCGACACAATACCGGCGAACTGCTGAAGCTGCCCGAGGTTCAATTCGTTGCCGTTTGCGACGTCGAGAAGAAACACGCGGCCGAAGACAAGAAGCAGGTCGACACGTTCTACAAAAATGAAGATTGTCGAGTCTACGCCGACCTGCGGGAATTACTCGCCAAAGAAAAACTCGATGCCGTCCATGTTTCGACTCCCGATCACTGGCACGCGCTCGCTTCGATTGCCGCGATCAACGCCGGCTGTGATGTTTATTGCGAAAAGCCGCTCGCGAATTCGGTGCACGAAGCCATGGCTATTCGCGATGCGGCCAAAGCCAAAAACCGGATCGTTCAAACGGGCAGTCATGAGCGGTCGAACGACAAAGTCCGCCGCGCCGCGGAAATTGTCCGCAGCGGTCGGTTGGGCAAGGTCTCGACGATCGAGGTCAATATGCCGTGCGGCGACGAATGGCATCATAAAGAGGTCATCGCCTACAAAGGCATTCCCGAGCCGATGCCGGTTCCCGAGGGATTGAATTGGGACCTTTGGCTCGGTCACACCGCCGCCGTTCCGTACCACGAAAAGCGGTCACATTTTTGGTGGCGATTTATTTTGGCGTTTGGTGGCGGTGAAATGTCGGACCGCGGTGCCCATATTCTCGACATCGCTCAATTGGCCCTCGACATGGACGACTCTGGCCCGGTGGAGTTCAAGGCTCAAGGAAAACGGAATGTAGAAAATCTCTATGACGCTTTTATGGACTACAACTTTGAGTGCACGTATGGCAATGGCGTAAAACTCGTCGGGGCCAACCGGGAGCCGCGTGGACTGAAGTTCATCGGCAGCGAAGGTTCGTTGTTTGTGCATATCCACGGCGGCGAGACCGTTGCCGAGCCGGCGACACTGTTGGAAGCCAAGGACTTAAAGGTCGATTTGGGCCGCAGTCCCGGCCATCATCGGAACTTTGTCGACTGCATCAAGTCCCGGCAGCAGCCAATTGCCAGCGCTGAGATCGGCTGCCGAACGGCGACGCTGTGTCATCTGCTCAACGTAGCGATGCTCACCGGCCGCCCGCTCCGTTGGGATCCAAAAACCGAGAAGGTATTAGGTGACGACGCCGCCGCGAAACTCCTGGCTCCAAAAATGCGAGCGCCTTGGACCCTGAGCTGATCACCCAGGGAGGAAGTGGAGCTCAAGACGAATGAAGAAATCGAGTTCGTGGAATGATCGATGTCCGAAGAAAATCGAGTCAATTTAGCCGGGCGAGAGTATGTTTGGGACGGAGGCCGCAGGTTTTCATACGACGGTAACACATTGGCTGACTTCTCCACATGGAATCTTCATGCCGAAATCAATCAGGTCGAAGGCAGAGACGCTGCGGCCGAGTAGGTAATGGGGTTAAGACGAAATTGTTGTTTGCGGTGCGATTCAACTAGGAGTTCGATCAGCTTTTTACAAATGTTGTTTACGGCAGACTCTAATTCTTTGTACTCCAGCTCGGCGACGCCTTTTCGCCGATTGCCGTGTGCAATGTCGTTTCGCGTCTTAAGCAATCGCTGAATCGAGCCTACATGAGGATCAACGAATTGGTGATCGAGCCCGAGGACGAAAAGATTTCGCTGGAGCACCGAAACTTTTAAGTTTGACTCTGCATCAATCACATCTTCCGGTACTTCTACAGACAGAGTCTTGAGACGCTCAACTTCTTCAACAAAGTGTCGGCGTCTCCAGTGTCGATGCAATTTCGTATCATCAGGTAAGACTTTGAGAAACACTTTGCACTTTTCGTCTCCCGTTTGCATCGCCGTGAAAACCTGATCCCAAGCCCCTGCAACAATCGCCGGAATAGCTACTCCGCAACTCATTTTTTCCTGATTTACAGCGAGGCGGTAATGTTGTAATGCGAAAACGCAAAACCCTTCAAAGTGTGAGTACAACAGGACAACGAGCGCCTTGCGCAGTTCATCCCTTGCCAGTTCATCATTGTCATTTGTAATCAAGTTTCGCAAACGTCGAACTTCTGCTGATCGCCATTCCAATTCACGATCAAGTTCGGCAACGAAGTCTGCCTCATTCATAACACGTCCCTGATTGCCTTGGCTACCAGTTCTATTTTCTGTTCGTATATATTTCGAAAGTTTTTTCCACCGCCCACGGTCAATTTTCGTAATTCACCGTCTTTCTTTACACAATCCATAGCCGCTTCAATCTCTTGCTGTTTTTCCTGCGTTAGCGGATCGGGGATCAAATTCACGACTCTGGAAACGCCGATAGAAAATGCTTCAAAGTGACCCATTGAAAATCCACCCGAGTACCGATTGTTCGCCCAACGGCAAAACGCTCGCGTTCTCATTGTATTTGCAATTATGCGAAACGTCTTTCGGAACTCCAGTTCCTCCGTCTGGTAATCAAACGGCAAGTGATTTTCAGCTCCAGAATCGGTTACGCGTTCCATGAATTCGCTTAGGAATGGATCAATATTGTGAACGAATTCGTTGAGGCAATTCTTGAATGCGAGGAAGCGAAGCACCAATTCTTGCTCACCCATTCGTTTGCGATATTCGTCAGTAATATCCTCAATGCAGGCTTGAAAATTCTCGTCCTTGCTAAGCAAGAAAATGAAATCGTTGAACTGAGTACCGAGCAAGCGAATCGAACAATTACGCTCCTCCTGAGCACTCAATAACTCGCCTCCCGTATTTAGCCGCTTAAACATGTGATAAGCAAATCGCGGGTTGCTTTCTCGTCGGACGACTTCGACGCGCAGACTCGCGCGGCGAATTCGGTACTGAAGCGTTGTCGGAAGCTCGTCAAACAAAAAGTTGTTTAATTCAGGAACGATATCGCAGCCCTGGAGGCGCAGAAAAGTTTCGCCTTTCACGATGGGCGGGTCGCGATCCGGAAGGTCAAGCTGGCCACGCAAATAAAGGAATGTGGAGAGGCGTTGAAGCCCATCAATCAATTCCCAATGACCTTCACGCACCTCGATCGTGTAAATTGGCGGGATTGGCATTTCTAAAACGATGGATTCGATGAATCGCGAACTCTTCTCTTCAGACCATCGGAATGTGCGTTGATACTCTGGGCGGATTTCTAACTCCCCTTCGCAATACATATCCGCCAATTCATTGAACGACAAGTCCAGAGCGCGAACTGATGCGCGCTTTCGTTCTCGTTCAACAGCTTGATACAAAACATCGTGACTTAATTGCGGTTCAGCAGGCATTGTATGGCACTCATTTTTCTTTGGAAAAAGACAACACTGTTTCGATTGCCTTGACATTCTCACAATAAGCCCGGCTTCGGGTATTGACGCGACGCATGTTGCGAGGCGATTCGAAATCATAAGATTTCACCAATCGCCATCCGTTGTAGTCGCCCATTTCTCGAACAATGCGAGCGAGGTCGGTTCGGATGCCTTTGTAGTGTGAGTCCTGAACCACAATTACTGCTTGGCCATTTACTCGCAGACAACGATCTATCTCGGCGAGCGACGAAAAAAGGTCGCTGAAGTACTGAAGATAGGTCTTCAAATAGTAAGACTCGGACGACTTACTTTTGTGACCCCTAACCGCAGCAAGAAACTTGATACACTCAGGCCCCCAACAATCGTTCGGCTCAGTCGCATACTGCCGAATGGTACTCGTCCCCATTGTTCGGTTTCGCAATTCGCGTGTCGCAGACGCATCAAGACCAAGGATTGCAAGTTCCAATCGTGTGCCGACCGCGTAGTCAATGCGAGTGCAATATGGAGGAGAGGTTAGGACTAGATCAACACTGGACGAGGGTATTCCGAGGCACGTCGCGGTACCGACTTTGAGCGTCGCCTTTGCCGTGCCAGGGACCGGAATACAGAGGGGAATTTTGGCTTTCGCAATTTGAGTGATTAGGCTCGACACTTCAGCCGAAGTCATTTCAACTCGTTGAGTTGGAGCGGGCGATTTCAGCCAAGTCGGGTTCTTGGACCGATAGGTCGCCCCCAACTTTACTGCAGCTTCGAAGATGGCTGTCATCATAAAGCAGTCTAGATCTGACATCGCCTCGATGGCAGCGTCGCGGCGGACTGCACGTTCCCATCGTCGTAACGTCGTCGCAGCTTCCAACCCGAACCAAGATTGAAGTGGGTCTCGCGGGCCAATCTTGGTTCGCCCAATCTTTTTCACAACTTTGGCCACTCTTTCGATTTCAAGCCAACCGGATTCATGGTCAATGAGCCGACCTCTCGCGATCGTCACCATAACAGGATTGATGTCCACTCCAATTGCGCGATGTCCTGCGGCAACTGCTGTGGATGCGGTAGTACCAACGCCTAGCCACAGGTCCAAAATGGTTGATCCCGGAGCGAGATTGGCTCGTTTAATGGCTTGTTCGGCGAACTCTTCGGAAAACATCGCGTAAAAGCGATACCAACGCGGCCGTTGAATCGCCGAGGGCGCACTAAGCTTTGGTGAAGGCAAAGTTCTAATCGACATTCGCTTTGCTCATTACTTCATTCTACGGGCGTAAATCGAGTCAACGCATTGTCTTGAGGCAAGTAGGTACTGGAATTTTAGCAGAAAATCCAGTTCGAGTGACAGGCCTTATTGTCGTCTTAGAAGCGTTCGTTGGACGCAAGGTTTCAGGTAAGAATTTTACGGTGAGGATCTTACATTCGTTGACGCGGTTGAAATTGTCGATCTTGGCGATCCCGTCGGGTATGGACATCGATTAGCGAATGAGTGCTTGGATTTCGGCGAAGTCGCGAAGGCTGGCATTGAACGCTGATTATGTGACCGAGTCGTTCGATTTCTGTCTTGTCGCTCACGATATCAGGCCCCCTTCGCTACCCTTTCGGATTCTTGAGTAGCATCACCTGTTTCGGGGACTGAAATCGATGCTCGGGACCGCCCAGGTCCTCGAACGCTTTCCGGACGTGCGACCGGCGTATGTCGTTTTCCGTATAGATCGTGTTGAAGGATCGGCTGGCAAAGCGGGCGACAAATGCCTCCCACGATTCGTATTGGGTCCAGTTGTGATAGATAAACTGTTGGCAAGTCTGAAAAGCGGGCACAGCCAAATCCAGCAATGCTGTTTGGGCCGCGGCCCGCTCGCGATCTTCGTCGTGAAACAGCTTCATCACCTCGTTCCACGGACAATCCATGGGCTCAATCACATACAGAAATCCGTCGGGCTTCAAGACCCGCCGGATTTCGGCAAATACCTCCGGGTAGAGTTCGGCGGGAACATGGTGATGTGAGTACGCAAAGAAGACACCAGCGACCGATTTGTCGGCCGCTGGAAGTCTTTCTGCACCCGCTTCGACGAACTCCAGGTTGGGAACCGGTTCCAATTCGCGATTGAGCCTGGCCTGAACCGGATCGGGATCAATCGCCAAAACGCGGGCGCCATTTTCGAGCAACGGACGCGTAAACGTCATGTCCCCGCAACCCGCATCAATCACCCGTTTGCCTCGCAGCGTGACGAACTGGTTGATGACTTCGATATTGGTTTTGCAGCCAAGGTCAACGATCACGATTTTCAAACTCCAGTCGCTGTTCCCTGCTTGATGTCCTTTGCCACGGCTCTGCAGCCCGGCGGTGGAGAACGGTAACGGCAAATATGGCCAAGGCGTTTCGCTTCATTTCGGCGCTCCCAATGATGCTCCCAATCAGTGGCAATTCATGTTCTACGACCCCCGCAAGCAAAGAGCCTTCTGTCAATTCGCCCATTCGTCGGCGTTGCGGTCTTCCATGTTGTCGAGCGAATCAAAGAAATAAAGCTCGCGGTCGCCATTGCCGAATACCTTGTCCTCCACGCCATCGTTGAAGACGGTCAGCCCTTTTCGCAGCCGAACTCCGGACGGGCCCAAGACTCCCCCTGTACCTGCGAAAATGTTATTCGCGCGCGTCTCGTAAGCATAACCCGCTGTCCACTCCGCCAAGAGCAATTGCAGCCGTGCATTTTCGGAATCGAAAACCGTCGTCCCCGTGACGATCAAGTCTTCGTCGCTTCCACCGTAGATGCGATCGCTACCCGCGCCGCCGATGACAAGGTCCAATCCGCTGCCCGCAAACAGGCGATCATCGCCGTCGCCGCCGACCATGAGATCATTGCCCCCTTCGCCAAAAAGGGAATCGTCGTCAAGTTCGCCAAAAAGCGCATCGTTGCGGGACGCACCATGCAGCTCATCGTCGCCGCTCCCTCCACGAAATTCAGCCGACCAGGCTTGCCCGGCACTGCTCTCAAGGACAATCTTATCGTTCCCGGAGTTGCCATGAACGATGATGGTTTCCCCGTTTGCGTAGGGCTGAACCGATTTCTGGCCGTTGAGTTTCGCTACGACATAAGAGATGCCGCCGATGACTCGTCGTTCGACACGAATCACGTCATCGCCGCTGGTTCCGGCAAAGACGACTCCGCCACTCCCCGGCCCTTCGTCGAAGGTGTTGATGCCCGATCCGCCGTTGAGTAAGTCATTTCCGGCTTCGCCAAAAAGCTGATCGTCGCCGTCATTGCCGTTAATCTGGTCGTCGCCATCGCCGCCAAAGAGGCGGTCATTGCCAGCGTTTCCATTG
>JBEBGH010000631.1:0-1670 GCA_040081565.1 Pirellulaceae bacterium
CTGCGATGCCTGGAACAAGCTCGTCGACCAGCCGTGGCGCATCATGTCCATTGGATTGCGCGATTGGGCTCATCGGTACTGATCATCAAGACTTGGTATTAGTCAAACCCGAGCCTGAAACCCTCACATTGTTGATGTTCTGCCAATACTGCTTGTCAAATTCGGTGCGTACTGCCAGCCGTTCCCGTTCTGCCCAATTTGCAACCTTCTGGCTGAAAAAGGGCAACGCCCGCTCCGCTGACTGGGAAAGAAGGTTTTGCCACCCGACCCGCGGATCGCTCTGCAGCGCAGACGCAGGGTAACTATTCCGCAAAAATGCTGAAGCAGGTCGAATGTATGCAAGGTTTGCTCTATGATCGTAGGCTGCCTTTATAGCTCCAGCAAGTGCTTGAGCGCCGGAGTTATCACCCTTTGCCAATGCTTGAATGTGCTCTCTGCGTAAAGTCGTAATCATGCGGTCAAGGGAATGAATCGACGAAATCTCAAGTTTGCTCCCGGTTTTTTCATCGATTGCGGCAGTTTTTTGATAATATTCAATTTGTCTCCGTAACTCGTCGGCCTCGTTCACAAGGGAATTGCCAACAGCCTGCAGAATTGCGACAGAACGACCTTGCTGATCGCTGGCGAACGCACGATCCGCATTACCAAAAAACATATCCTTCCAATCACCCAACGTAGTCCATATATCTCTCGCGATAGTTACCGATACATCAGAAAATATATCGTCAGAGCGAGCGCGTTTTTCTTTAAAAGAGAGCAAATATTGGTTATTAGTAAGAAACAAAACCTTTTGTCCAAATTGGACAAGTGAATTTACCAGCCGTATTTTCGCACGTTCTAAATTGGGGTCTTTCGACGTCTTATCGTGAGTCAATGCGTCATTGTCAAAAATTAAGAATTCTTCAATCAAGATCTCCAGGCCATCCTCAAGTCGACCGCCAGTCAACTCCGGGCCATCTTGAAATTTGTACTGCCGCGGGCACAGATCCAACGGCTCACCTTTTTTGGATGCTGGCCTGGGCTCGTACAGTGACAAAATGTCATTAAGTCGTTTCGCGTAGTCGTCGCAAAATCGATATGATTCCGATGGTATGTACTTGGGCTGGTATAGCGCTCTGAGTTCTTTTAGTCGCAAAGTCCAAGTCGGCTCTTTGCTAAGACGACTAATAGTACTCGATCCCCATTCTAAACTGTCACGGAGGTCGACTAGGTGAGGTTTGGCGCCGATCGCCAGGACCGCAAACTGTTGAAGTTGAATGTCTTCTTGATTAACTAGAGGGCCCTTGTAAACATCAACATCGATTTGTGTGACTGCACAAGCGGTCAAGAACACGCCAAAAAAAGAAGCGAAAACCGGATGAATAGAATTCTGAATTGAGCGGATCATTTCTGAATTACTCCTAACAAGACTTCACGTTCGAGCTCAGAAAGGCGATCGGATTCGGAATTTAGTTTCACTAGCGACTCGAACATTTGCCGACTCAACCCCTCGTTTGTTCGAGATGCGTTAATTTGCGCGACTTCACCGAGTGCCTGACTGATTGCATCGAAATAAGCTTGTGGGTCGAACCGTCAGCCTCCGGTGAGCCCCGCAGGTGTGCCGACAGCGTCCAAGATCAGGCGGCCTGACGGTCCCGCGGTTCGCGAGGCCGCCAGTTCCACGGTAGGAG
>JBEBGH010000632.1:0-1670 GCA_040081565.1 Pirellulaceae bacterium
TGACCACGTCCACATCTTCGCTCGCCAGGTTCGCGACACAGCGTTTGATTTCGTTCGTAATATGCGGGATGACCTGCACGGTTTGTCCCAAGAATTCACCGCGACGTTCCTTCTCGATAACGCGTAAATAAATCTGGCCAGTGGTGTAATTCGACTGGCGGGTCAAGGGTCCATCGGTAAAACGCTCGTAGTGCCCCAAGTCGAGATCGGTTTCGCTACCGTCGTCGAGTACGTAAACTTCCCCGTGCTGAAAGGGGCTCATCGTTCCGGGATCAACGTTGATGTATGGATCAAGTTTCTGCATTCGGACCCGCAGGCCGCGACGCTCCAGCAACATTCCGACCGAGGCACTTGTCAGCCCCTTCCCCAACGAACTTACAACACCTCCTGTTACGAAAATATGCTTGGTCATGATCATTCCTTTATTGATAGTTCGCGAGAAACCAGTCCGAGTTTGAGTCCATCAGATTAATGGGCTGGCATGGTTCAAACAGACGCGGTGGCGACGAACCTGACGGGACCCAAAGTCTCTGAAAATCGAAAGTAAATTCGATGATGTCCCGGTTTTTGGAGGGGACATTCGATTCTAACAACTCATTTGCCGTCTGACAAACGCCCGGTAATCTTCGGGGGTGTCGATTCCTTTGGCCGCTTTTTCCGCGATTGCGACCGAAATTTTGTATCCGTTTTCAATGGCTCGCAATTGTTCCAACGACTCCACTTGCTCTAATTTCGAGCGAGCGAGGCTGGAAAATTTCAACAAAAAATCTCGGCGGTAGACGTAAAGTCCCACATGTTGCGAATAAACGGTTTCAGAAGAAACGTTTTCGAGATTTCGCGGATAGGGAATTTGGCTGCGGCTAAAGTAAATCGCATTCGAATTGGAATCGACAACAACCTTGACACACGACGGGTCGGTCAAAAGCTGTGCGTCACGTATCGGAACGGCAACCGTCGACATCGCCGCCGCCGGCGAACTCCGCAGCATCTCAATTGCCGCGTCAATGGTCGAGCCTTCGATTTCGGGTTCGTCGCCTTGTACGTTGACCAGCAGATCGTACTCCGGGTGGTTAGCGGCGACTTCGGCAATCCGGTCCGTGCCGCTGACGTGATCCACGCGAGTCAGGCAGACTTCACCCCCGAAAGCCTGAACGGCATCGACGATACTTCGGTCGTCTGCGGCCACCATGACCCGGTCGGCGAGACGACTACGAAGCGCGGCGCGGTAGGTGTGCTCGATCAGCGTATGGCCGGTCTCCGCCAACAACATCTTGTTGGGCAGCCTGGTCGAGGCCAACCGAGCCGGAATTACAATCAAGGTCTTCATGTTCGTTTTCAATTCGTTTGAGTAACCGGCATCATGCTTCCTTAAGCTTCACTAACGGCTCCGCCAAACCAGTTCGTCGTCGATTTTTTTGGCTTGCAGATGCGGTTTAATTTGCGCATAAAATCGAGCGGCGTCGACCGGGTAGCCTTTGGTCGGTTCCAATCCGTCCACCCTTTTTGCCCAATAATCGTTCCACAAACCCATGAGAATCTCACGAATGTATTTGGCAAACATGGAAGAGAGGGCTGTTGGAAACTGCTCTTCTCCTTTCGCCGTAAAACTAATTTCGATCGGGCCGTTTGGGTGCCGGAACCGGTAACGACTTTCGTTGGTGGATTCACAC
>JBEBGH010000299.1:0-6743 GCA_040081565.1 Pirellulaceae bacterium
GGACGGCGACGGGCTCGCCGACCTCGCCATCGGCGTCGACGACGTCCGCAACGGGTCGAACATCCCGAGCGTCGTGCTCCACCGCAGCAGCGACGGCGGCAGTTTCAACGCGTAGGATACGCGGCCCTAGGTTGACGACTTGCCAACCATGAGCACGGGCGGCTTCCAATTCATCTTCAGTGAAGCCACCTTCGGGGCCGATGGCAACCAGACAATCGCTGGCTGTCTTTGAGTATTCCTTTAAAGTTTGCTTTCCAGATGGATCGCATATCAACCGCACAACATTACCCGCTTCGCGGGAAACCAATTCTTTCAGGGAAGTGGCCTTGGCGATTTTCATCAGCCGATTTCTGCCGCATTGCTTGGAAGCTGCGATGACCTGTTTCTCAAGGCGCGCAATAGCAGAGTCCGTGGGCTGCGCGACGCTGCGTTGGGCTACCAGCGGAACCAATTCACTCGCGCCGAGTTCGACCAGTTTCTCGACCAGAACCTTTTGCCGGTCGCCTTTGGGCAAGGAAACGGCAATGACCACCCGCTTGTTCAATTCGCGATTGATGTCGCGGCGTTCGCCAAGCCGGATCGACAGGTCTTTCTTGCCGATGGATACAACTTCGGCGTCGAATTCCGGGCCGTTGCCGTCGAAGACCACGATCGAATCACCCACTTGGATTCTCAGCACGTGAATCAAATGATGGGCTTCGTCATCAACCACCGTGACGACCGACGAATCCCCTATTTTTTCGACAAAAAAGCGTGGTTGTTTGATCGACACTGACATTGCGTGATAGGCGAGGAACCGTGACAATAAATGCGAATCAGGAAGCAAAAAGCACGCGGTCGCGAGGTTTCGATTCCATGGCGGAAGTTGTATACGATTTGGAAGATGGTGAGAAGTTGACGGTCAACCTGCGCGAACCGCATTGGGCGGCATTGCTCGCGTGGCTGTGGCCGGGTGCCGGGCACTTCTATCAACGGCGATTTGCCAAGGGCTTCCTCTACATGACTTGTGTCCTTTCAATCTATTTCCTGGGGCTGCTGTGGGGCACGAGCCGTGTCGTTTATGCTTCGTTTAAGAGCGAAGATTTTCGCTGGCAATATTTGTGCCAGGTTGGAGTCGGAACCCCAGCGTTTCCTGCCATTGTTCAATCAATGGTGGTGGGGAATGGAAGCGATCCTTGGTGGGAAATTGCCCGTCGACATCCTCCGGTACGTGATGGCTCCCTCCGAAATGATCTTTTGCGTGAGTCGTATCAACGGCTCAAGCCGGGTGAGGTCTTGCCTGCGGGTCAAAAGCCAATCATCGATGGCTTTATGGCTCCGCCTGGAGGCGAGTCAAGCTTGAGCGAGAACGATGTGCTCGGAATGTGGCATTTTGAACTGGGGCATTTTTTCGAAATCGGCACGGTCTACACTGGTCGCTGGCCTGCTCAACATGCTCGCCATTTACGATGCGTTCGTGGGTCCGATGATTCTGACGCCGCAGGAAAAGGCGAAGAAGGCCGCTATCGTCAAGGAGCAACAATGATGCCGCTGTTTACTATTGGCCTATTGGGTCAACTCACCGATGTCGCTCGAATCTGGTATGCGTTGCCGTTGGTCGTCGCGATCAGCCTGGTCTACGGCGCAACCCGACATGAACAGACGCGAGAGGTGCTCAGCCATTCCATGCGGTTCTTTGTGTGGACATTGGTCTTTTTTGCCATCATTCTGGGGGTCCTCTGGGTTGGCGGATTTTGGAACTGACCGCCGCCGGCCGAAGCCAGCCTGAATCTGCCGAAAATTACGATTGCTAGGTGCAACGGTACTGGGGATTTCAAAATTCTTGGCTGATCCGTGGGGCGAGGTCGAAATACAATAGAGATGTTCTGCTGCAGTTTGCGCGGTAACGAGTTCTCCTCCAAATTTCGGGTTAGTCGAGTTTTACGACGATGAATCGAAAAGCATTGTTCTGGGTTAAATTAATCGCCATTGGATTAATCGCAGCATTCCCCGGATTGAGTCAGGCCCAGTCAAACAAAAAGGCCAAAGACGAATCGTCCAAAAAGGGCTCCGTGTTGACGGAACATTCTGCCACACGGTATCAAGTCGGCGCGAAAGTCACCGGCGGACCGACTCCTTGTCAAAATTTGGTCGTGGTCATCCCGGTTCCAATCGACGTACCGGAGCAAACGGTGACGTTGGAAGACGAAAAAGTGCCCGACTCGACGCATTCCCTGAAATTCCGGGAGCAACCTGGCCTGAAACAAGTGATGGCAACTATTCCGACGCTGCCAGCCAACCGGGAACTTACGATTCAGGTCATCGTCAACGTGCGTGTGTTCCGGATTGGACTTCCGCCAGACACGACTGTTTTTACGATTCCGAAGTCGCCGCCAAAAGAAGCAAAGTTGTATCTTGGCACCGGACCGGGGATCAATCTCAAGAGCAACAAGATCAAAGAAGCCGTGAAGGAAATCGTAGCCGACAAACCTAACGCCTGGACTGAAGTCCAAGCGATCTACGACTGGGTCACAACGAACATTCAAGAAACACAAACCGACATACTTGACGCGCAAACTGCATTTAAAGAAAAAGCGGGTTGTGCCGAAGACATCACCGGATTGTTTGTCGGGATGTGTCGCTTGCACAAAGTCCCCGCTCGAACGGTATGGGTTGACGGCGGAGTACAAGCTGAGTTTTTCTTGGTCGACGATGAAGAAAAGGGAGCCTGGTTTCCGGTCAAGTTAAGCGGCTTGAAAGAGTTCGGCCAGAATTCCGCTCCCATGGTGATTCTGGAAAAGGGCGATGATTTCCGCGTTCCTGAAAAGAAAGAGCCCCAGCGATTCGTCAGTGAAACGATGGTCGTTACGGGGCAAATTGCGCCGAGCGGCTGCAGTTTCTTCCGCGGAAAACTGGGCGGGTCAGGAAGTCCAAAGTAGTGCCGCGACGAAACGAAAAACCAAAGAGTCCATTGATGACGTTGTTGTGTTCGAAGCATTGTAATTTCATATCGCGGGCTTGCTGCTTAAGCCTGCTCATTGTTTCCGCGACGCTATTTGGGCAGGAAGAGAAAAGCACTTCACAGCCATCGGTCGACGACGAGCGTGTGGCGTTCACCGACGTCGAAGCGCCTAACGTTTGGGAGTTTGGACTGGAGCTGAGTTCTGTAGGTAAATGCGAAGCCATCCAAGCGTTTGCACCGTTGCCCTCCAATTGGCCGGAGCAAACGATCGAGATCGTCGACGAAATGAAAACCGATCAGGTGGACGTGAAGATCGCCGAATTACAGCACAATACGCGGCTGATACAAATTCAGATCGATGTTTTGTTGACGGGACAAACTGCCCGTGCGGTTGCCAAATGTGTGGTGCGAAAAAAGAACATTGTCGCGCCTCGCGATCCCGCTGCATTGACGTTTGCGAAAAATGTCAAAGGCGATTTGAAGGCCTTCCTGCAAGAGAGTCCATACATTGAGATTGGAAACTCCAAAGTCAAAAAACTGGCGGCTTCGATTGAGCTTGATTCGCAAAAGACTCCATGGCAACAAGTCGAGTCGATCTACGAAGCGATTCGCGAGAAGTTTCCTTACGAATTCGATCCGACCATCCGCAGTTGCCCTGAGGCGATTGAAAACGGAAAGGGAGATTGCGAAGAATTGACTTCGTTGTTTATTGCGGTTTGCCGAATAAAGAAAATCCCGGCCCGCGCTGTTTGGATCCCGGGGCATACGTACGCCGAGTTTTATCTGATCGACTCAAGCGGCGTCGGACAATGGTACCCTTGCCAGCTCGCTGGAACCCGCCAGTTTGGCGAAATGCAGGAGTCGCGGCCGATTCTGCAGAAAGGTGACAAATTCCAAGTCCCGTTGTCGCCAAAACCGGTGCGTTACATCGCGCCTCAACTGGTTGCCAAAGAGGGCGCTTGTACGCTCACGTGGATTGCCAAGCAGGTTGAGTCGGCGAAGGACAAGAAGTAAGCCAGAGGCAATGTTTCGCAATGCATTAGCCGCGGCGGATTTCTGAGCCCTTGAACTTGATCTGGATCCGGAAGACGTGTTTGGTGTGTCGCTCAACAGCTCCCGTTTCGATATCGATGCGATCGACGACGTCATATCGATTCTTGTCCACCACGGCCTGAAAGCCACGCTCCGAAAACACATCAATCAACATCGCCAATGCGGCCGGGCGCTCGAAAATTGGGTCTTCCGTATTCACGATGGCATGCCCGGTCAATGCGTGACGATTCACAATGGGAATAAACCGTTCCATGATGAGGTTGATGACTTGTTGGAAGAGCTCCGTATGTTCAACCGCGTATCGATCCAGACGTTTGACCAATTCGGTCCGGGCATTCCCCGCGATTTCACTGGCCAGCGGAACCACGCGTATCATGTCAAACGTCTTGGGCTCCAGTTCTAATGAACTTTGGTACTGAAGTTCGCAAAGGATATTCTTCTCGACTTCTTCCACCGAACCTTGGGCGTTTACAAAGTGGTAGTGGTAAATTTCCTGCAGCGATTGGAGGGCATCCCAGGTTTGCTCTTTGAAGACCTCATACCGTTTCGCGGCAGCTTTTCGGTCGAGGTCCGTCAACCGCAACTCCAATTTTTGCCCGATTCCCGTGCGTTCGACTTCCTCATTGTGTTTCTTGATCTCTTTTCCGCGTTTCAACTGTCGTTCGACGCTTTCCTTTTCCTCCACGTAGAAAACCATCACATGGATAACTGGGCGGCGAAACTCGAGCGCGAGCGGCGTACCCTGAAACTCGTCATGCAAGTCGTTAATCCGATCGACCAGCATTTTGACGAATTCAACCTGAACCCGCGTGCGAGGAAACCCGTCGAGCAAGACGCCGTCACGATAGACGGGATCGATGAGTTTCCGCATCAACAAGGCGATAACCTGGTGGTCACCGACCATGCGACCTTCGTCTTTTAGCTTCTTCATTTCCGGAGTATTAAGCAGCGAGCTAATCACGATCGGTTCGCCGACGAGGCCACGAGCCTGCATAATGAACTTGGTCTGAGTTCCTTTTCCCGCACCTGGAGCGCCGCCGAGCAAAATGATTGACTTGGGGAATCGCAAGTTTTGCCGACCTACCTCGGCCTCAAGTTCGCTCCAGATCGTCGCAAAAATCACGTGAGCTTCCTTTACTTCCAGGTCTTCTTGATTGAAGGCTTCGTTCTTCTTCGATTGTTTTTCGATCATCTCGCTCGCCTCTAAAACGGTCACGCATCCCAATCAGGCAAATAGCAACTTACATAATCTAATCAACCCAACCGGCAGATTCGATAGCCGAAATTGTCACACATCTTTTTTCGTTTCGATCGTCAACGCAACCCATTGTGTTACGTGCCCCTATCCGCCGAACTCGAGCCAACGAAATCGTCCCGAAGTTTTTTCGCTTGGGCCAATACGATCTCCCATGAATGTTCATATGGCAAGGGATCGATACGCCCAATTTCGTCAAATGCTAAAATCCGTTCGACATCGGACCCGGTAAGTCCGGCCGATCTTCCGTCAGCTCCCGGCGAATAGCTCGTCAGCGTATTGGCAAAGATGCGGTCGAAATCCAACTCTAGCTTGTCGCAATTCGTCACCGCGTCGCGCAAGATCGATGCCTTGTCGCCATGGAGGTAGGGCAAATAGGCCTCCACCCTTTCGCTGTCCCAATTGCCTGCCGCAAAGGCATCCAGCAACTTTCCGAAAAACTCTGGCCGGCAATCGGGATAGATTGCATGGTCTCCGCTATGTACTCCCAGTCCGAATTTGACTGTGGAGTTGTTCTTCTGGGCCAAAGACAAAGCCCAGGCGTAAGCGATCGAAGCGAAAATCGCGTTTCGATTCGGCACTACCGTGGCTCGCATATTATCCTGTTCGTAATGGCCCACGGGTACCGCCTCGCCTCCCTCGATCAAAGCCGAGTGAAACAGGGGTGCGACTCCCGCGAGATCCACCACATGCCATTCCAGCTCATAACCGTGAGTTCGCAAATATTCCAAGTTTCGCCGGAGAAAATCTAATTCCAGAACATGTTTTTGCCCATAACGGAAGCTCACCAGATGCACGTGGTATTCGGCGGCGAGAAAATGCAACAGCAAACTGGTAGAGTCCATTCCGCCGCTGGCAGACAGTACCGCATGGAGTTTAGCTGACAAGTCAGAGCCTCGAAACAAAGGTCAATCGAAAAAGGTAAGTTGTAAGCCTAAGTAGCCAAACGCCAATACCAAAGAGCAAAGAACAGAGCCCCCTCTCGGTCTCACCCGGTCCGGAACCATAGAATATCCTAGTCTCAGAAAATTCACACTGGATTCGTTCTCATGCACTTGAAAATACAAGAACCCCGCTGGGCAACCCCGTCGCGGAAGCTCCTGCTGCTCGGCATATCAACCTTGGCAATCTGCAGTTGTGCTGAGACAACGTCCGTGAAATCGCTTCCGCTTGAGGAAAAGTTTTCGCCGGTATTTGCAAAAGAATCAATCGCGGTGAGCCCCGCAACGGAAGCGGCTTCCACAATGGCGTTCCTGGATAGCAGCTTTTTTCTGGGCGCCTCGGTCAATTTCGAGGAAGCGTATGCGTCAAAGAAATTGCAGGCCGTGAAATGGAACGAGCTGGAACGGTCGCTGGGGAAGTGGCTGGGTCCGCAAAACGCCGACCTGAAAAACATCCGCCGCATCTGGTTTCTGGTCGATCAATCGTTCGCTGACTTGATGTCCCCCGACGCCAACAAGAAGCCAATGGACGCGATGGCTTTCGTCGTGGAAC
>JBEBGH010000300.1:0-6740 GCA_040081565.1 Pirellulaceae bacterium
GACTCGTCCCGAAGAGAATCTGCACTACTGGAAGTTGCTGGCGGAAGAAAACGAGTGCTACGAACGGGCCTTTCCATTCGCCAACGACCACGCCCGGTTTTTATTCTTTCGTCAAGAGCAGCCAGACCTGCATTACATCCCTCATGAGAATTTCGCCTGTACTGTAACCATGATGTGCGGTCTGCCGGGCAGCGGAAAAGACACCTGGTTGGCACAACAACGGAACGACTTGCCGGTGGTCTCTCTTGATGATATCCGGGGAGAGCTTGATATCGATCCTGGCGACAAACAGGGCGAAGTCGTGCAACTTGCTCGTGAGCGTAGCCGCGAATACCTGCGATCAAAGACCTCTTTTGCTTTCAACGCTACGAACGTCACGAAGCAGATTCGGCAACGCTGGGTTGATTTGTTCGCCGACTACAACGCCCGCATCGAGTTGGTTTATGTCGAACCTCCGTTCGACCGCTTGTTACTGCAAAACAGGAAACGTCTTAACCCTGTCCCCGAAAACGCTATTCGCAGGCTGGCGGCCAAATGCGAGCCGCCAACTTGGATTGAATGTCACTCTTTGGTTTTGGTGGATGGAGATGGCAAATGAACAAAAACAGGATGTGATTGAGTATCTGCGAACCGAGATTGCCATTCTCACAGAGCAATATGGTAAGAAACGGAATACGCCATAGGGGTGAAGGTCGACGTTAATTTTGTTTTTTGCCCTGCTCCAAAGCCGTGAGTTCGGATTGTACTTTCTTCAAAAGCTTCTCATCTCGTTTGCTCTCCAGTAAACTTTTCTCCGCTTCACGAAGATGTTGCAAAGCCCGATCGGGTTTTTCCAGGTCGCGATTTATCCGAGACAGCAATCGCAGGGCGTTTACCGTTTCGAGTGAATCGGAACCACTTGATGCCTTGAGCTGTGGCAGGCTTTGCTCGATCAGCGTCTGGGCTTCCTCATTTCTTCCCGCACGATGAAGCGTTTGAGCGAAACGCATCGTTAGACTGATCGACGTAGGATGCACTTCGCCATAATGTTCTCGGCCAATCTCGAAACCGCGTTGGTGAAGCTGCAGGGCTTCCTCCAGTTGCCCATCCTGGATGTGGATCGCTCCCAGATTGGCCATCGCCGTCAGGATTGCCTTGTCAGAATCCTGCCCCCAATCGGCTTTTCGCTCCACAATTTCAGTTAACATCTGTTTCGCCTGCGAAACGCGATTGGTCTGCATGTAAACATGTGCAAGGTTGATTTTGCTGCTGATGGTCAACGGATTGTCCTGGCCCAATGAGGCCAACCGACCAAGATAAGCCTGTTCCACCAGCTTCTCCGCCTGATCGTGTTTTCCTAGAGCGAGATACGTTTGGCCCAGATTGTTGACAGCTTTAAGCGTGTCGTTATGGTTGGGGCCAAGTTGTAATTCCCAAATCGACTTCGCCTTCAAGTACTCGCCTTCAGCTTTCTCAAAATTTCTCAGATTATAAAAGAGCGTTCCGAGTTCGTTGTGAATGGCGGCCTGATACGTGGGTTGGTTGTGAAACATGATGGCAATTTTTTCACTGGCCTCTTCAACCCGTCGGCCAAGATCATCGCGCTGGTCGTTGGGCCCGGCAGAAGCCAACAAAAAACGCGTCACCAGATCGTTGGTAATGAAATCGTTGATCGTTTGAGCTTTGTCGACTTCATATTTAAGTTCTGTTGCGTTGCGATTGGCTCGCTGTGCTGCGTTGGCATAGAAGATCATGCCGACGGTCAGACCCACGATCGTGGCTAACGTACCAAAAACCAATCCCCGATGCAGCGACACAAAGCGACGGGCGCGGTAGATCACCGATGGCTTACGGACCAAGGGTCGCTCACCGTTGAGGTAGCGTCTCAGGTCGTTCGCGAGGTCTCGCGGCGAGAGGTAACGCAGCTGCCGATCCGGAGCCAACGCTGTGGCAAAAATCGATTCCAAATCGCGGCTGAACGAAGGCTGAATTTTTCGGAGTCGTGTCGGAGAATCAACGTTAGCCCGCGCGATAATCTCCGACATCGATAGACCACGCCGATCATAGGCCAGATTCCCCGTCAACATCTCAAATCCGATCATCCCAATCGCAAATACATCGGATCTCCCATCGACCTGCTCCTGTTTTCCTGTGAGCTGCTCCGGACTCATGTAGTGCAGAGTCCCGAGAATCTCGCCATCGAGAGTCAATGGCAGTTCTTCGGTGTCATCCGTAATTCTTGCAATTCCAAAATCGACGATCTTGATCGACGCAGATTGCGATTCAATTCTCCGCGCTCCTTCGGCAGCCTTTTTTCCAACCGAAGTCTGGCTCAAGGACATCAAGATGTTTGAAGGCTTCAGATCCCGGTGCACCACGCCTCTCACGTGCGCGTGATCGACTGCTTCGCAAATCTGGATCAGTAGGTCAATCTTGTGTTGCAAGTCTGGCCCGCACGATTCGATAAATTTTCCAAGCGTTTCCCCGTTGACGAGTTCCATGGCAAACCAGCGCTGCAGGCCTCGGCCAAAGTCAAACGTGCCCGCGGAATAGATTTTTGCAATCCCGGGATGATCGAGCCTCGCCAGCACATTGATTTCATGCATGAATCGGCGAATTCTTTTTTCAGTTTGATGCTGTGGCTGATCCAGTATCTTCAATGCCACCGCCCGATCGGGATTGACCTGCTGGGCAAGGTAAACCGCCCCCATCCCTCCCAGGCCAAGAAGCCTCTGAATCGTAAACCCATTCATTGCTTGGCCAACGTATGGATCCGTCATTCTTGCACCGCTCTGAGAAGACTCCGATCGACCCTCAAATGGAGAACTAAGAAACGAGTCGTCGGTGCCATGCAACTTCAGCAGTCGACAGACTTCCTCACGAAGGGTCTCCGACTGGATCTGAGTGTTGAGAAATTCCTGTTGCTGGGCAAGTGGCAATTCCAAAGCGGCCTGAAAGAGTTCTTTTTTCAACTGCCATTGAGGATCTGAATATTCGGAAGTCATGATTCAGCCCTCCAGGCGAGCACGCAACCAGGCTCGGGCATGGGCCCAATCCAGGTAGGCACTGCGAACGCTAATTCCCAGGACTCCGGCACATTCCTCTACCGTCAGTCCTCCGAAAAAGCGCATCTCAACAATTCGAAACTGGCGCGGATCGAGCTGTTCCAGCTTATGCAATTCATCGTCGAGGGCTACCAGATCGATGGCCCGATCATTGAATTCGACCGCAACTTCCCCAATAGAAAATTGACTTGCGCCGCCACCACGTTTGATCCTTTTTGCGGACTTGGCATGGTTGATCAGGATTCTGCGCATCACCACGGCGGCTTTGGCCATAAAATGTTCGCGGGACAGACCCGTTGTCGAATCGGGCTGAGCGGAAACAGAAGATTTCAGTTTCAACCAGGCTTCATGAACGAGCGCAGTCGTTTGCAGAGTGTGGTTCGGTCGCTCATTCTGAATAAACCGGGCGGCCAGACGATGGAGTTCGTCATAGAGGGCCAGAAAGAGTTCATCCGAGTTTTGAAGCTCGATATCAGGCTGCTCTGAAAACGCGTCGGAATGATTATCCATGGGAGTATGTCACCCGAACGGGGTTCAAAGCACTGCACCAACACTGATTTTGGCACAAATTTGGCTTGAAAACAAGTTTTTTCGGATTTCGTTGCATGAAATCAGCCTGATTGTTGCTTGGTTAATAGGACTTCGTGCTCGTTGTCGTATCAGTCGGTACGGTCTCGGGCTCCGGAGCGATCATTTCCAGTTGGAGTTTCAATATGGGTGGCTTTCAATTTACTCGGCGGGCGCATGCGTCGCTCAGTTCTTTTCGTATTTTCTCGCTGGCGACATTTTGTGCCTTGCTTCTCGGCTCCGTTGCAAGTGCACAGGTTTCCGTCTTTGTCGACTTTACATCTGATTCTCATAATGGCGTGGGAGGTGCACCGAACGGTATTCCTGATTGGGTTGATGAACTTGACAAGCTCGCGGCCTCTGCCGGAATCACGCCGTTTACGCCAGGGGAGAAGACGGGAATTGAGACTTCCATCATGATGCAACTTTCGACCATTTACAGCGACTACCTCGTTTCCTTCTCGACCGTCGCACCTGCGGTCCCGTTCGACACGCTTAACTTTGGCAAGAGTTCCTTCGGCTTTGGCGCGTTGGGCATAGCTCCCCGTGATCCGGCTAACACGGCTTCGAGTCAGCTTTGCGAAATTGCGCCGGCGAACTTTACGTTTATACTTGATGAATTCAGCGGTAAGACAATGCGGTCGTCACAAATCAGTCAGATATCGACGGCTCTCGCCGGAACTGGTGCACACGAACTGCTGCATAGCTTTGGCCCGGCCCATCACGCCGCGTACAGCGATCCGTCCATCACCCCTGCGACTTATGGGGCGACCGGCGGCGTTCAGAACAAGTACATCATGGCGACCGGGCCAACCGGATTGACGGAATTGGGGCGCGAGGTGCTTCGAAGTCTCAGCCCTTGGGAAAAAGCCATGCTGGACATCACCGGAGGAGCTGCCGGAAAAATCGTCGGCACCAATCTTTCAGTTGTTTCGTCCCCGATCATTCTGGATGTAAGCGAAGAGGGGCCGGGAGTTGACGCTGGCGACACGCTCTTAACGGCCAAGACCATGCTGCTTGCTCCCGGCGAAACTTCGGGGATGCTGATGGGCTTCGTCGCCGGCACGCCTGACGGTCCGCCAGGCCCGATGTTCATGTTCGATACCGACATCTGGAAGATCAGTCTGCCAAGCGCTGGACTGCTTAATGCGGAAATTTTCAGTTCCGAAATTTTTGGGACATTCGGCTACGACACAACTTTGACATTATTGGACTTCATGGGCACACCGTTGGCGTTCAATGACGACGTGATGTATTCCGGAGACATTTTTGGCTCAGGAGCCCTTGCGCAAACCGATCCTTTCCTGCTGAACATTCCAATCGCCAGTGCCGGCGATTATTTCCTCAAAGTCACGCCAAAGTTCGGTGGCGATGTAGGGACTTTTGACGGCTACTGGTTGGCCGCTGGATTCTCACCCGTTCCAGAGCCCAGCTCGGCGGCGTTGCTGCTGATGGTCGCCTCGCTGTCGCTGTTGCGCCGGCGACGGAGAGCTTGAGAAATGGGTCACGCTAGAGCATAAACATTGGAACATGCATGCCGGCAAGATTGGGATTCGATGACCAATACGGCATGGTGTCACGCACTCGATTCGAAAAGTTAAAAACAATCAGGTGATTGTTGCGGTTCCCATTGCCCTAACCAATGATGTCGTTCGCGACTGATCCAGCAACTTCTGTTAATCGCATTTCGCGGCCACCGTATCGGAAGGTGAGCCGTTCGTGATCGAAGCCCAGCAAGTGCAGGATCGTAGCGTGCCAATCGTGGATGTGCATTTTATTTTCGACCGCTTCGTAACCGTGATCGTCAGTACGACCGTAGCTGAAACCGCCTTTAACACCTCCGCCAGCCATCCAAGTTGTATAGCCTTTGTGGTTGTGGTCGCGACCGTTTCCATCGGGTGAATAAGGCGTACGGCCAAACTCGCCTCCCCAGATGACCAGCGTGTCTTTCAACAAGTCCCGGCGTTTCAAATCGGCGAGCAATCCGGCAATGGGTTTGTCGGTCTCGGCGCAGTTGTCGGCCAAAGCGGTCTTGATGTTGCTGTGCTGATCCCATGTTCCATGCCCCAGCTCGATGAACCGAACTCCGGCTTCGGCGAAGCGACGAGCCAACAGACATTGTCGCCCAAAGCCATCGGCGGGGTCTTCGTTGATCCCGTAGAGCTTGAGTGTTTCTTCAGTTTCGCCAGTCAGGTCCATCACATCGGGGACCGCATCCTGCATGCGAAAGGCAAGTTCAAAATTTTCAATCGCTCCTTCAATGATCGGATTGTGCTGGTCTTGAGCGAGCTTGTCTTTATTGAGTGCTTGTAACAGATCCAGTTGTGCCCGCTGGTCCGATTTGGAAAGCTTGGAATTGACGGCATTGTTGATGCCGTATGGGTTCGCCTCGCCCCGACGCATCCGGTCAATTCGGCGATTGCGAGCGCTGCTGTCTTGAACCGAAAACCTTGTTCCCTGGTAGGCCGCTGGCAGAAACGCGCTGCCGTAATTCTGCGCGCCACCGTTGGCCGTCGCTGGGTTGATCGAAATGAAACCAGGCAAGTTCTGATTTTCAGTGCCGAGACCATACAAGGCCCACGCACCCATGGACGGGCGGACAAACTGAAAGTGGCCTGTATGCATTTGCAGGTACGCCTGGGCGTGCGCGGGCTGGTCACAGTGCATCCCGCGCAGCAGACAAAGATCATCGGCTTGCTTGGCGAGATTCGGAAACAGTTCCGAAATCCATAGACCACTTTTTCCATGTTGGTTGAATTTCCACGGCGATGCCGACCAAGGTGTTCCGTAATGCGATGGTCGCCCATGGTCTTTTTGAAGTTGCGGCTTATAGTCAAACGTGTCGACATGCGATGGTCCGCCTCGCATGCAAAGGAAGATCACACGCTTGGCCCGAGGCTCGAAGTGGGGCGAACGCGGAGCAAGTAATGACTTTTTATCGTCGGCGACAGCAGTCGACGTCGCCAAACCTGCGAAAGCCAAATAGCCAAACCCGGCCGCGACCGATCTCAACGCATCCCGTCGCGAGAGAATGGAAACTCGGTTATTGCAGAACTGGTTTTGTTTCATTGTTTTGGTTCCTGGTAAGCTTTGCTTAATAGTCGCCTTTGTTGGCGCCTTTCGCTTGAT
>JBEBGH010000301.1:0-6740 GCA_040081565.1 Pirellulaceae bacterium
GGGTCGCCCAAACCGCGAAGAAACTCGGCTTGGAATCCACGCTCCGCAATCCCGGCCGACCAAAGTTACACTAAACTGGACCTGTCCCTGTTTGTTCCCCCCTGTTTGTTCCCCGAACGCTTCAGGTTCAAAAATACGTTCAAAATGGATGGGTAAATGTGGGCAACGCATCTACATTTGAAAACGAAGTACCAGCCGGGACGTTCAAAGATTTTACTGACACAAGCACTTTCAATTTTGATCCGGGACTTGCCGCAGGTTCATACCGAGTCGTTGGTTCGATGGCGGCCAGTGAAAACGAGGTAATCTACCAGATTTGCACACCGCAAATTGTCGAATTTACAATCCAATAGGGAGTTTGCTAACAAAGAATCAGACAGGAGAAATCTTATGAAGAGTTCATTCTTGATTGCCATGCTTTTCTCTTTTTTTATGGTGCAAGTGTCACTCGCACAAATGAAACAAATGGCTGGGCATTTTGAAAATATTGATATTGGAAACGGTGTTATCCGGCAAACATTTGTGCCAGACAACCCAGATGACCGCGAGTTCGTGGATCAACTAAACCTTAGGCTCTCAAACCAACTACTGCAAGAAAACGGATTTGAGTTCTTGTTCCAATTCACTTCGGCAAGTGACCTTGATCCGCTGACTGGGAATGAGCTTGCTGGCGACCAGAAAGATGGCCTGCAAAAAGTTCTTGATGAATACCACTCAGAACTCAAGAAATTGGACTCCAAGCTTAAGGATGGGAAGATCAAGGAAACAGAACATCAAAAACTTCGTCGAGATAATCAGGTTGCCTACGCGAAGAAGGTCAGAGAAATCCTCCTACCCAATCAACTTAAGTCGATTGC
Organism: Pirellulaceae bacterium; assembly: GCA_040081565.1. Taxonomy (GTDB): domain Bacteria; phylum Planctomycetota; class Planctomycetia; order Pirellulales; family Pirellulaceae; genus BJ22. Next base: position 858 of record JBEBGH010000301.1, read on the forward strand.
GGACAACCGTTACTCTGGCGGGAAGATTTTTGCGTTTCTGACGGCTGAGGACACCAGCCAGTTTGTAGAACTTTCCGATGAGCAACGTAAGTCAATCCTCGAAAAATGTGCGAAGGTAAATGACGAAGTAACGAAGATGTTAGAAACTCAGAAACAACTCGAAGAGAAAATTCGGAAGTCGACCGCCGAAATCTACCAGAGTGTCTTGAACGACAAGCAAAAGGAAAAGGTTCAAACAAGACTCAAGTTCAACCCAAAGATGTTCTTTGAGTCGTTGACGCTAGACGGAATCGCTACACAAACGGATCTATCGAAATAACCAGTGGTTGCCAAGTGGAAGAAAGGTGCCACCCACGAATGGTACTGTCGTGGTTTTTGCTAGGTTTCGAAGGCGTTATCGCCGTTGTGGAGACGTTTGCGAAGTTCGTGCCTTGGTTGCGTCATCAGTCGGGGAAATCAAAAGGGGACATTCTACTTATTTGGCTTTTTGAGAGAAATCAAAACGGGGCAATTCACTGATTTGGTTGTTTGGCCAGGCCTGGTGGAGGAAGTAAATATTTTAATTTAATTTGCGTGACGGTGGATGCCTGCCATTAGTTAATCAATGAGTGTCACCCATGGGAATGGAATTAACAGGCGAGATTGTTCCGAAGCAACACGTCGTCGTTCAAACGTGCCCTGTGCCTCGAGATTTGCACCGGTCAGTCTTCGACGTCTTCTGGCCGCAGCAAACGAAAACGATCAGTCCACTTGATAGAGGTATTTCCCGCGGCAAGGTCGGGTCGCAGTTCGCTCAGTTGCCAGCGGAAGATTTCGTCGAGCTTGTCCTGCGGTTCCATGATCACGGTCTCCAAGCTTCCGGCATATTTCAACGCTTCAAAATGTTCCTTGGTAATTCCGTCGGAAAAAAAGCTGAATTCTTTAAGATTCTTCAATTGCAGAACAGTCTCTAATGCCATCGGGGTGAAAGTATTCAGCCGAATCAACATCAACGTCTCCAGCGGAGCGTCAGCCGGAAACTTCTGAAACCCGGATCCCGTAATTCCTTTCGCGGCAGAAATTCTCAGGTGTTTGAGTTTGGGGCAACTGGCAATCGACTCAACCGCGGCATCGGTCAAGGCCGAATTATTTAGCAGATCGACCGTCTCCAAATCCTTCAGCTGCGGCAGCCGGGCTAATTGGCCATCAGTCAAGTTACAGGAGATAAAGCCAAGACGTTTCAAGCTGCGGGAATCGAAAATGCTAAGGATGGCATCGTCTTTGAATTCACATTTCTCGAGGATCAATTCCTCCAACTTTGGGTTTACCATCAGCAGCCGTGTCCATTCCGTTGGAATGGCCTTTCCGCCGCTAAGCCGGAGGGCTTCCAAATTTGGCCAGTTAGAAATCCAATTTGCCGAGTCCACGCCAATGGTTGAGTTGCGCGGCAGGACGACATTGAGGTGTCGCAGGCGTTTGGAGTTTGTTAGAGAAACCAACTCCTCAACCGCGAACTGGCGGGAGTCGATTTCCAGCTCTTCGAGGTTTGAAAGTTGTGAGACCCAAGAATATGGTGATTGACCGAGTATTTCTGACTTGGGTTTCCTTCCGACAAAACCCGTTTTTAAACTGAGTTTCACCAACCGGCCAATATTTTTGTATTCATTAATGGATTCCAGCTTGAATCCCGTTGAATTGACCTTCATTTCATCCAGGGGGTGTTGATCAAAGGCCTTTAGAAAACTTCCGGTGACTTGGTTGCATTTTTCGATCATGATCGTGCGCAGGGAGGACGATTGAGCGAGCTTGCTCAAGTGCCCATCCGTCAATTGTGAGCTTTCCAGAATGGTTACTTTCTTCAATTTCGGAAACGCTGCCAGAACTTCGAAATCAGATTCTGCTAATTTCGAATCGCCGGAGATGGTAAGCTCTTCAATTGGCATCCGACTGGCTAGGTCGTCTTTTAGCAACGTGGACCAGTCGATGTTGGTGAACTCCAGAGTCACACGTTTGAGCCGCGCACAATTGTTAAGTGGCCCCAAATTGGTCACTTGACGTGCATTGGTCAGAAGCAGTTCCTCCAAATTAGGAACATATTGCAGCACCGCCATGGCATCACTTGTGATTTCATCCGCATAACGCAGTTTTAACTTCTTCAGATTTTGCAAAAGCCCAATTCCGCTGAGCGTGTGGTTTTGAATTTGTCCTGCATATTCCACGTCGATGGTGTCGAGTTTGTCGAACAGGCAGAGTTCGCCGAACGAACTTACTCCGGTGAATTGTTTAAACTCGATCGCGATGACTTGGCCGCTGGGATTGTACGTGATTCGATGTCCCTCCAGCCTTTCAAGGAGCTGTGAAACGGAGCGGTTCGATGGCTGTTGATCCTGCGCGGAAACGACGAGCCCAGCTAAAAGAACACTGACGAGGCTCGTAAAAACCGTAAATTTTGCGGATAGCCGAAACATTCCAAACACCATGAACCTTTCCTGTTAGCCTTAGCATTGATCGTGTTTAGTTTTGATCCATGGCAGGTTTGTCGGCAGGGGAATGATGCGCATTCGCGGGATGTCCTTCTACTGTTGGTTGGTATCAAGAACTACTCGCGATTTGTACCAGCGGTCATGCAGGCTCAAACCATTGCCGAAAAGCGCCATGTATCCGATATCGCACAATGCATAGATTGCAATTGCTACCGAAATAATCGGAATCAGAACTGGCGAAAATTCGTTGAATGGCAAGATGAAAAACGTTTGAATGGTCCACAGAACCGACATACGCAAGAAGCTGCGTCCCATCATCAATCGACTTGACGGGCGCAAACCGTATTGGTTCACCACTCGAATGTGCATCAACGCTCGACCGAATGACTGTCGACGGTAGGTTTCAAAAAGAGTGAACAATAATATCGGAATGAATCCGCAGGCCGTTAACAAGGTCTTGGTGAAGATAAAGGTCGCGGTCAAATACCAAGGCAAATTGCGATCGACAAAACTCAGCCAGCCAACGCCGTCCAGGTCCAGTTGCGACGACATCCAGCGCAAAACGACAAAGACTAACAATTGAACCACAGCAAAACCTGTTCCCACCAAAATATAGTCGATTCCGGCGGCAATCATGCGAGGCAAGAATCGTGCGGGAACATTCGGCGCAGGCGCGACGCGCACCAAATCCTCGGCGAGTTGTTCATATGCGGGATATCTCGCAGCTGGATCACGCTCCAGCAATCGCTTCAGAATCGTCTGCCATGCAATCGGAAAGTCTTCGGGCCAGGGTTTTGGAAACGAGATCTTACTTTCACTCAACGACTTTGACCAATCGGCGATGGACGTACCCGACAAAGTTACCGGTCGTTTGCCGAATGTCATCTCGTACAACGTGACTCCCAGCGCGTACATATCGCTTTGAATGGAGTGCTTTTGGCCCTCCAAAATTTCCGGAGCCAAATAATTGGGCGTTCCGCCGAATCGGTGGTCCGTCTGTTCGGACTCAAATCGAGCCATCCCAAAATCGCTTAACTTGGCAATTCCACTTTCCATCAACAAAATGTTGGACGGCTTGATGTCGCCATGAATGACATCGAATTCGTAGGAAAACCGCAGAGCTTCACAAATCTGCCAAGCCACGTAAACGATTTCGGTAAATGTCAGGTCTCCCTGAGCCATTCGTTCCGTGATCGTCTTTCCTGCAATCAGCTCCATGGCAAAGAAAGGATTACCTTCATGTTTGCCGACATAATAAATTGAGACGATGTTGGGATGATTGACTCGCGCTTGCGCAACGGCCTCTTGCAGCAGCCGATCAAGTTCACCTTCCGAACCTTTGGCACTGGCCTGAGACAATACCTTGACGGCCACATAACGCTTGAGTGACGTGTCAAATGCTCGATACACCAGCCCCATGCCGCCGCGGCCGAGCGGCTCAACAATTTCGAAGTGACCGAGCGATCGACCAATTAAGTCCGGTTCACCATGATTGTCGACGATCACAAATTCCATGTGCGAACGGTGAGGATCGGCATGGTGAATCGCCAAAGTTCGTGAAAGCTCATTGTTGAGGGCTTTGGCGGTAATGGACTTCTTACAATTCTCGCAAACGCCTCCCTCGTTGACATTGAGCGTCAACAGAGTCCCGCACGTACAACGGAAGTTGACGGTTTTCTCGGGAGTCATCGGCTGTGTGTGATTGAAGTCCATTGCACGAAAAAATTTGACGAATTGGCCTTACTCTAATTCTGACGCTGTTCTTTCGCGAGTTGGCGATGAAGCTTGGCCATAAAATCGATTTTCCACAGCCCCTAGCATAGTCTTTGGAGGCATCTCGCCCAATAGAGAGGATGAAACAACTGAAATTTGAGCGCGAGATCAGGTGAGTGATCAGCGAGGAACGATAAACAGGAAGCTTAGATACAGGATCGCCAGACATACCAACATCGCGATTAAATTAAAGATCGCGCGCTGACGCCATTGGGTGCGTCGGTCGGTGAGCTCGACCGGGATCCGCTCGCCATTGGAATTCACATAGACGATTCTTTCGTCAACTTCCGCGAAACCGCCTTGGCCATCGGGAATTAGGACTTTGCCTTTCGCCTGTCGACCTCCAACGGAATTTATTCCATGTCCACCGGTACGGTATTTCGGGGGTAGAAGTCGTTTCGGAAAAGTCTGGTCTATATACCTTGGCGGTAACAACTCGCGAACTGACGGCGAGGATGTTGCTTCTACCGGTGTGTCCACCGGCTCGGAGATAGCCGAAGAGGCCGAGGGCCCGGCTAATTCAGTTGTTACGGTTTCGGTTCGCACTACGCTGGGATTGGCTGGTTTAAGCGGACTTTCTGCGGCCGAATTTTGCGTACGAATGTCAGATTTTGGTCTTGGCGGCGGCACAACAGCCGCGGCAGGCGTCGGTTTCGTTGTGGTCGCCGCCGACTCGATCGCAGCTTGACAATGCGGGCAATGAACGGAGGTGTCCGATTCTGCAAACCGCGAGGGCTTTCCGCATTTTTTACAAGTAACGATCGGCATGAAAAAACCTGAAGATTAGCCGGTAGTGTTGAAGATTCGGTCGCCAGCGTCGCCTAATCCAGGAACAATAAACTTGTGTTCGTTCAGTCCGCGGTCAATCGCACAGGTGTGTATCTCAATATCGGGCATCGCAGTTTTAAGTCGCTCAATTCCCTCGGGGGCACTGATGATCGAGAGCATCTTGATTTTCTTGACGCCCCATCCCTTCAGAACTTCACACGCCACAATCGCCGAACCCCCAGTCGCCAACATTGGATCAAGCACGAATGCGACGTCGACCGGATCGCCAGGCGGCAATTTCTCGTAATAGCGCACGGGAGTGGCCGTGGTCTCGTCTCGATAAAGCCCAAGGTGCCAGACCTCCGCAGTCGGAATCATCTCCAACATGGCGTCGACCATTCCCACGCCGGCTCGGAGGATTGGCACGATTCCAATGCGGTTCAACAACGTTCGTCCGATCATCTTTTGAATCGGTGTTTCGATTGGAGTCTCGGCGGTCGACAAGTCTCGCGTTGCCGCAAACGCCAATAGCGTTGACAAACGACGTACCGTTTGGCGAAATTCGCTGGGATGGGTAGTTTTGTCGCGCAGCGTAGTCAAGTGACAGGCGACCAACGGATGGTCGAGAACATGTGGAGCGGACATTCGGGCATTCCAATTCTTTTGGTTCAGTAAACTCTCCATGATAATTGTTTTGCCTACCGAAAGAATCCGCGATCCGCTTTCCGCTGGGAATTTCCCGAAGATCATTGTCTGCGAAAACGATTTGTCCGTTATCACTTATCAAACAGGATCTTGCTTGCGTCGAAAAAACGCGGCCGCCGCCATGCCCGCTGGGAGACTAAACGAAATCGCCAAAGCAAGCCCAACGAATTCGCCC
>JBEBGH010000037.1:0-23696 GCA_040081565.1 Pirellulaceae bacterium
TTTCTGGTCTTTCGTTTTTTTATTCTGGCTATCGCCGTCCCGATCGCGGAAGAATGGTTGCTGCGTGGATTTTTGGCGAGGTACGTTGATGGCGGTGATCGTTGGTTCGATATCAAACTTTCGACAATCTCCTTATCGGCGATGGCCGTCCTGATCGCGTTTTCGGTCCTCTCGCATCCGCATGAGGCCATGGCGGCAGTCGTTTGGTTTTCGCTGATCAATTGGTTGATGAAACGAACGGGAAACCTGTGGGATTGCGTCGCAGCTCATGCCGTCACCAACCTGCTGCTTGGTGTCTTTATTTTGAGCACGGATCAATGGCGCCTATGGTAAGATTTCAAGTATCCTTGGAATCGAGATCTTTTGACCGAAGGGTTATTTTATGGCGGCTTCATTGTTTTGGTTGGCAGCTCTGTTTGCCCCTCTAAACTTAACTGACGATTGGGCTCAATTTCGTGGGAGGAATGCCACGGGGCACGCTGTTATCGCCACTCAATTCGAGTGGGATGAAAAGGACGGGATTCGTTGGTCGGCAAACTTGCCGGGACCCGGCAGCAGTAGTCCAATCGTTGTCGGCGACCGGGTGTTTGTCACTTGTTATACGGGCTACGGAATTGATCCTGAGAATGCTGGAGAGCCGGATGCACTCACCCGACACTTGATTTGCTTCGATCGAGAATCAGGGAAAATGATCTGGCAGACCGACGCAAAAAGCAAAGCGAAAGAGGATCCGTACAAAGGAATGGTTCCAGAACATGGCTATTCCAGTAGCACGCCAGTCGCGAATGAACGATTTGTGTATGTGTACTATGGCAAATCCGGAGTCTACTGCTACGACATGATGGGGAAGGAAGTCTGGCACCGCGACTTGGGCACAGAATCTGACCCGATGAAGTTTGGTGATGGATCAAGCCCTGTGCTGTATGAAAATCTCGTGCTCGTCAACGCTGCGAATACGGATCGTTCCGTTGTCGCGCTCGATCAAGCAACGGGTGAAGTTGTCTGGTCGACAAAAGACGATCGCTACAAAAATTGCTGGGCTAGCCCGATGATTGTTCGTGTCGACAATCATGACGAATTAGTTCTTGCATTTCCCGGAGTGATCGACGGATTCGATCCCAAAACCGGAAAACGCTTGTGGCGGGCCGACTCACCGATGGTGGACAGCATCTACGGAACGTTGGTGGAACACAACGGAATCGTCCTGGCGATGGGGGGTCGTAATCAAGCGGCAATCGCTGTTCGATGTGGTGGAATGGGCGATGTCACCGACTCTCATGTTGTTTGGAAAACACGCTTGCAATCGTCGATCGGCACCCCGGTTGTGGTCGGTGACAATCTTTTATGGGCATCGCAGGGCAAAGCATATTGCATTGAGTGTGCGACGGGGAAAATTGTGTTTGAAGAAGCCCTTGGGGCCGGAACCAAAGGGCACGCCTTTGACTATGCATCCCCAGTCGTCGCGGGGGATGAGATGATGATCCTGTTCAAGTCTGGCCAAATTGCGGTCATCGCAAACGGCGGTGAATTTGAACTACTGCGGATGAAACGAATGCCCGAGGAACGTGGCCGGTTCAATGCGTCTCCGGCGATTGCCGGAAAACAAATGATCATTCGTTCCGATAAACGGCTTTATTCGATCCAGATAAAGTAATTAGCGAATGAATTTGTGTACTTTGTCATCCTCAAAGCCGGTCGGCAATTAGGCAGGTTCAACTGTTCGCTTCTTAAATAACACGCTCTTGATTGAATTAACAATCACGAGGACCACGATCCCAACGATCACACCTAAAATAGCGTGCAAGAGCATTTCCACAATGACGGCCAACACGCCACCAAGGGGTCGGAAATCCTCGATGCCGTGGATCAAATCTTCCAGCCAATGATGTAAATCTGAAATTCCGTGAACCAATATTCCTCCGCCAACTAAAAACATGGCCGCCGTTCCAGCAATAGAAAGGAACTTCATCAGTATCGGCGCGGCAATTAACAAGGCGCGTCCTAGCCTAACCCGCGATGGCGACGCGATACCATTTGCGGGTTCTTTCACGAGCCTCAAGCCTAAGTCATCCAATTTGACGATCGCGGCAACCAGTCCATAGACACCCACGGTCATCAAGATGCCGATGGCAATCAGCACAGCAACTTGCGTGGGGAACGAATATTCAGCGACGGTGCCCAACGTGATGACGATGATCTCCGCTGACAGGATGAAATCGGTTCGGATGGCACCGGCAATTTTTTGTTTTTCTACAGCGACGATGTCAATCTTTGCGTCAGCTACGATTTCTTCATGTTCCTGAATATGCTTCGCCTCTTCGTCCCGATGAAATAACTTATGAGCAATTTTCTCGACACCTTCGTAACAGAGGTAAGCTCCGCCGGCAATCAACAACGGCTGGATCAACCATGGCAGAAAAGCGCTGAGTAGCAGCGCAGCCGGAACTAATATGCATTTGTTGAGAAACGACCCTTTTGCCACAGCCCAAACGACAGGCAACTCGCGATTAGGCTCAATTCCGATGACCTGTTGAGCATTGAGTGCCAGGTCATCGCCCAGAACCCCAGCGGTCTTCTTCGCAGCAACCTTGGTCAGCACGGCCACATCGTCCAAAATTGCGGCGATGTCATCCATTAACATGAAAAAGCCGCTGGCCATATGACAATTACCCTGACTGTTTTTGAATTGTGAATTTTGTGCCAACGACGAATATTTCCAAGTCAATTCGATGTTGGCAGAGACGGCACATTGTAGCAAACGAAGACAAAAATTGGCGAGCAAGAGGCCGCCAACCGCCGGGCTGAGGATCACGAAGGCAACAATTTTTCGCCAGAAAGTTGGCTTGGGTCCTCGATGCGATCTGCTAATAGCTTCCAGACCCTTTCCCCAGAAAAATTCGGCTCACTGATGGACAATTGGCCGACCAATCCAGCGGCGTAGAGCAGAAGGCAATTCGACATCGGAATAATCGAGACGTCATGGAACATGCCGTTGATTATGTAAACCGAAACGATCGCTGTCCCGACAAGTCCAAATTGAGCCAACTCGGCATGCTGTTCGTTCCCGGCAAACTGGCTCCATACCCGGCAACTGCGATACATCACAGTCGCAAGAATAGCGACAAAAAACAGCGTTCCCACGACGCCAGTTTCCAACATATAAACCAGAAAGACATTGTGTTGGGTGTACTTGAGAACGGATTGCAGCGGCCGACCGTATTTGTCCGTGAAATGATACGGAGCCTTGTACTTGTGATACAGACCGAAACCAACGCCGTTGACCGGATGGTCCTTGAACATCTCCCAAGCGACGGCCGCCAGCATGGGACGAAGTTTGACCGACTCTGACATTTGCTCAACTGTAACGTTTTGGTCGCGCTTAAAACGGTTGAAGGCCTCAGCACCATACACGTAGAACATTGCAGCGCAAACAACTCCAATGCACGCCAGGCGAATGCGCCATTGCCAGCTCGTCCACGCCAGGACGAAGATCGCTACGACCGCTGCACCAGCCAGCCAAACGCTGCGCGTAAGTGTGCAGTACAGCCCCAACAGCATTGCGACCGCGATAATCGCCAGTCCGATTCTTTGCGAGGCTCCAGCGGTCCTTGCCATTAGGAATGTGGCCATCAGCCCCACGGAAATTAAACAGCCGTTGATCATCGGGTTCAACAAAGGCCCACGGCCACGTCCAAAAAATTCTTCAAACGTCGGGCTAACGATGTACGTTGGATAAATCACCGAATACCAAGACTGCCACTCCGCGAAAGCAATTAGCGACAACGCCAATCCGATCAATAACCAAGCGCAATTAACAAGCCTTAGGTCGCCAATCCGCCACGAAGTGTGTTTCATGACGATGTAGGTCAACAACGGCAGAAAATTAAAAAACAATAATCGCGACAGCGGCAAGTTGTTGCGAAATTTATAATCGTGAGTCAGCGTATTCCAACAGATGACCGCGAACCATCCGAACACAACGATATCCATCCAGTCGAGGCGAAGCTCTGAGCCCTTCGTTTGCCACAGGCGGATACCCCACATGCCTATCAACAGCCCCAACATTGCCCGATCGATGGTGGGCGGCACTGGGCCCGCTTCAACGTGAAAGAACCAATAGCCCAAAAAAACTTGGGCGACGAGATAGGCCACCATTCCCCAAGCCAGCATTCGCGTCCCAATCGACGGCAAATAGCGCAACAAAATCAGTGCCCATACGGCGGCCGTGAGTCCGAAGATTGCCACCAACACGTTCATCAACGAATTCCATCCAACAAGAAATGCGCGCAAAGCCCCTAACGACTAAATCGGCTGTCTCAACAATGCCGCTTGGTGGGATAAAACCGCGAACGATTCGTTTCTGTCGATCGCACAGCAAAACCTGTCGGTTCGGCAAGCTGTAACGTAGCGAAGCCTGCTAGCGTTTAACGAATCGAGAAGGGAAGGGGCGGATCCAGCGTCGTCGTCTTGTTCCCCTCGAGATCCGTAACGGTCAGATAAAGCGAGTAGTTTCCCGCAGGCAAGTTGCCAACCGTTACCGGAACGTAAATGTAGAAATCGCGACGAGCGCTGCGCGCGATGTCTTCGACGGTGGGGAAATCAATTTGCTGAACGACAGCCTTTTCGGCATTGCAAATCGTCAGTGCGGTTTGCAAACGAGTAACGTGATTGACTTGCGAATTATCATTAAGAACTTTTGAAACGTGATTTTCAACTTCGCAATAAATCAACAATTGTTGTTGCGGCATAAAAACCGAGGACTTGCACTCGCGAAACTGGCCGAAGCCGATAACCTCGGTGCAAAAGGTCGCGTTTTGAATCTTCAAACCCGCGGCCGCTTGGAGCGCCGCCGCCGCTGCTCGCAAATGCTCCAGCGTCTGACCGGCTTTTTTACCAAAAGCCACCATGTTGGTTACATCGGATTCATGCAGAAGTGTTTCTATCGCTGAAATTTGCGGGTCAAGATAGCCAGCGATGGCAGGCACTGCCGCGTCCCGACTTTCAAGCAAGGTTACGATCTGCTGCGCGAGTTGCAGGGATTGTTTGCGTTCAGCCGAATTCGTTTCTTCGTCGAGCTCAACCTTGAGTGCGTCTCGCAGTTCACAAAGTTTGCGGCGAAAGTCCTTGGGACGGGGACTTATGGAAGTCGCTTTTGCCTGAGCTGTTTCGATTTGGTTGACGATTCCTTTTTCGCGGCAAACGTCTGCGGCGTGCAGCGACATTACCGTCAGAGCTGACAATCCCGCGCAGGAGGCACGTGAACGAAAGACGTTTTCCGATTCAACGACGTCTGGTTTCGTAAATTGCGCGAGGTGGACATTTTCGTCAACAATTGGGTTTAAGGTTTCTGGAGGTTCATTTTTTTCAGGCTGCTTCGTTTGGTTTTGTGACTTTGGGATCGGCTCGAATGCAACAATGGCACCTTCATGACGATCTGGTTCGGCTTTGCGATTGGTCGACGGAAGAGGTTGCAAGGGATGTATGATTCGGCCTTTTTCCACACGGCGCGTGTCGGCATCATTGATTTGGCGATAAACGTCTTCCCAGTAGAGATGGTCGGGCCAGGTAGGTAATGAGAAATTTGGGCTGGCTACTTCTGTGCTTTCATTGGGGTCGATTCGCTTAACTGATTTTTCGATTCCCTTTTCCCCGCCAGGTTTCGGCAAGTCTGCAAAACGGATGGGTGGTTCGGGAGCGGGTGATTCTGCCACAGGAAGTGGACGCGATAGCGTTGCAGGATTCCAGGTTGTGCATCCGGTGAGCGATGCCACGCTGAATCCCAACAAGTACGTCAATAATTTCGGCTTCATACACAAATCCTGACAGAACTTGCCGCAATCAAATGCGGCGACTCGCGAGACAATGGTTCGCGGGGCGGGGATATTAGCTCTTTCAGGAGCCTCCAACAAGACAGACTGCCTGAGGCTTTTCACCGCTAGCAGAAACTTACAACGATCGCGATTGCTGACGAATCGAGGTGGGGGGCACGGTTCGCCAAGATTATTTCTTTGGCGTTTCGGCGAGGTCTGCAGCAAGCAGTTCAAGAATCAGGCGGGCACGCTCATCGCGTGAATGGGTCCCCTTGAGTGCCAAATCTGTTTGCAGCAAGCGAGTTCCCAACATCTCGGCTTTTGCTCGTCCTAACCGTTTGAGGTTCTGTTCGGCGTTGGTGATATCGTCGCCCCACTCGCGGAATCCGGCTTTCGCTGCAGCTTCGCGAACTGACGGCCGTGGGTTGGTTTCCTTCATGCGGTCGTAAATCTCGACGACTTTGGGATAGCGCCGCAGCGCCCACGACAACTGTCCGAAAAGGGCCAGCGGGTGCTCGCCCGATTTGAGCAAGCGATCCAGCAGCACCAAGGCCTCTTTCGTTCGCCCACCTGCCACGGCATCTGACGCCTCCCACATGGTTTGCGTCCGCCAGCCGCCAACATGCTGTTTCACATGGACCTCGGTAATACTCTCACCGGGTTTGACATACAACGAAAGTTTCGCAAGTTCAGAATCGATACGTCCCAGATCTGAGTCGGTGAAGTCGCACAACAACTTGACTGCGGGCAGGCTCAGCGTAACTTGGTGCACACTCTGGCCAAAGTCGATCAACCATTGATTCAATTTTCCAGAATCAACCGACGAACTCTTGCCGCGTTTGACTTGGGGCAGATTGCAATCGATCTGCAAACCTTGTTTGTCGACGATTTTGTAAAGTCTGGTCGAAGCCAGCCAGCTATCGACAACGAGCACCAGCGTTCCGACAACGCCTTTATCTTGGGCGACATCCTCAAGTTTCTCCCGCTGTTTTTTGACGAAGTCATCAGCGTTGTCAAGGATCACACGTTTGTCGCCACTGCTGAACAACGATTGACTCTTCAGTTCATCCATCAAAATTTGCCACTCGACTTTTTCGTCGAATCGAATCGTCGAAAAATTGTCGTCATCATCGTCGCGGTTGGATTGTTGAATTGACTTCAGGACCTGCAACTTGAGGAAACGCTGATTCCCGAACAGAACACAGACTCCACGCGGCAGTTGTACCGATTTCGATTTGAGGAAATCGAATGCGTGGAGCGTGTTCGATGCAGGTTCCTTGGTGGCTTTTGCCATAGTGGTTTGGCTACAAAGTTAAGTGAAGCAGGTGATTTTGACTCAGGGCTGGAACGGGTGTTGATCATAAGGGCTACCCGTTGGAATTTCAACGATTCGGCAATGATGAGAATCCACCTCCGGCGATTTTGATCACGACATTCTGGAGGGTCATCAAAAGAAGTCCCCTTTTTGGTAAACTCAGAGCACCAAGATGGACGCTCGGTTAACAGGAAGAACATGATTTCACTACCACCGCTTCGATTTGATTACTCGCGCTGTTTGGACGAACAATTCGGAATTACCGAATCGCAACTTGCGGCGGTTCGCGGTCAACTGGACGCCTGTCGCCAGGAAATGCTAACCACTGATCTGAGCCTGTTCGCCAACGGTCGGAATATTCCGCAAGAAAAAGTGCCATTGGACGCGGGCTTTTTGGATTTGCCTGACCGTTTGCTGGACGAATATCGCACGGTTCGCGGAACCAGCGAATTGAAGCTGATTTTAGAAACCGCCAAACGACTGCACGAAACGGTGGACCGAGTTGTGATCCTTGGTATTGGCGGTTCGTACATGGGAGCACGAGCGATTTTGGAATCGTGTTGTGATCCGTTTTACAACGAGTTGCCGAAGGGCGAGCGCGGGGGGCGACCGAAAATTTATTTCGCGGGCAACAACGTCGACAACGACTACACCCAGGGTCTGTTGCATCTTCTGCGTTCCACCAACATCGCTGGCGATCCCCATTCGAAATGGGCTCTCGTCGTGATCAGCAAAAGCGGAGGGACGCTGGAAACGGCGGCGGCCCTTCGTCAGTTCATTCAGGAGTTCATCAGGGCCTTTGGCGCCGAGCAATTGCCTGAGTTGATGATTCCGGTGACTGGCGCGACTGGCAAACTCGCGGACTTGGCCTCGGCGATCGGCTGCAAAGTTCGCTTTCCAGTCCCCGAAGGTGTGGGCGGGCGCTTCTCAATTTTCTCAGCAGTCGGATTGTTACCGGCAGCGATCATGGGTGTCGACATGATCAAGCTCGTGGAGGGCGCGTCGCAGATGAACGATCATTTCCGCCGCCACCCGGCTGAAGAGAATCTGGTGATGAACTACGTCGCCGTCAATCATTTGATGGAAACCAAGCGCGGTTGCCAAACGAGAGTCTTATCCGCTTGGTCGAACGCGTTGGAGTCTGCCGGTTTATGGTATGACCAATTGCTCGCCGAAAGCTTGGGCAAGCAGGAACTCGGAGCCTTGCCGCTGACTGTTGTGAATACTCGCGATCTTCATTCGCGTGCCCAGCAACATCAGGAGGGCCGTCGTGACAAGTTGATGAACAACCTGATTGTCGATCGTTATCGACACGACGCGCTGAAGATCGGCAAGATCGGCTGGAACGAAGACGGTCTCGATGCCTACGCGGGATTAACGTTGCCGCAGGTGATGAACGCAGCAATTCAGGGCACGAACGAGTCCTACACGGAAGGTCGCCGGCCATCGACCAACTTGCATCTGCCGAGAACGGACGAAGCCTCATTGGGCCAGTTCTTTCAAATGATGATGATCGCGACGGTACTGGAAGGGCGTCTCTTGGGGATTAACCCCTACGGTCAGCCTGGGGTCGAGGGCTACAAGCTCCACATGAAGAAGTTTTTGGAACAGTCGATTCAAAAGGTCCAAAAATAGGAGGCTGGAAAGATGCTGACTCTCACTTGGCATGGGCATGCAACCTGGGCCATTGAATTCGCTGGTAAACGGATTGTGGTGGATCCGTTTTTTGATCAAAACCCGGCTGCGACCGCGAAAGCCAGCGAGCTCGACTGCGATTTGATACTTGTTACTCACGGACATGCGGACCACATTGCCGATGCCGCCCCGATCGCACTTCGAACCAAGGCGATGGTGGTCAGCGTATATGAAATTGCGGAGTGGCTTGGGAAACAAGGTGTCACATCGGTGACGGGAATGAACCTCGGCGGTTCGTTTCATTTGCCTTACTGCAGCATCAAAATGGTCCCCGCCTGGCACAGTTCGACGTTGCCGGATGGTTCCAACGGCGGAGTACCGGCAGGATTTGTGCTGACTCTCGGTGGCAAACGAATCTACATTGCTGGCGATACAGCCTTTTTTTCCGACATGACTCTGATTGGGCAAATGGAAATTGAAGTAGCCATTCTCCCGATCGGTGATTTGTATACGATGGGAATCGACGACAGCGTCTTGGCGACACAGGCGATCAATCCTAGATTTGTGTTGCCTAGTCATTTCAACACTTGGCCACCAATCGCGCAAGACACCAAGGCTTGGGCTCATAAGATCAAAAGCGAAACACCCGCTGAGCCGATCGTCTTGACGCCCGGGGAAGCACACCAATTCGCATCGTTCAAGGCGGCTCATTAATCAACTATCGGCAGGAACAGTTCTTCATGAAACGATTTGGCATCATCCTCTGGAGTGCAGGTTGTCTGGCCCTTGCGCCGGCAGCGACCGCCGAAGAGATTCGTTGGAAGTTGGCGGAAGGCGAGCAACTTGACGTCACGTTGAATCAAGAGAGCGAAAGCACGGCCGTCTGCCAAACGATTGAACGGAAGACTTCAACGGAAATCCAGCTGGAGCTGGAATGGAAGGTCACTGCCGCGAAAGACGATCTGATCACGCTTGAGCAGACCATTCGCCGAATCCAAATGAGATTGCAAACGCCTACCGCCGACCGCTCCGGGCAGGTCGATCTAGACACGTCAGCTAACTCAGAGAAGAAGCCTCGTCCAGGTGTTGAAAAAAGTGTTTTGAAGGACCTGCAAAGTTTGGTTGGCGTGAAGGCAATCGTGGAGATGAATACCCGGGGCGAGATTTCCAACGTCACGGTTGCCGAAAGCGATCTTGAAAAACTTCGGCAGGCTGGCAGTTCCACGCCGCTGTTGAAAATGATATCCGCATCCGGCCTGACCGATCTTTTCCGCCAATCCAGCTTCGTCTTGCCAGAGAAATCTGTTGAAGCAGGTTTTGAATGGACTAATGAGCGAAAGACTGCCGGTCCGTTTGGGCCTTTGGCTATGAACGAGACCTTTCGATATGACGGCGAAAAGGAAGTTGACGGCCGTAAGCTGCACCTATTCTCGCTGAAATCTAAAGTTGACATTCTTCCTGAGTTGCCCAAAGACGCCGATCCCGTCGATCCGCCACCGGAGTTGAAACAGCTAACCGGCGATGGATTATTTTCGTTTGATCCAGGGACGGGTGTGTTTTCGAAATCATCCAACTCGACAACATTGAAGTCCACCAAGAGATTCCGCGACTTGATCATTGACACCACGATTACGACAAATTCCTCGATGTCGATTCAACGACGCTAAACGAAACAATCGGACAAAATGGCCTCTAGCGTTTTTATTGATGTGGCGAGTATGAACGACATCCCCAAGGGGCAGGGGAGGGCGTTCGAAGTTGGCGATCGCGTGATCGCAGTTTTTAATTGCGATGGAACCTTTTACGCGATCGATGACCATTGCCCGCACATGGGTGCTTCGTTATCGCCTGGACATTTGGATAATTGTGTGGTGTCATGCCCTTGGCACGCTTGGCGATTCGATGTCCGTGATGGCACCTGGATGGATAACCCACGGATCAAGATCGACTCGTATCCAGTGCGTGTGGTGAACTCACGAATTGAAGTTGTTGTACCCGTCACTGATGGAGAACCGAACATGCGAGAAACCGTCAAGACTACCCCGGTCGGGGAAGATGCAGGACAGAAGAAAAGCGAGTTGACCGTCGGTGACTTTCAAAAACTAATTCGACAGATGTACCACGAGAAGGACGTCGCGCGGGGTGTCGAGGGGACCTTCATGTGGCTCATGGAGGAAGTGGGCGAGCTCTCGACTGCTTTGCGGGAGCGCGATCGTGAGAATCAGCTGGAGGAGTTTGCGGACGTTCTCGCGTGGCTCTGCACCATTGCCAATGTCTGTGAGATCGATCTCACCGAGGCGATCCAGCGAAAGTATGGATCGGGATGTCCCGGTTGTGGTCGACTCGCCTGCATTTGTCCAAATTCCGAGAAGCCCTGATGTCGATGATCCGCGACGAAACGGCGGTTCATATCGATGACGCTGCGACGAGTGCGGGCATGTTCGTTCGGATGGCTTTTGAGTATGCTAGTGACTCGTTTTTTGCTGGATAAAACTGAGCTTATTGCGGCCTATATGCGAATCGTTCACGCCATTTCGGCACTGATTTTTTGCCTTCCGCTATTGCCCTGTGGAGTTGGCCTTGCATTTGGCATGCCCCGACAGGCTGAAGCCGTCGGCGCTCAACGTGCGAACGACGATTCAATCGAGCTGATAACGGTTGGGTTCGGCAACTCTGCAAGGCTGGGTCACTGGACGCCGATCGCAGTTTCTTTCAAAGACTCAGCAATAGCCCGACAGGTCGTCCGAATCGATGTGACCTGTCCGGACGGCGATGATGCCCCGATCACCTATAAAAATCCGATAACGGCAAGCGATTCAAAAATCTTACAAGCACAATTTCGTCTCGGGCGACCTCGCGGTGATCTGGTGGTCCGAATGTTGGGATCTGACGATCGTGAAATTGCATTACGAACATTTCAAATTGGAGACTCGGCGGGGCAAATCCGACCGTTGAGGGCGACATCGAAAATTATTGTGGCGATCGGCGACGTCGTGGAGTTTCGACGCCCGGACGAAATCAATGATGCGCCGCAGAACGATTTGGGCGTGCACTTCATCCGGGAAATGCCACCTCAACATCTGCCAAGGGATTGGAACGGATATCGCGGAGTCGATACCGTTGTGTTTTCGGCAACTGACAGCGATCAACTGGCCAAGCTCGATGATCGCCAACTCACCGCATTGAACGAATGGGTGAAATCAGGCGGCAAGCTGGTGATTTGGACGTCATCGACAACCGCGAAAGAACTGCAAGCTGGCGGGCGGCTATCGGGTTTCGGTAAATTCCCTTCGGTAACCGTTGCAAAGATCAAACGCCTTTCGGTCGTTGAACGATTCGTGGATGCGAACGTGCCGATTCCTGTGAAGGATGACATTTCTTTTATCGATGTCGGCAATATGACTCTCACGCCACTCGTGACTCAAGACGGTTTGGTGATGGTCGGTCGCTACAGCCACGGTTTTGGCTTGGTGACGTTTTCGGCTGTAGCCCTGAACGAATCGCCGTTTGCGGAGTGGAAGCCTACCGCGTCCTTCCTCGAACGATTAGTGCTTATCAATCGCCAGGGCACGAATGCGGATGAGGTCTTCAGCAGCAGTCGCCTGATCGACAACGGATATCGCGATCTCGCGGGACAACTCCGGGTTTCCTTGGAGGGTTTTCGTTCCGTTGAGTTGGTGTCGTTTACGGCAGTTGCCGTATTGATCGCCTTGTTCGTCATGCTCATTGGGCCAGGCGATTATTTCTTGTTGCGGGGTGCGGGTCGTCGAATGCACTGGACGTGGTTGACGTTCCCATTTTTTGTTGCGTTGTTTTGTGGGTTGACGTGGTGGCTGAATCAAACATTGAAATCGGACCAGATCAAGATCAACTTATTTGAGTTGGTCGATATTGACGCCAGCAACTCACGTGTCTCAGGCCGAGTATGGGCGGGAATCTACAGCCCCGACGCACGGGAGGTCGACGCGGATCTCCAGGTCGAAAATCCGCTTTGGAAGGCTCCCGATTACCAAGAGTTGACTTGGATGGGTCAACCCGGTTCTGGTTTAGGAGGCATGCAGATCACTACGCCTCCTTTGACCGCAACCGCGGGCTATCAGAATTCATTAACCCGCAAGGGCGATCAAAGTAATTGGCGACTCGAGGGATTTCCTTTGAGTTTTTCGTCCGTGCGCACGGCGACGGGCGTCTGGAATGCTGACAGTCAATTCAAGGCAACGGCGCGACTCAAGCGAACTCGCCGACTCGACCGGCTCGAAGGCCAAATCAGCAATCCGTTTGAATTCACGCTGATGAATCCGCGTTTGTTTTATGGCGACTCGGTGTTCACGATCGAGCGAAACCTGGAACCGGGTGACGCGGCCGACGTCTTCACGGAAATGAAGGAAATCACCATCAAGAATTATTTTGCTGGACGCACTGGCGATGCGACCAAGGAAGGCGCCAAAGCGCAAATCTGGAACCCCAAAGATACCAATCCCAACCGAATCATGCAGTTGGCCATGTTTCACGAACTGGTGGGCGGCCGCAGCTATTCAGGTTTGAGCAATGGGTACCTGGATTATGTCGAGGTCTCAGATCGGCTAGTTGCGGATCGAGCAATCCTGATGGGTGAAGCATCCGTGCCATTCAGCGATTTGGAGTTGAATGGCCAAGTTGAAAAGGGATCTGTTGAAATTCGAATGACGATCATTCGCCTCTTCCTGCCCGTCGAAATTGAAAAGACCAAATCGGAGTCCAAGAACTGATGATTCGCACGGAGAATTTGACCAAGAAGTACGGCGATTTCTATGCCATCAAGGGAATCAACCTCTCGCTGGAGCCAGGTGATCTCTTTGGTTTTATCGGTCCAAACGGTGCCGGGAAAACCACAACGATGCGGATCATCGCGACCCTTCTGGAGCCTTCACACGGAGAAGCCTACGTCTGCGGCCATTCGATTTATCAGAACCCCCGTGAAATTCGCCGTTTGGTGGGTTTCATGCCCGACTTCTTCGGTGTCTACGACGATATGAAGGTGATCGAGTATCTCGAGTTTTTTGCCGCGGCCTATCGTATCAATGGCCCGGCGCGAAAGAAACGTTGCGACGAATTGCTTGAGGTGGTGGATTTGGAATTCAAGCGACATGCGATGGCCAACACTTTGTCCCGCGGACAGACACAACGACTCGGGTTGGCTCGCGTTCTGCTTCACGACCCACAAGTGTTGTTATTGGACGAACCCTTGAGCGGCCTTGATCCGCGTGCCCGAATCGAGATGCGTAACCTCTTGCGACGCTTGGGCAAAACCGGAAAAACAATCATTGTGTCGAGCCATATCCTGCCTGAACTGGCCGACATTTGTAACAAAGTGGGCATTATCGACCGAGGCGAGATGATGTTGTCCGCGGAGGTGAATGACGTCATTAAACAAGTTCGCGGACGAACGGTTTTGCACATCGGCGTTAAACAGGACTTAGACAAGGCCCGCGATCTGATCGCAGCCCAACCAATTGTCGTTTCCACAACGCTCGGCGATGGCCACCTGACGGCAACGCTCGGTGATGATGTCGGCGATTACTCGGGACTCGCGACCTTGTTGATCCAAAACGGATTACAACTGACGATGTTGCGCGAGGAAGAAATCAACCTCGAGTCGGCGTTCATGGTGCTGACCAAAGGGGTGGGTGCCAAGATCTAGCGGTTTCCCGTGTGAACTAAATCGCTTCGGTACCGCGTTCACCGGTGCGGATGCGTACAACGTCTTCGAGGGGTAAAACAAAGATCTTTCCGTCGCCGATTTCGCCATGAGGACCTGTCCGTCCTCCCTTGATGATGGCAGCGATCGTCGGCTCCACGAATTCTTCGTTCACGGCAATTTGCAACTGGACCTTGCGTCGAAGATTGGCGGTGAAATCGTCGCCGCCATAGATTTCCGATTTGCCCTTTTGACGGCCGAAGCCCTGGCAATCCATGATCGTCAGGCGAAACACCTCGACGTCCGTCAGGGCCTGTTTTACCGTCTCGAGATTGTGAGGCTGGACAATGGCAATGATGAGTTTCATGCCATGATTTTAGGCCACAGCCATTCCATTCCAACAGGGGGAGCGAGATTTTCGAAAGCCGAGGGGTTGCTCGCAGCCAAAC
Source organism: Pirellulaceae bacterium (assembly GCA_040081565.1). Classification (GTDB taxonomy): domain Bacteria; phylum Planctomycetota; class Planctomycetia; order Pirellulales; family Pirellulaceae; genus BJ22. The sequence goes on from JBEBGH010000037.1 coordinate 14,887, forward strand.
TTAGAACAGGAACACAGCGTCGATTGCTGGAATCATCCTGCCCGAGTCCAAAGCTGCCGCTCCGTAATCCATCCGCATTTCGGGGCGGATCACGATGTTAGCATGCGGTCGGTAGTTGATACCGCTGGTGAAATCCCAAGTCGAACGGGTCGAAGTGAACAACTGATCGGACTTCCACCACTCCATACGAGTACCGAAGGAAAGGCAAGGGTTCACCTTGTAGAACAAGTATTGAACGATGCCGAACTCGTCATTGCTCTGCAGGTTCAAGTAATCGCCTGACAAAACGTAGCTCAATTTTTCAGAAACTTCATACCGAACGATGGCCGATTGCAGAACGCCGCTACCGCGATAGCCCGTATCGCCAATCGAATTCGTAACCGAAAGTGACATTTTGCAGGTCGGCTGATATCGGAACCCGCCAATATAGTTGAAACCGTGTTGGTTATTGTCAAATCCGGTATTCCAACCGGCCGTCAATCCGGAAATCATCGTCAAGTTTGGCGAGGCATCGAAGTTGGCGATGACGCCGGTGTGCCCGAATGGCTCGGTATAAAATCGGGTGTAGGTGCGGCTATAGAAGAAGTTTTCGGCCGAAGGAACTTGCTCGACTCCGAATGGAGACAAAAAGCGGCCCATGCGAATCTTCGTGTCACAGTTTGCCATTTCCACGTAGGCCTGAGGCAATGCCGAACCGTAGCTGCCATTGTCCCAACCATTGTCCCAACCGCTTGGTGCGCCTGCGGGTGGATTGCCGATTGATTGGATTTCTTGACCGTCAAAGCCGTAGACGGCGTCGACTCGGTAGCCAAACGACCATGCCGAAGTTCGTTCTGCGGGGCGATCGATAAAGCCCCAGACTTGATGAACGTTGACTCGATCGGAACGGGTATTCATGTATGGCAGGTTGAAATCGTGATAGCCCGCTTGGACAAATCCGCCGACGTTTGCCCCGCGTCGAGTCGTTCCGAAGATCCGTTCGATCTCGCCAATTCGACACCAACTCGAAGGACGTTGTTGATTGCCATAATCAGGGTCAGTGGCATTGCTGGTCGTATTGAGTGCCGGTCGTTGGTCTTGGGGATTCGACAGGGGGTTTTGGGGAGCTTCCGGAACTTGGTTCGAAAGGCCTTTGGCAGCACCAGTTCCATCCTGTTTTTCCTGGTTGCCGAAAAAGCGAACCGATGAATGCGATGCCTGAGATGCTGGGGGCAGTGGCGCGATGGCAGTAGGTGCCTTGGAATCCGAAATCCGCCAAGGATAATTCGGTGGGGTTTCTTGCTGACTCCAGGCTGTCGTGCCAAAGCTGAGAATCAAAGCCCAAACTAATGTAAAGGTTGAAACGCGCATCGTTATCGTTTCCTAAGGATCAATTGCCGAAAATCTGTCTGGCAGGAGGGTACGGACAACGGTTGAAATCCGCAGAATCCCTTTTGTCGTCTCTCGGCTTATCGGCTAACGGTCAAAACGAAAGTTACTGTTTTGGCCGGACTAACGATTGGTTAAAGCTGGTAAGAATTGCCGATCCGCAAAGAAATCTGGGCGCTTTTATCGCAAGCTCGGCTGGGAGGGCAAGATTTAACGCGCTTCTGAAAGTTGCAATCGCTGAATTCGCTGCGTGCAGCCCTGAATCCGAGAGCAGACCACGTCATTGAAGCTTTCGTCAACCGCGATTATCAAGTGGCATCAAAGAGTGCGTCGACGTATTGTTCGACGTCAAATTCGGCGAGCGCATCGGGCGTTTCTCCGAGACCGATAAACTTCACCGGCAAGTTAAATTCCTGACGAATCGGAATCGCCACGCCGCCTTTGGCAGTCCCATCCAGTTTCGCCAAGATAATTCCCGTGCAGTCGGCTGCCTTGGAAAATCCTTTTGCTTGGCTGATCGCGTTTTGGCCCGCCGTGGCATCCAGCACCAACAACACTTCGTGCGGCGCGTCTGGAATGACTTTACCAATCACTTTTTTAACTCGTGACAATTCATCCATCAAATTGGTTTGAGTTTGCAATCGCCCTGCAGTATCGATGATACAAACGTCAGCGTTCTGGTTTTTGGCAGCTTCAGTCGCTTTGTACGCAACACTTGCCGGGTCGCTGCCAGACCGGCCGGTAATGATTTGGGCTCCCAGTCGTTCCGACCAGATCGACAATTGTTCCACCGCTGCTGCGCGAAAGGTGTCTCCCGCGCCCAACACCACCGATTTACCCGCTTTGCGAAAACGTTGAGTCAATTTGGCGATGCTGGTTGTTTTTCCAGATCCGTTAACGCCCACGACCATAATGACAGTCGGACCGGACGTCGCGAAATTGATACCGGCCGCCTCTTGTTGCATGATCTCCCGAATCGTCGATTTCGCGGACGAGATCAAGTCTTCTAAATGGACTTTACGTCCCCGGAAATCACGCTTGATGTCGTCGCGGATCTTAGCAGCAGGACGATTGCCCATGTCGGTTTTGACCAAGTACAAGAACAGCTCGTCGAGGAATTCGTCGTCGACCAACCGACCTTCTTTGACCAAGTCACGGATGTCGGTATTGAGGACTTGAATCGTATTTCGCAGTGCTTTTCGCAGGCGACCAAAAAAGCCTACGGATTCTTCGGGTGCTGCAGCAGGCTGCGGAGCGGACGGAGCCAACTCACGGGGCTTGGTTGGCGCAGGGTTCGCAGTGGGGCCAACTGCTGATTCAGAATCCGTGTGTGCAGTTGGCTTCGAAGCCTCCGCTGCCGGAGGATTGACCTGTGGCTTTGTCGGAGTTGTTTCCGCTGTGGTTGATTCGTCCTTTTTTCGGAAGGGATTCCAAATTGCCATGCTGCCGACTTATTAAACCAAAACTAAGGAAAGAAAAAATCGTTATTGTTCGTTCGGGGCGGGAGAAAGCTGGGCGCGATAAACGCGATCCAGAATCCCGTTCACGAACTGTGGTGAATCATTGTCACCGTATCTTCGGGCGAGTTCAATGGCTTCGTTGATTGCCACCGGACCGGGTGTTCCGAAATGCAAAAACTCAAACACGGCGAGACGAATGACGTTTCGGTCAATTGCTGCCATACGGGCAAGTTTCCAGTTGTTCGAAGCGGCACTTACTAAATCGTCGATTTGGTGCCGGTTATCACGAACGCCGATAAACAATTTCTCGCCGAATTCCATCAGGTCCGTTTTTCCGGAAAGGCGATTTTTCAAGAACTGGCGCCATGGAATCTCACCGATCGGATTCAATTCATCTTGATAGAGAAGCTGCAAGACAACTTGGCGAACTCGAGTGCGACGGGACATGCGGAACGACTATCGACTAAGGGTGTGCTAATTGCGAAGTAAATCTAGCGCGAAGGGATGCCATCTCCAGGACAGCTTGAGCAGCCTCTTCGCCTTTGTTGCCGGCCTTGCCTCCAGCCCGTTCGACTGCCTGTTGCAAAGTGTTACAGGTAAGGACTCCGAGGGCAATCGGGACACCTGAATCGAGGGAAATTTGTCCTAGACTCATGGTTACAAATCGATTGATATGTTCGTCGTGGGTCGTTTCACCCTTGATGACGACGCCCAAAGCAATGATGCCCGCAAATCCCGGCCGGACGTCCGCCAGCCATTTTGCCGCAAGTGGAATTTCCCAGGCACCGGGAACCCTGGCAACTTCGACGGCGTTGCGGTCGATCTGGTTTTCCGCCAGCGTTTTCAAAGCTCCTTGGAGCAATTTTTCTGTGATCGACTCGTTGTACTGCGAAACAACAATCGCATACTTCGTCGCCGAAATGGACTTCTGCATGATTGATTCCGAGTTCATCGAGTACTAAATACCGCTGGCTTTAAGGCTTAGGAGAAACTCGGCATTGGTTTGTGTTTTCCGCAGACGATTGATGAGCATTTCCATGGCATCGGGGGAGTTCATCGAACTGAGTGCTCGACGGATTTGACAAATTCGGTCGTACTCTTCGGCATCCAATAATTTCTCTTCGCGGCGAGTGCCCGAACGATTTATGTCAATCGCGGGCCAAATACGCTTGTCTACAAGACTACGGTCAAGCACGATTTCCATGTTGCCTGTGCCCTTGAACTCTTCGAATATCACTTCGTCCATCCGACTGCCAGTGTCGACCAATGCGGTGGCAATGATGGTCAGCGAGCCGCCTTCTTCAATCTTACGGGCAGCGCCGAAGAACGCCTTCGGTCGTTGCATCGCATTGGCATCCAGCCCGCCAGTCAACGTTTTCCCAGACTGTGGAACTTCGGTGTTCCAAGCGCGACCCATGCGCGTGATCGAATCGAGGAACAGGACCACATCCACACCCGCCTCGACGAGACGTTTCGCCTTATCAAGTACCATTTCACTGACCTGGATATGTCGCGATGGTGGCTCGTCGAAAGTCGAGCTGATTACTTCGCAGCGATCACCCTGGACCTCGCGTTCCATATCCGTCACTTCTTCGGGACGCTCATCGACCAGCAACATGATCACGTAGGCTTGCGGGTAGTTCTTCAAAACTGCCCGAGCCATGGTCTGCATCAAAATGGTCTTGCCGGCCCGAGGCGGGCTGACGATCAGTCCCCGTTGGCCGAAGCCAATCGGAGTAATCATGTCTACTACGCGGGTGGAAATGTCTCGAGCATCGTGCTCCATGACAATCCGCTCTTCGGGGTGCAGCGGCGTCAGAACATCGAAATGTTTGACTCGAAAATTTTCTTCCGGATCCATTCCGTTAATCAATTCAACGCGGAGCAGCGCAAAGTATTTTTCATTTTGTTTGGGGGGGCGGACCTGGCCACAGACACTCGAACCGTTCCGCAAGTTGAATTTACGAATTTGACTGGGGGACACGTAAATATCGTCGGCACAACTGAGATAGGACGACTTGGAGCTGCGGAGGAACCCGAATCCATCGGGCAGAATTTGCAAAGTTCCTTCGCCGTACATCAAGCCCTGGTCTTTGATTCGTTGTTTGATGATGTCCAACAGAATCTGTCGACGACTGGTTCCTTCAATAACGCGAACCTGTTCCGCCGACGCTTGTTGCAGTAATTCAGCATCTGACAATTTCAGGAGTTGGTGGACGGGGATTTCGTCTTCCCGCACCTGTCGGCGTACGTCCTCGGTTGACTCCGGTCGGACTTCTTCGATGGTCGACGACTCGGAAAACGAAACCGGTTCGCCTTCGTTTCTGAGCGCCTTCAATTGCTCCACCGCCTCGGGCGGCAGGTCCGAGAGTTTTCGCCGCGGCGATCGATTCATTGGGACCGGGCGGCGCGGACGGCCAGCCGGGCGCGGTTCGTTTCGTGATGGGTTGGACATTCCTGACTCCTAGAAAAGATTTTTGGAGTATGCGTCGCGGGAGGGTAAGTCGAACAGATTTTATTGATGCTTCAACAGAAGAGAGTTCCCGAAAGCTCACTTCAATTCTAGTCAAACTACAAGGGCAATTTCAAATAAATCTGCGAGATTGTTCGAGACAAACTACAGATTGCGATTTCAATTTAAGGCTGAATTGTGCTGGGGGTCGTCCAAGATAACCATAAGTGACGGATCTGTTCGGCAATTGTGGGACTGGCCTGATCGTTGTTCTGGATGAAGTCTGTCGCTCGCCTTCTCTTTTCGGCAAGCAAAGTCTGATTCGCCTCGCGCCGAGCCAATTCCTCCAGGTTCCATCCCCTGGAAAGTGCCCGACGTTGGCGAACCGATTCATCGCATTCAATGAATAAAATTCGGTCACACATCTTGTCCCAGCCCGACTTGAACATAACTGCAGCATCAAGAATGACGACTTGAACTCCCGAGTTGCTCAAGTCAGTTAAACGATGCCGAATTTGTCGCGCAATTTCCGGATGAGTAATGGCCTCTAATCGTTGCAAGCGTCGTTTGGATTCGGTGTCGTTTCCAAATACAAGTTTCGCCAGTTTCTTGCGATCGATTTCACCCTCAACTCCAGTCACCTCAGACCCGAATTCGTTGACAATCTGAGCGCGCACCGAATCAACGGTGAGGGCCTGATGGCCAAGCAAATCGGCGTCAATGAGCGCCGCTCCAAGTTTCTGAAATTCGGCAGCAACGAAAGTCTTGCCCGATGCAATCCCACCCGCTAGACCAATGATCAGCATGGGGGGTCGCTCTCGACGAGATTGTTGATGCAAAATTCGGAAAACCGAAAAGTCCTGTTTCGAATTGCCTCACTCGAATCAGAACATCTGGGAAAGTCGGGGTAATTTATCACGAATTTGACAAGCCGCCAAGAGCTTAGCAAGTAGCTCCCGCAAAAAACAGCCTGGCGTTCGATACCAAGAACGAGGCGGGATAACTGGTCAAGCAAATGTGGGTCACAACGCGTTGGAAATGGGCTGCTAGTCGCCACAAGGCTCGGTTTCGTCCCAGTTTGGGCCGCATTCCACGGCCACTTTCAAGGGTACCGAAAGGGAAAATGCGTTGCTCATCTCGTGTCGAAGCAACCGCCCAACTTCATCCATTTGCGTTTGCTCCGCTTCGACCACCAGTTCATCGTGAATCTGCAAGAGCAAACGACTCCGCGGATACTGCACCGCTAAACTTTGGTGGACCTCAATCATTGCCTTTTTAATCAGGTCGGCAGCTGAACCTTGAATAACGGTATTGATGGCAATTCGTTCGGGCATGGTTCGACTGCGGTTGCCGCGGGTCCGGTCAGGGGGCCGCACTCCTTCGACACTGCGGCGGCGACCGAGAATTGTTCGAACCTCCCGATTCTTCCAAGCTTCTTCCAAGATGCCACTGAGAAATGTGTCAATGGCCGGGTAACGTTGAAAATAGGCCTCGATAAACTCGGCCGCTGCGTCTTTGGCGATTCCCAGTTCATTGGCCAAACCAAACGCACTTTGGCCATAAATGATTCCGAAATTAATCGCTTTCGCCTGACGGCGCATCTCGGCAGTGACCGCTGATTGGGGGACGCCGTTGACTTGAGCGGCTACAACCGAGTGAATATCTTCATCGTTTTCAAAAGCGGACCGAAGCGCATGATCTCCGCAAAAGTGCGTCAACACACGCAATTCAATTTGAGAATAGTCTCCAGAAATCAAGACCCAGTTGGGGTCGGTTGCGACAAATGCCCGACGAATACGTCGCCCTTCCTCGGTCCGGATTGGAATGTTCTGCAAATTTGGATCTTTCGAACTCAAGCGACCAGTTCGTGCGACGTCCTGCTGAAAACTGGTGTGCACGCGATTGGTTCGAGGATTGATTTGTTCCAACAGGGCGTCGGTGTAAGTGTTCTTGAGTTTGGCCAATTGACGATACTCGCGCATCAGGCGCGGCAAGGGATGTCGGTCGGCCAATTCGTCGAGGACTTCGATGTCGGTGCTTCGAGCCAACTTCGTCTTCTTCACCACCGGCAATTTCAGTTTTTCGAACAGAATCTCAGCCAATTGGCGGGGCGAGTCGAGATTGAATTTTTCTCCGGCCATTTCGTGAATTTGGCTTTCGAGCTCACCCAATCGCCTACCAAATTCCAGTGAAAGGTCCTCCAGGCGTTTCCGGTCGACCGTGATTCCATGGAATTCCATTTCCGCCAAAACCGAAACGAGCTTCATTTCAATTTCATCAAAAAGATCCCATAACCCACTCGTCCGCAATTGACCCTCGAGGATGGTGTACAGTCGCAACGGCACGTCGGCATCCTCGGCCGCATAGTCGGTAATGAGCGGTACGGGCACATCGCTCATCAGGCCCTGCGTCTTCCCCTTGCCGATCAGCTGCGTGATTTTGATCGTTTTGTGCTTAAGAAACCGCAACGCCAAATCATCCATGTTGTGGGCGGTACGACCGGGGTTGAGCAAGTAATCGGCAACCATCGTATCGAACAACTTGCATTTGATTTCAATGCTCAGAGAGCGCATGACGATCAAATCGTATTTTAGGTTTTGTCCAATCACGAGGTTTTCGGGATCCGTGAGCAATGGCCTAAGTACTTCGACCAAATCCCGCTCGTCGATCGTTTTGGATCCTTGCGGAGCACGTACGGGAACATAAACCGCCATGCCCGGTTTCCAAGCCAATGAAATCCCCACCAGCTCTGCCCAACGGGGCAGCGGGGAAGTGGTTTCCGTGTCAAAAGAAAAAACACGCCGCTCGCGGATTTCGGCAACAATCTGGCGAAGGCTCTCCAGGTCGTCAACCGTTCGATAGTCAGCGACCCAATCGACCGTTTTGACCATCGGTGACAGCTTTTGCACCCGCTCGGTAAGCGAACGAAATCCTGCCTCTTCGCAAATCGCCACCGCTTGGTCAACGTCCATGCCTCCCAACCGTCCGGCCTGCCAATCAATCTCTAACGGCACGCTGTCGTCAAGTCGCACCAATTGTTGACTGAGTAAGGCGACCTCGCGACCATCACGAATCGTCTCGCCTTTTTTCCCTTTTATTTTCTCCGCACTCGCCAAAACGTTTTCCAACGAGCCGAATTCGTTCAGCAATTGCATAGCGGTCTTGGGGCCGATCGTCGGTATGCCCGGAACGTTATCACTTGTGTCGCCAACCATGGCCTGAAAATCAACCACTTGATCTGGACGAATTCCCCAATCCGTTACCAAATGTTCAGCCCCGTATTTCTGTCCCTTGCGCAAATTCAAAAGCGCGACATTGTCATTGATGAGCTGTCGACAGTCCTTGTCGCTCGTGACCAACACACATTGTCCGTTGCGTTCTTTGGTCATCCGGGCGATGGTCGCCAAAATATCGTCCGCTTCGTAACCGTCCATTTCCAGAATTGGAATCGCCAATGCCGAAAGCAAACGCTGGATTTCTGGAATCTGAGCCCGCAAGTCCGCCGGCATCTCATCCCGGTGAGCTTTGTA